>NZ_JBBKBA010000004.1 GCF_038404985.1 Ferrovibrio sp. MS7
CCAGCTTCCGCCAGAACCTTCGTGATCGCCGCAGTCAGAGACGTCTTGCCGTGGTCAACGTGACCAATCGTCCCGATATTGCAATGCGGCTTGTTGCGCTCAAATTTTGCCTTGCCCATGGCTCTCGTCCTGCTCTGTCCGGCCCGGCTTCAGCCGTGACCTGTTGATCTGCTGTCCGCTCAGTACTCAAACTCACCTAAGGCTGGAGCGGGTGATGGGAATCGAACCCACGCAACCAGCTTGGAAGGCTGGGGCTCTACCACTGAGCTACACCCGCCAATACCGCGTTTTCATACCGTCCACCTGGAGGCCTGGCGACCGCTTGCACGGCCTCAGCGCGTAAGGTGGTGGAGAGGGCTGGATTCGAACCAGCGTAGGCGTGCGCCAACGGATTTACAGTCCGTCCCCTTTAGCCACTCGGGCACCTCTCCAATCGCTTCCTTTGGCACCTTTCCCGGCAAGGGAAAAACCACACAAACCAACGACCGGCATCGGCTAAAAAACGCGACAAAAGGCTCAGCATCGCCACTCTCCCCCCGATACACTGGGCTCGGAACGGCAATGTTGTTGCCTCTATCGCGGCGGAATATAAAGGCGGCCATGAGCCGGCGCAAGCATCAGCCCCCCCGTAATTCCCGACCCGCGCAACACGAAGCGCGACAGCAGGCCAGAAACCCTGGCCAACGCCATGATACGCCTGAGAAATCAGGCCATCATGGGCACCACCGCAAAGCCCCGCCAGGCAGTGGCCCGGTATGGCTTTACGGCACCCATGCCTGCCTCGCGGCCCTGGCGAATCCGGAACGCTATTGCCGCCGCCTGGTGCTGACCCGCGAAACCCTGGCCCAGGTGCAGCCCCGCCTGCCCGCCCAGCCCCAGCCCGAGATTGTGGATAAGTCCCGCCTCGACGCCCTGCTGCCGCCCCAGGCGGTGCATCAGGGCATGGCATTGCAGGTCGAGCCGCTGGACGATCCGGGCATCGAATCCCTGACCGAGCCGCAGGGCGGCCTGACCCCGGGGGCGCGCGAAATCGTGGTGCTGCTGGACCAGGTGACCGACCCGCGCAATATCGGCGCGGTGATCCGCTCGGCGGCGGCCTTCGGCGCCCGGGCCGTGGTGCTGCCCGACCGCCATTCGCCGGAAGCCACCGGCGCCCTGGCCAAGGCCGCTTCGGGCGGCCTGGAGGTACTGCCGCTGATCCGCGTCACCAACCTCGCCCGCGCTTTGGATCAGCTTGCCGAATACGGCTTCTGGCGCGTCGGCCTGGAAATGGAAACCGACAAGACGCTGGCGCAGGCGGTGGCTGGCATCAAGCGCGTGGCCCTGGTGCTGGGCGCGGAAGATGAGGGGTTGCGCCGGCTGACGCGGGAGAAATGCGACTTCCTGGCCAAGTTGCCGATGTCCACCCTACCAATAGGCCGGGCGGTGGAAAGCCTGAATGTCTCGGCCGCCGCCGCGGTGGCACTCTATGAGTGCGCCCGCGACGGCTGAGCCGGATCAGCGTTCTCAGACCTGCGACTGCAGGAAGTTCTGGATGCCGAGGCTGTCGACCAGGCCGAGCTGAGTCTCGAGATGGTCGATATGATCCTCGGTCTCCTTGAGGATGTGGCGCAGCACGTCGCGGCTGATGTAGTCGGCGGCGTTTTCGCAGGCCCCGATGGCAGCCACCAGGTCGCTGCGATTCTGGCGCTCCAGATCGAGATCGCCCTTCAGGCCTTCCGGCACCGTCTCGCCGATGCGCAGCTTGCCGAGATCCTGCAGGTTGGGCACGCCATCGAGCAGCAGAATGCGCTCGATGATCTGATCGGCGTGCTTCATCTCGTCGATCGATTCCTTGTATTCGTGATGACCGAGCTTCTCATAGCCCCAGCTCTTCCACATGCGCGCATGCAGGAAATACTGGTTGATGGCGGTCAGCTCATTCTTCAGCACCGTGTTGAGATGCTTGATAACGGTCTTGTCGCCCTTCATGGCGCTCTCCTATTGCTCACCCGATTGGGTTTTGCATAAGCGCCACATCCGCATCGCGCAATACAAAAGCCTGCTGTTGCGAGTGACTAGCGAAGATAGTCGCAGCAACTGCGAAGCACTCGCGAAAATGCCCGGTTTCGTGCCCGGAACGCATGATTTGACGATGATTTCACGCCAGCAAACAGGGTGGCGGTTTCATACTTTTTATCTGCCGCACCAAACTGGAATCGGTGCCTGGTTTCCTCAGGCTTACCACAATCATCTCAAGTTCAAGGGAGGCACGATCATGCCGCTTGCCCGCCGCACCCTGCTCGGCCTGCCGGCCCTGCTCTTCGCCGCCGGCCTGCCCCCAATTGCCAGGGCACAAAGCACCGGCCCGCTGAAATTTCCCACCGCAGAGATGGCCCGCACGGCCGAGGTGAAGGCGGATATGTGGAAAAGGCTGCCGGATTTCCCGCTCTGGACTGCCGATGATCAGGAATACCGCTTCCGGCAAAGCCTGGGCCGCATCACTTTCCTGCATTTCTGGGGCTCGTGGTGTGGGCCCTGCCAGCGTGAAATGCCACAGATGACGGCCTTTTATAAAAAATTCAAAGACCATCCCGATATGAACCGGCTGCTGGTGGTCTATGGCGAGCCTTTTGCCACCGGGCGGAAATATCTCGGCGGCAGCATCGACGATGCAGCGCTGTTCGATCCGCGCGAGGGCGGCCAGCTTGGCAACAAGCAGAATCTTTATCGCCAGCTATCATTGCGCCGGGTTCCCGGCACCATCATCACCGACCGCAATGGCCTGGTGATCTTCTGGATGGAGGATGCCACCGACTGGCAGCGGATTGAGCGCGAAATGCCCAACATCTTCGCCAATTCGGCGCCCTATACCGGTTCATGAAACAGCTTACGGAAACAGCGCCACCTGCCGCGTATGGCTGGACTGGCGCTGGCCCTCGGTCGTGTCATAGCGCACGCGGAATTGCACCGGCCCCTTGACCGGTGCCGCCACATTGCCCGCCGTGAACACCACCCAGCCGCCCGGCACCTGCTGGCTGCAATGCTGCCGCCGCGCCGTCACCGTCTGCTCGCGGATACTGGCGCTCAAGCCCTCCGGTCCGCTCAGGATGTCGATGCCGAGGATGCGGTTCAACTGCGACCGGCAATTCGACGTGTCGATCCAGTAGACCTCGAAAACATCCGTGCTCTCGCCGCTTTTCAGCATGATTTCCTGCGGCTGCGCCGCTGCCGGGAAGCCAGACAGCAGCAGGCAGAGCAGTAACAGGACGCGGAAACCTTGCATGTCTCTCTCCTAGAATTGCAGCGACCAGGCTTGGCTCAACACTTGCCACACCAGGGCGCGGGCCTGCTCGCGCGCCTCCGGGTGCGGCCCGTAGCCGAAACGCATGTTGCTGGCCGTGAAGGCGCCGCTGGCGGTGCCATCAAAGCCGTGAGACGCGCCGGCAAAGGCATGAAATTGGATCTTGCCCCCGGCAAGCCGCTTGCAGCGCCCGTAGCTTTCCTTGTGCTGGCCCCAATCGTCGGCGTCGCCGTAAAGGATATGCACCTGGGTCGGACCATCGGCCGTGTAGTCGCTGGGACAATAGCCTTCGCAGCCGGGATAGAAGGAAAACACCGCCGTCGGTGGCCGGTCGGCCGGGAAACTCTTGCGCGTGTTCAAGGCCTCGGTGCCGCCGCGCGAGAAGCCCATCACGGCATAGCGCATGGTGTCGATGCGCGGCTGCTCCAGGCGGGCCAGTTCCAGCACGGCAGCGGCGTCATAGTAATACAGCAGGCTACAGCCGGTGCCGGACCAGTTGCCGTTCGGTCGCTTGCGCGAGGCGGCGCTGCGAATCTGTACCGTGGCGATACCGCGCTGGTTCAGCCAGGGCGTCCAGGCATTCGGCGCCCAGGCGCGGCTGCCACCGGTGCCTTCCAGCATGATGACAAGCGGCACCTTATCCCCGCCCTCCGCCCTACCGCCTTCCGGCAGATAGAATTCAGCATAGTCGCGATAGGCGGCGGGCTGCGCCCAGGATGACCCCACCCCCATCGCGGCGAGTCCGAGCAACAGCATCAGCAAAGACGGCAGGCGGCACATCGGCATTGCCGTTAATCTGCTGCCGCGCCGTCAAAGCAGCGTCAAAAAGCACGAGCACCCGCTGAAAATTTCACACGCATGGCCATATTTTCATGGCTGAATAGGCTGTCACCGCTAAATCTCGAGGGTATGCGGGCCAGATCATGACATATTCGGCGAGAATAACCTCCCCGCCCAGGCTTGAGCGCGCCCTGCATCTCTGCCTGCTGGGGCCATTTCTAGCCAAGCTGGAAGGCCAGTCGATCACCGATGGCCTGGGCCGCAAGGCGCAGGCCTTGCTCGCCTATCTGGCCGCCCAGCCCGGCCATGCCGCTACCCGCGAGGAGCTTGCCGCCCTGCTCTGGGGCGAGCGTTTCGACGACCAGGCCCGCCAGAGCCTGCGCCAAACCCTGCTGACCATTCGCCGCCAGCTTGGCCCCAATGCCGACGCGATCCTGCAGGCCGGGCGCCTGCGCATCGCGCTGCAGCCGGCGCATTTCAGCACCGACCTGGCCGACCTGGAGGCGGCGCTGACTGCCGATGACAGCCATGTTCTGCGCAATGCGGTCGCGCTGCTGCGCGGCGACTTGCTGGCTGGGCTGGACATCGCATCCAGTGCCTGGGAGGAGTGGCTGCGCGTCCATCGGGTGTTATGGCGGGAAAAGGCCCTGGCATTGCTGGGCCGGTCGCTGCGCGCCAGCGTAGCCGCCGGGGCCGCAACCGATGCCCTGATTGCGGCGCAGAAACTGCAGCAGCTTGATCCCTTTGATGAAGCGGCCCATTGCCTGGCGCTGGAGGCAATCGCCCGCTTCAAGGGCCTGGCAGCGGCGCAGCAGGCGCATCGCGATTTCGCTGCCATGCTGGATACCGAACTCGGTGTGCAGCCAAGCCCGGAAACGCTGGCCTTCCTGGCACAACTGGAAGCCGCGCCGCTGACACCGCAGGTGGCGAAAATCCCCAGCCCTGCGGCAGCGCAAGCCGCATCGCCGCCTGCCGGCTGGCGCCTGCCCTATGGCCTGGCGGCCGCCTGCGCCGTGATCGCCCTGGTCGCCGGGCTGCTGCGCCCCGCATCCACCCCGCAAGCCGACGTGCCGCGTTTCGCCTTCGCACTGGCGCCATTGGCGGTGCTGGATCGCAGCGATGTTACCGCGCGCCAGGCCCAGGCCTTCGCCGACGACCTCGCCACCGCGCTCGCCGGGCTGCCGGCAGCGGCGATTGACCGCCGGCTCGGCACCAGGATACAGGGCAGCCTGCGCCAGGAACGCGATGGCTACAGCCTCAACCTGCGTGCCGAAGCAGCGAAGGATGGCCGCATCATCTGGGTGGAAAGCCGGCGCGTGGAGAGCATCACCCCGGCCTTGGCACGCGACATGGCCTTGCGTGTTTTCGTGGCGAAACTCAATGCCGCCAGCCAGGACCTGCCGCCGCGCGGCAAACCGGATGCGGCAGTGCAGGCGGAAATCAAGGCCGGCTGGGATGCCCTGCGCGGCGGGTCGAACAAGGCCAAGGCGGAAGAGTCGATCCGCCGCTTTGCCACCGCCCGCGCCCTCGATCCCGACTCAACCGACGCCCTCACCGGCTATGCCCATGGCATCGCCATGAAAGTCATCAGCGGCTGGAGCGAGCAGCGCGATGCCGATCATGCCGAGGCGCTGCGGCTGCTGGATGCCGCGATCCTGCGCGACCCACGCAACGAGACAGCGCATTTCACCGTGGCGCTGCTGCACAAGGGCCGGCGCGATTACCATCGCGGCCTGCTGGCGATGCGCGTGGTGCTGGCACTCAATCCCGGCCATCCAGCGGCCCACGCCCAGACCGCGCATATGAGTATTCTCACCGGCGACCCGGTGGCTGGCGCCGACCATGCCGAACTGGCGATCCGCCTGGGGCCGCGCGCCAATGCCATCGACCGGGCCTATCTCTATGCCGGCATGGCGCATCTGCTGCTGGGCAACTTCGCCCTCAGCGAAGAACGGCTGGCGCAGTCGCTGCGGATCAATCCGGAATTTCCCGATGCCTTCGCCTGGCGTGCCGCCGCGCTGGCGCAGCTCGGCCACCTGCAGGAAGCGCGCGCCCTGCATGGCGAGCTGCTGCGGCGCTGGCCGGACTGGCGCGTCGATCACCACCTGCTGCAAAGCCAGGACCGCGCCGCCATGGCACGCTTCACCGGCGGGCTGGAGCGCGTTACCGCGCCTGGCCGTTAAATCGGATAAGGCGGATGGATTTCAGGCTTCGGCCTGGGCCACGGCGCCAAGCGGCACGGCATGGCTGGCATTGTGGTTGGTGTTGCAGGCGGCGCGGATCATGCAGCGCACGTCACCAACACATTTACCGCATTGCGGCTTCTCGGCCAGATGCTTGTAGACCGACGCCACCGAACGGCAGCCCTGGTCGATGGCGCCACGCACATCGCGTTCGGTCAATCCATGGCACAGGCAGACATACATCGGCGGCGGAATCCGGTTGCGACTGATTATCAGACGCGAGGAATGTAGGGCGACTGCGAACCATTTGCAAGATGTCCTTGGCGCCAATTCTTCCAGCGGCTTAGATGCCGGGACGGGTTCCAGAGGCCCGCCGGGACCACCTCGCCCCCGCCCAGCCCGCTCTTGCCCTGGCGCCGCCGCTTGGCTAGAACGGCGCGGCCTTCCAGGCGGTGGATTGGCTCAGCGGATTTGCAAACCAAAGGTTAGACCGCCAATTCAATCGACGGCACGCCCCTCTTACTTTTCCATGCATCAATCATTTTAAAAAAGAATCGACGCGCCTAACCGTCGCGACGAAACACGACCAGAGGAATGTAACTTTCCGATAGGGTAATTTACGAAACTCGCAATCCAATTCGCGCGATATGCGGACTATACAAAACCGCATATGGCAGATCGCGAATTCTTTGCCTATCGATGAAATCAATCTTGGCAGAGTCCTTTCTGAAAGTTCGATTGTCGAAGAGATAATGCACGTGCCCCATCCCTTGTATATTTAGCTGTATCTCTATTTTTGTTTTCTGTTCGCCGATGTTTTTGGCCAACTCCTCATCGAATGAGAAGTTAAAATGAAACGGCGTCATCCTTGATTCTTTGATGATATACTGCCGATCATTTAATACCTCGCGCTTAATCATGCGGCTCTGAGGTTCGTCGATGCTATACGTAGAAATATCTGCCGGCCTTGAGCCTGAATTGACTTGCGAAGCATATATGTAGGACGGGTCAATCGCGCGGACAGGAAATGAACCAAAGAACAAATGGTCCTCCAGCCAAAACAGATCGCCATGCTTGATATTTCTTTGCGTATAATAATTTCGCTTAATAAGTAGAAGTTCACCTTGCAGGACATTCGGAAAACCAGCATCGGATTTATTGTATTTTAAATACCATTTCTCATCTGCAATATATCTGAGATTTCCGTCGAGAAAATATACACCCCAAGACACAACCGCCAGCACCAATATTGCAATCGAGTAGAGTGCGTTTCCTTCACTGGTCAGTGATTTCATTCCTCCATTTTTCTCTCTCAGAAGGAATGGAGCAAAGATGATAATCAATCCGAGGAAAACAAAACTATACAAAGCCCCTATCAGTAAAAGTATGGCTGAATTCTCATCTCCAATATCAATGGTGCGTATGGCTGAATAGGCAAGCAGTGCAAAAACATTGGCGAGCGCGAGAAAACAACCAGCTCGACGATAGCCCAAATAAGCAATCCCAATTCCTGGCACAAACACGTTCAGCAGGGCAATTAGGAACCTTCTCATGCGGAGCCTGATCTGCCGCAGTTTCCACCCAAATACTTGCAAACAAATTGCTGCCTGAGGCGGTCAAGCTGCACGGTCTTGTTGTTGGCAGATATATGGAAATAGGAAGCGCGAACGTTAGGCTTTATCGCCCATTCGTCAAATGCATTCAGTATCGGCATATGATCACACTTGCGGCGAAAAATAGAGATTCAAAAAGAAAACGACACCCTAAAGAGGTAGCTTAAACTATGGCGCTATCGAGAGATAGACCAAGGTGAGCTTGATGCGTGGTCCCGGATGAGCATACCTCCCCCTCGTCTTCCAACTTCAGAAACAGGATTTTCGCCTTGTGTCGCTTCCTTGACGTAACTGAAACGCCCGAATAAAACCGCGGCTTCTCAAATTGGACGCCACCGTGAAGAATCGGGCGCGCCAAAACGTCGCATTGTTCTTTTTATTCAAACAGTTGCCGGATTAGCTCAGCGGTAGAGCAGCGGTTTTGTAAACCGAAGGTCGGGGGTTCAATCCCCTCATCCGGCACCATTCCCCACGAAAAGCCGCCCCCTACTTGAAGGGATACGGCCCTGGGAAACGCTCCACATAGACATAGTTGCTGACCAGCCCCTGCTCCGGGCGCCAATCGTGCAGCGCAATCTTTGACGGCTCGAAGCAGAAGCCGAGCGGCGCGTTCTCGCGCAGATCAAGCTCGATCTGGTGCGCGGATGACGGCGCCAGCAGCACCGGCACACCGGCGATGCTGGCATGGATCACGCGATGCACATGGCCGCAAAGAATGCCGGCGATGCGCGGCGCGTGGCGCGTGATGAGCGCGCGGAAAGCCTCGAGGCCTTCCAGCACGCCGCAGGCATCCATTGGCGCGATGCCGGTGCGGAATGGCGGATGATGCATGAACAGCAGGGCCGGCTGCTCGGGCGTGGCTTTTGCCACTTCCGCTTCCAGCCAGGCCAGACGCGCCGCATCGAGCGCGCCCTCCGAGCGGCGCGGCACGATTGAATCGATGCCAATCAGCCGCAGCGGCCAGTCATCCCGGGTGGTGGCATGGCAGAACGGCGCGTCCGCCTCGGCCGCCGGCAGCATATCCGGAAAGGCGCGGCGCATGGCGGCGCGGTCGTCGTGATTGCCCGGCACCACCAGATACGGCAGGCCGAGGCCATCCAGCCCGGCCTTGAGATAAGCATATTCGCCATCCGTCGCCGTCTCGGTGAGGTCGCCGGTCACCAGCAGCAGGTCGGGGCGCGGATCAAGACTCGCCAGCCGCTCCAGGCAGCGCGAAAAAGCGGCATGGGTATCCACCCGGCCGGCCAGCAACTCAGCCCCGCGCGTCACATGCAGATCGGTGATTTGCGCTATCAGCATTTTTACGCCTCCTGGTGGCATCCAAGTCCAATCGCACTGCAACATGAGGAAATATGTGAGCTTTTAGTTTAATGCCAGATTTATTTTGTGGCATTTTGCGTAAAATTTTGGCTGAATAAGTGCCGGAAATCGACCATCTTTGCCAAAGATGAAAAATAAACGGGGGACACGAACCAACAAAAACCAACAAAACTCACAATTTTCATCAAAAGATCATCAAAGCGTAAACAATGGCACGGATCGTGCTGTTCCCCCAGCCGGCACTTCCCGACCGGCTGGCGGCAGCAAGGTCCGGCCGGGGCAACAAGAGTGGCGTACGAGAACCGGATCAACGGCTACCAACCACGAGGAACTCAACGATGACCAAGATGAAATCCCAGATTTCCCGGCGCCACTTCCTGCAGGGAAGTGCTGCGGCGGTTTCGGCGGCCGGCATGTTCGGCTCCAGCCCGCTTTTCGCCCAAGGCAGCGACGTGGTGAAGCTGCAATTCATGTATCCGATCGGCGTGTCGGGCGATATCAACCGCATCGTCACCGGCATGATCAACGAGTTCAACGCCGCCCATGACAAGATCAAGGTGGAGGCGATCTACGCCGGCAGCTACGACAATACCGAGCAGAAGGTGATGACCTCGCTGGGCGTGGGCGATCCGCCGGCCACCTGGCTGCCGATCAACTCGGCGCTGCAGACCTTCCTCGGCATGGATGCGCTGGCCGATGTGACCGCGCTGGCCAAGGCCGACGACATCTACCAGGACTTCCTGCCCGGCTTCCTCGGCATCTGCGAATCCGAAAGCAAGCTCTACGGCCTGCCCTTCCAGTGCTCCACCCCGGTGCTCTATGTGAACAAGGCCGCCTTCGCCAAGGCCGGCATCACCAAGATCCCCGATACCTGGAACGAACTGCTCGAGACCGCCAAGGCGCTGACCATCCGCCAGGGCGCCGACGTGACCCAGTGGGGCCTCACCATCGGCGGCGGCTGGCATGACTGGATCTTCGAAAGCTATGTGCGCCAGAACGGCTTGGTGCCGTGGCAGAAGGACAAGGTGCTGTTCGAATCGCCGGAAGCGATCGACGCCCTGGAATTCTGGGTGAAGATGGTGAAGGCGGGCGTGATGCCGGCGGCTTCCACCTGGGAAAGCTCGGCCAACGATTTCATGGCCGGCCGTACCGCGATGCTCTACCACTCCACCGGCTCGCTCACCAACCTGCGCAAGTCCTCGCCGTTCGATGTCGGCGTGGCCTTCATGCCGAAGAACAAGACCTACGGCGCCACCATCGGCGGCGGTCCGATCTTCATCGCCAAGAAGCAGCCGGACGCCCACCTGAAGGCAAGCTGGACCTTCGCGCGCTGGATGACCAACACCAAGAACCAGACCGAATGGTGCCAGGCCACGGGCTATATCGCGGCGCGCAAGTCGTCGTGGGAAAGCGCCGAGCTGAAGAAGTTCGTGAACGAGGTGCCGGCGGCCAAGGTGGCGCTGGATCAGGCCGCCTATGCCGGCGCCTTCCTGCAGGTGCCGGGCTATCACAAGGTGCGCGAATTCCTCAAGAGCGCACTGGACCGCACGCTGGCCGGCGAGATCAACCCCACCGCCGCGCTGAAGGAAGCCAACGCCAAGTCGAACCAGGAAATCCAGCGCCTGATGCGGCGCCGGACCTAACGGTCGCAGCCGGCCGGCGCAACCGCGCCGGCCGGCTTTTCCGCTTCACCTGTCCCGGCAATCCTGCCCGGTAATCCTGCCTGGCAATTCCGCACGAGTTATCCTGTATGCGACGTATCCTATCGGCCCCAATGCGCGAAGCGATGGTGGCAGCGGTGATGCTGCTGCCCTCCCTCGTCTTTCTAGCCGCCTTCACCTATTGGCCGATCCTGCGTTCGCTGTATTTCAGCTTCCACGACGTGATGCTCGGCTCCAGCAAGATCATCTATCTCGGCTGGGAGAATTACGAGCGCCTGTTCCAGGATGAACTATTCTGGAAATCCTTCCGCAACACCGCCTTCTACACCCTGATCACTATTCCGCTGGCACTGACCTGCGCGCTGCTGCTGGCAGTGGCGCTGGACAGCAAGATCCGCGGCATGGCGATCTACCGCTCGGCCTTCTTCTATCCGGTGATGATCCCGTCGGTCGCCGCCGGCATGGTCTGGGTGTTCCTCTACGCGCCGGGCTACGGCCCGATCAACGGCATGATGGACGCGCTCGGCCTGCCGAAGCTGGAATGGTTGTATTCCTCCGACTGGGCGATGCCGGCGATCATCGTGATGAGCATCTGGAAATATTCCGGCTACTTCATGCTGATCCTGCTCGCCGCTTTGCAGCTTGTGCCGCGCGACCTCTATGAAGCCGCCAAGCTGGATGGCGTGTCGGCCTGGCACCAGCTTATCCACATCACCATTCCGCTGATCTCGCCGACGATCTACTTCGTGATCATCATCGGCATCCTGCATTCCTACCAGATCTTCGATTATGTGTTCGTGATGACGCTTGGCGGACCCGCCGACGCGACCAATGTGCTGACCTTCTACATCTACCAGAACGCCTTCCAGTATCAGGATATCGGTTTCGCCAGCACGGTGGCCAATATGCTGCTGCTGTTCATCGGCGGCCTGATTGCGGTGATCGCCTCGACCATCGGGCGCCGCGTGCATTACCTGGGGCGCTGATCATGACGAAAACCCTCAAGCGCAACTGGCTGCATTTCGTGCTGATCCCGCTGAGCCTGCTGTGGCTCAGCCCGCTGGCCTGGATCCTCATCACCTCGGTGAAAACCCGTATCGAGGTGTTCGACCCCAAGGCCGGCGTGCTGCCGAAATCCTTCATCTGGGACAATTACCCGGCGGCCCTGGCGGTGGCGCCGTTCGATACCTACCTGATCAACTCGGTGCTGGTCACCGGCTCGATCCTGGCAGCCCAGCTCGTCACCATCTCGCTCGCCGCCTATGCCTTCGCCCGCCTCACCTTCCCGGGCAAGAACGTGATCTTCGGCCTGTTCCTGCTGCAGATCATGTTCCCGATCTACGCCATCTTCCTCACCAACTTCGTCACCGTGCGCGAGATGGGCCTGCTCAACAGCCTGCCGGCCATGGTGGTGCCCTTCGTCGCCAGCGGCTACGGCACCTTCATGCTGCGCCAGGCCTTCCGCCAGGTGCCGACCGAACTCGGCGATGCCGCCAAGCTGGATGGCTGCGGCCATTTCGAAACATTGTGGCATGTCTACCTGCCGCTGGTGCGCCCCACCCTGGTCGCTTTCGGCATCATCTCCGTGGTGACGCACTGGAACGACTATATGTGGCCGTTGCTGGTCACCAACTCGGAAGCCGTGCGCACCATGCCGATCGGCCTCGGCCTGCTCGCCAAATCCGATAGCGGCGCCGACTGGACCCGCCTGATGGCGGCCACCGTGATCGTGGTGTCGCCACTGCTGCTGCTCTTCGTCATCTTCCAGCGCCGCTTCGTCGACAGCTTCATGCATGCCGGCCTCAAGTAAGTAAGGACCCAATCATGGCAACCGTTTCGCTCCGCCAGATCACCAAGCGCTATGGCACCCAGACTGCGGTGCAGGCGCTCGACCTCGAAATCGCCGACAAGGACTTCATGGTGCTTGTCGGCCCATCGGGCTGCGGCAAATCCACCACGCTGCGCATGGTCGCCGGCCTTGAAGACATCACCGCCGGCAACCTGCTGATCGATGGCGTCGATGTTACCGAAGTAGAACCGCAGCGCCGCGATATCGCCATGGTGTTCCAGTCCTATGCGCTCTACCCGCATATGACCGCCTATATGAACATGGCCTTCGGCCTGATGAAGACCACCAAGCTGTCGAAGAAGGAGATCGAGGCCCGCGTGCTGGAAGCCTCGGACATCCTCAACATCCGTGAATTGCTGCAGCGCAAGCCGAAGGAAATGTCCGGCGGCCAGCGCCAGCGCGTCGCCATCGGCCGCGCCCTGGTGCGCAAGCCAAAGGTCTATCTGTTCGACGAGCCGCTTTCCAACCTGGATGCCAAGCTGCGCGGCCGCATGCGCGGCGAGTTGAAGCGCCTGCATAACGAACTCGGCATCACGGTGATCTATGTCACCCACGACCAGGTGGAGGCGATGACGCTCGGCACCCGCATCGCGGTGATGGCGGATGGCCGTATTCAGCAGCTCGGCGAACCGATGGATGTCTACCGCCGCCCCAGCAACGTGTTCGTCGCCTCCTTTATCGGTGCGCCGGAAATGAACATGCTGCATTGCAAACTCGATGGCGGCGGGCTGTCGCATCCGGGTTTCCTCAAGCCGCTCGGCCTTGGCCAGGGCCAGAGCAGCGGCGAGGTGCTGCTCGGCGTGCGGCCGGAGGAAATCGCCGTTGCACCGCTCGATGCGGCCACCCTCACCGGCCGTGTCGAGCGCGTCGAACTGCTTGGCGCCGAGGCACTGGCGGAACTGCGTGTCGGCGTCGACCGCATGGTGGCACGCCTGCCGGTGGAAGGCGTGCCGGAAGTCGGCACCGAGGTCGGGCTTGCGATTGACACTGGCCGGGCGCGGCTTTTCAATGCCGCCTCTGGTCAGGCGATTTATACTTGAACTCATTTCCGAACGGGGCGTGGCGATGCGCGATAGTGGCACGCTGAATATCCGGCAACGCAGCATTGCCGAATGGCTGCAGAAGACCGAGTCCGCCTCGATTCAGGACCTGAGCGAACAGTTCCAGGTTTCCGACGAGACCATCCGCCGCGACCTGCGCTTCCTGGAACAGCAGGGCCTGGTGGAGAAATTCCATGGCGGCGCGCGGCTGAACGAGGAGCGCAAGGAAGCGCCGTTCCAGCGCCGTATGCGCGAGATGGCGGATGCCAAGCGCCGCATCGGCATCGCTGCGTCGCGGCTGATCCCGGATGAGTCCACGGTGTTCCTAGATAACTCCTCCACCTCCTGCTTCCTGGCCCGCGAACTGGCCAAGCGCAGCGGCCTCAGCATCATCACGCTGTCGCTGGAAGTGGCGAAGATTCTTTCCGCCGGCAGCGGCCGGCACCGCGTGATCCTGCCGGGCGGCGAATTGCGCGTCGAGGATCAGACCCTGATCGGCGCCGATGCGATCCGCTTCGTGTCGCAGTTCACGCCCAGCATCTGCGTCATCTCGGTCGCCGCCGTGACGCCCGAACATGGCTGCATGGATTTCGACCTGTTCGAAACCGAGTTCAAGCGCGTGATGATGCCGCTGTCAAAGACCGTGCTGCTGCTGGCCGATAGCAGCAAGTTCCGCAAGTCCGGCCTGGTCAAGGTCTGCGACCTCGCCGCTTTCGACATCATGGTGACCGAGGCCGAACCGCCTGGCGTGATTGCCGACCAGCTCGCCATGGCCAATGCCAGCCTGGTGCTGGCCGGCGGCGAGCAGGATTAGGCAGCCCCAGCCGAGCCTTCCGCCGTTTCCGACTTTCGGCCTAGGATACGCGCCCGTCTCCAATACGCGCCGTATCCCCATGTTCGCTGCTTTCTCGATCTCAGCTTTTGCCGCCGGTCTGCTGGCCGGCTTCGTCGGCTTCGCCTCCTCCTTCGCCGTGATCATCCAGGGCCTTGTCGCCGTGGGCGCCAGCCCGGCCCAGGCGGCATCCGGCCTGATGGCGGTGTCCATCGCTATGGGGCTGTGCGCGGTGATCGTCAGCCTGCGCCTGAAAATGCCGGTCAGCATCGCCTGGACCACGCCGGGCGCCGCCCTGCTGGCGGCTTCTGGCGCCGCAACGGGTGGCGACTTCGCCGCCGCCACCGGCGCCTTCCTGATCTGCGGCCTGCTGATCTTCATTGCCGGCCTGTGGCAGACGCTGGGCCGCTGGGTGGCGGCGATCCCGGCGCCGCTGGCCAATGCCATGCTGGCCGGCGTGCTGCTGCCGCTCTGCCTGGCGCCGGTGAAGGCGGTGGCCGCCGATCCGCTGCTCGGGCTGCCGATCGTGGTGAGCTGGGCGCTGATGGCGCGCTGGAAACGGCTCTGGGCGGTGCCGGTAGCCGTATTGGTGGCGGTGGTGCTGATCATCGTGGCGACACCGCCGATTCAGCTCGATCCCGCCACACTGTGGCCGAACCCGCAATTCGTCATGCCCCGCTTCACGCCGGAAGCGATGATCGGTGTGGCGCTGCCGCTGTTCATCGTCACCATGGCGTCGCAGAACATCCCTGGCATCACCGTGCTGCGGGTCAATGGCTACCAGCCCGACCCCAATCCGCTGTTCCGCGCCACCGGCCTGTTCAGCATGGCGGCGGCGCCCTTCGGCGCCGTCAGCGTCAATCTCGCCGCCATCACCGCCGCGATCTGCGCCGGGCCGGAAGCCCATCCCGATCCGGCACGCCGCTACTGGGCCGCCACGGTGGCCGGCCTGTTCTATATATTGATCGGTCTCGGCGCCGCTGCGGCCACCGCCTTCCTGATCGCGGCACCGCCGCTGCTGATCCAGGCAGTGGCCGGCCTCGCCCTGCTGGGTGCCTTCGGCAATTCGCTGATGGGCGCGGTGGCGGAGCCGCGCGATCGCGAGGCCGCCGTGATTACTTTTCTGGTGGCCGCATCGGGGGTGAGTTTCCTCGGTATCGGCGGCGCCTTCTGGGGTCTGCTCGCCGGCGGCGCGGTGATGGCCCTCACACGCTGGAGGGGCATAGGCTGAATCCCTCTAAGCCCTTGATAGATTGGGGACAGAATCAATCAGCTTTCGTCTAGATTGTACTGAATTGTTACCTTGGGTTGCTCCGCTCCCAAGGCTTAAAATCGTCGGCAGCGATCGCAGAAAAGCGGATCGAGGATGCCGAAATGCCGTTGCCCAGTCTGAACCTCTCCAACTTCACCTTCTTGGTTGCTGACCCCAATCCGTATTTCCACAGCTTGCTCAAGGGCGTGCTGCATGCTTTCGGTGTGCGCTCGGTGGTTTCGACCAATAACGGCGGCGAAGCCTTGCAGATTACCCGCAGCCAGAGCTTCGACCTGATCTTCAGCGACTGCCTGCTGCCGGAACTGGATGGCTTCGATCTGGTGAAGCGGATCCGCGCCGATGGCATGAACCCGAACCGCTATGTGCCGGTGATCACGCTCACCAGCCACACCCAGGAACGCCATGTCGCGCATGCGCGGGATTGCGGCACCAGTTTCGTGCTGGCCAAACCGATCTCGCCGAAACAGCTTTATGACCGCCTGGCCTGGGTGGCCGATGACCAGCGGCCCTATGTGATGTCGGAGAACTATATCGGTCCCGACCGCCGCTTCAATCAGGATAGCCGTTATATGGGTCCGGAGCGCCGCCGCGCCCTTGTTGACGATTCCGATGACGGGCTTGAACTGCCGACCATACCCGGTCCGCAGCAAAACAGCCTGACCAAGGCATGAACGAGCCTCACACCCCCGCCCTCCTGCTTACAGTCACCTCGCGTTTTGCCCGTCTTGCCAAACGCGAAGGCGGCAAGAGTGCGGCTGAGGCCTTGCAAGCAGCGGAAAGCTTCATCGAAAGCCAGCAGGAGAAGTATTTCGGCTGGGTCACCGCCGATCTCGAACGGCTCAACAAGCTGCTCACCCTGCTGGATGCCGATCCGGCCAGCGACAAGGCAAGCGAAGCGGCTTACCGCAAGGCGGTACATATCCGCGATCTCGGCAGCAGTTTCGGCCATGCCATCATCACCGAAGTGGCGGACAGCCTCTGTGAGCTGCTGTACCGCTTCCGCATGAACCGTATCTACAATCATGAAGCCGTGGCCGCGCATCGCGCCGCGCTGAAGCTGGTCTGCACCCTGCAATTCAGCACCATGCCGGCAGAGGCCGGCCTCACCCTGCAGGACGGCCTGCGCAAAGTGGTGGCGAGATATCCCAAGGTGGAAGACTGAGCGGCTGGAAAACCGGGTCAAAAAACACTGTTACGGGCTCTGCCCGGCTGGTATAGGCTGGCGACAGCAAACACAAAGAAAAAGCCGAGTTCTCCCCATGCCGCTTTCCGCTCCGGCCCCGCGCCGGCATTTCCACACCCGCGCCATCGAGGCCCAGGGTTTCCGCCGTGATGACGGCCTCTGGGATGTGGAAGCCCATATCCGCGACACCAAGGCCTACGATTACGAGGAATTCTACCGCGGCAAGATGCCGGCCGGGCGGCCGGTGCATGCCATGAGCATCCGCCTCACCTTCGGCGACGACATGATCGTGAAGGAAGTGGAGGCCGTCACCGATGCCGCCCCCTACTCGCCCTGCCAGGATGTGGCGCCGCGTTTCCAGCAGCTCGTCGGCCTGCGCATCGGCGGCGGCTGGCGCATGCAGACGCGCCAGCGGCTGGGCGGCACCAAGGGCTGCACCCATATGGTGGAGCTGCTCGACGTGATCGCGACGGTGGCGTTCCAGACCATCACCAGCGGCCATGAGCCGGAGAAGCGCAGCGCCGCCAATATGTGGCACAGCGAAGGCGACAAGCCACCCTACTATCTGGATGGCTGCCATTCCTGGAATCGCAGCGGCGAGGTGGTGCGCGCGCAATTGCCGCAATTCTACATCGCTCCGGCACCCGCCGATCCAAAGGACGATTGACGCAGCAGCTAGCCCGGTCCTAGCATCGCCTCTGGCTGAATAACCAGACAGATCGGAGGAAACGGCCATGAAACTGCGGCAATTTACGCTCGCATTGACCACGCTTGTCGCCGCCTCGCTTGCCGCTACGGCAGGCATGGCGCAATCGAAGCCGGCCCTGAAGGAACTGGGCGGCAATCCGCCGGCCTCGATCATCTTCATCGGCAACAGCTTCTTCTATTACAACAACTCGATGCATGGCCATGTCGGCGCCATGGTCGCCGAGGGCATGCAGGGGCATCGCGTGCGCGGCTCGTCGGTGACGATCAGTGGCTCCGGCCTCGACTGGCATGACGTGAATTCCTACTTCCGCCCCGATGGCGTCGGCCGCTATTCCTTCGTCGCCAACAACGAAGTGGTGTTCAACCCGCCCACCGACAAGCTGTTTGAAGTGGCGGTGATGATGGATTGCAGCCAGTGCCCGGTGCATCCGACGCTTTCGAAGGTGTTCACCGAATACACCAAGAAGCACTCCGACACCGTGCGCAAGCATGGCGCCAAGCCGGTGTTCTTCATGTCCTGGGCCTACCAGGACAAGCCGGAGATGACCGAGCAGCTTGCCGAGGCATATACCAAGGCGGCGAATGACAATGGCGCCCTGGTGATCCCGGCCGGCCTTGCCTTCGCGCGCTCCATCGCGCAGAAGCCGGACCTCAACCTCTATGTCGCCGACAAGCGCCATCCCAGCCTGCCCGGCACCTACCTGGCGGCTGCCGTCACCTATGCCACGCTGTTCGGCAAGTCGCCGGTCGGCCTGAAATACAGCGCCGGCCTCAGCCCGGACGTGACCGCGCATCTGCAGCAGGTGGCACAGGATACCGTGAAGTCCTATCTCGGGCGGTAATACCCGGGCGGTAATCCTGGCCTGAACCGCTTTAACACCCCGCCCCAGCAATACCGGGGCGGGGTGTTTCATTTTCACAACCTGCCTGCTTGAGTCAGGTCCGCAAGCCTGCCAAGCTCAGGTTATGTGCCGCTGGTGCGATACCGATAGCGACCCGACGATTGCGCAATTGCCGCCCCAGGCGCAGAGCCTGCAGCGCCGCATCACGCAGTTGCTCCCCCTGCTCGAAACCCCCGATGCCCTGCCGCCCGCCGATGCCCTGCGCATCAGCCAGATGATCCTCGGCCTGCTCGACCAGTTCGACGCGCTGCTGGGTGAGGACGCGCCCTGCCGCGCCCGCCTCGGCCTGCCGCGCGCGCTCGCCGGCCAGGCCCCCGCCTTTCCCGCCCTGCAATAGCCCAGAACAGAAAGCTCCACGATGACCGCGCAGAATATCAGCCGTTCCGCCAAGGCATTCCAGATGATCGATGGCCTGCTGCCGGAACTGGAGCGGATCTATCTCGACCTGCATGCCAACCCGGAATTGTCGCTGCAGGAAGTGCGCACCGCCGGCATCGCCGCCACATGGCTGGAGACTTGCGGCGCCGAGGTGCATACCGGCATCGGCAAGACCGGCGTGGTCGGCCTGCTGAAGAATGGCGATGGCCCGGTGATCCTGCTGCGCGCCGATATGGATGCCCTGCCGGTAAAGGAAAAGACCGGGCTGCCCTATGCCAGCACCGCCACCGGCATCGACCGTTTCGGCCAGTCGGTGTCGATCATGCATGCCTGCGCCCATGACATGCATGTCACCTGGCTGATGGCGGTGATGAAGATCCTTAGCGAAACCCGCGATAGCTGGCGCGGCACAGTGATGGCGGTGTTCCAGCCGGCCGAGGAAATCGGTGCCGGCGCCAGCGGCATGCTGGCCGATGGCATGGTGAAGCGTTTCCCGAAGCCGACGGTGTGCTTAGGGCAGCATCTGGTGCCGCTGCCCGCCGGCCAGATCGGCTACCGCCCCGGCACGGCGATGTCGGCCGCCGACAGTTTCGAAGTACGCATGTTCGGCCGCGGCGCCCATGGCTCGCAGCCGCAGAACAGCGTCGATCCGGTGGTGATGGCGTCCGCCACCGTGATGCGGCTGCAGACCATCGTCAGCCGCGAAGTGGCGATGATGGATTCAGCCGTGGTCACGGTCGGCACGATTCAGTCGGGCCTGAATGAAAACGTGATCCCCGATGAAGCGATTCTCCGCCTAAACGTGCGCAGCTTCAAGGAACAGGTGCGCCAGCGCGTGCTGGCTTCGGTGAAGCGCATCATCGAGGCGGAAGCCACCGCCTCGAACGCACCGAAGCCGCCGGCCTTCACCACGATCAGCCAGTTCCCGGTCACCATCAACGACGAGACCGCGACCGCACGCACCATCGACGGCATGAGCCGCCATGCCAGCGTCGCGCCGGTGGAATTGCCCGAGCCGCTGACGGGGAGCGAGGATTTCGGCCTGTTCGGCACCGCCTGGGGCGTGCCTTCCGTGTTCTGGCTGATCGGCGGCACCGATCACGGCATCTGGCAGGCAGCGCAGGAAAAAGGCGAGCCGCTGCCGGTGAACCACTCGCCGTTCTTCGCGCCACAGATTCACCCGACGCTCAAGACCGGCGTGCAGGCGATGCTCGGCGCGGCTTATGCGTGGCTCGACTAGGCAGCCCTTACGGTAAAGTCGACATGGATGGCATCGAAGGGGAATTCGATCTTGCCGTCCTCCCGCTTCCATAGCAGACCGGCGGCAAGCAGCGCCTTGATGTCGCCATGCACGCCGCTGGGATCGCGCCCAACCTTGCGCGCCGCCTCGCGGACGCCAAGCGGCCCCGCACCGGCCAGGGCTTCGAGCAGCGACCAGCGGCGCGGCGCCAGCACCTGCCAGAGCAATTCGCGCGAGGCAAAAGATATGCGCGGCGGCAGCTTACGGCCCTTGGTGGCGGCAGCCATGCGTTCCGCCATCTGGCGGCGCATGTCATCCGGTGCGGCGATGTCGATAGTCAACGTCCTCATTTCCGCCTCCATGTATCCACCTCCGCCCAGAAATCGGCGAGCAACGTGTCAAGGTCGCTGAACGCATAGGGCCGTTCCTTGCCGCCGGCATGGCGATGGTCGCCTTTGCCTGCCTCGTTGTCGTAACGGATCACGCAGATACCATCCTCGACATAGGCCAGCCTATATTTCAGCGGATGCTGGGAACCGCGCAGCGGGCGCTCCAGCCGCCAGACCACCAGTTCGACGAAGCTGGTTTCGTCAAGGATGTAGCGTTCGTCGATCAGCAAATCAGCCGGCATGTTGCGATTTAGAACAACACACCGGCTGTATGTTGTCAATTTCAACAACACATCGGCAGAATTGCTTGCATCATCAAATTCTGTGGCAAAATACTGCTTCACTCACTCACTCGATCTGCATTATAATGCAGGAATGGCTGCGCGAGCGGCCTGGGAGGGGTGAAAGGGCGCAAGCCCATGCTGCGCGCGGTGGCCAACCGCCCGCTTCGACCATTTTCCTGCCAGTGCCAATACCCGCAGCTTAAGGCTCGGCGTGGACTTAAGCCCTAGCTGCCATTACGGTTTCGCGTGATGGTGGGCAGCGGCTGAGACTGCGGCCAGCCGGGTGAGGAATAATCGGTGGGGGCAAGGCGCGGCCGGGGTGGCCGGCCCGGTATCTCCCGCCGGATCAGGGGAGAGAAACATGAAAGTGTCCACGCTGCTTCGCATGACCAGTGCCCTGGCGCTGGCCGCGCCGCTGGCTTTCGGTGCCATGGAGGCTGCCGCGCAGCCGGCCAAGAAGATCAAGATCGGCTTCGTCACCACGCTGTCCGGCCCCAACGCCGCCTATGGCCAGGACATGAAGAACGCCTTCGACCTGGCGCTCGAGCATCTTGGCAAGAAGATGGGCGGCATCGCGGTGGAAGTCGTCTATGAAGACGACGAGCAGAAGCCGGAAGTCGGCAAGCAGAAGACCGAGAAGCTGCTGCAGCGCGACAAGGTGGATTTCGTCGCCGGCTTCATCTGGTCGAACGTGCTGCTGGCGTCCTACAAGCCGGTGGTGGATGCGCAGACCTTCCTGATCAGCGCCAATGCCGGCCCCTCCCAGCTCGCCGGCGAGATGTGCAATCCGTATTTCTTCTCGGCCTCCTGGCAGAACGACCAGAACACCATGGCGATGGGCGAATTGCTGAACCATAAGGGCGCCAAGAAGGCCTATCTGGTAGCGCCGAACTATGCCGCCGGCCAGGACATGGTCAACGGCGTGAAGGCCACCTTCAAGGGCGAAGTGGTGGGCCAGGACATGACCAAGTGGCCTGACCAGCTCGACTTCTCGGCCGAGATTTCCAAGATCCGCGCCGCCAAGCCGGATGCGGTCTTCGTCTTCTTCCCCTCGCGCTGGGGCGTGCAGTTCTACACCCAGTATGCCCAGGCCGGCCTGAAGAAGGACATCCCGCTCTACTCCACCTACACGGTGGACGCGGTGACCCTGAAACTGCAGAAGGACCTAGCGCTGGATACCTTCCTCACCCTGTGGTGGGCGCCGGATCTGCCCTATGCCGCGAATCAGAAGATGGTCGGCGACTTCAAGAAGAAGCATGGCTCGGCCCCGACCTTCTACGGTGCCCAGAGCTATGACGCCGCCAACCTGATCAACTCCGCCGTGGTCGCCACCAAGGGCAACCTGAAGGACAAGGAAGCGGTGCGCGCGGCGCTGAAGGCGGCGAAGTTCGATTCAGTGCGCGGCCCGATCAAGTTCGGCAACAACCAGTTCCCGATCCACAACATCTATCAGCAGGAAGTCTACAAGGTGTCGGATACCGAATACGACATCCGCACCGTGTCGACCGTGCTGAAGGATTTCCAGGATCCCTATGCCGCGAAGTGCCCGATGAAGTAACGCTGCGATGGCGGCCTGGATTTCTCCGGGCCGCCATTTGCTTTGACTGACATTCGTCCGTAACGTATCGGCCAAGGGGGAACATCCGCAGGGCAATGTGTTTTCAACCAGGCAGCGCCGGCCGGCAGCCGGCAGCGCCGCCATTGCATCTGCAGGAGATCGTCATGCCGCCGCGTCCGTCCGCCCTTTCCTTCCGCATCACCGCCCTTGCTGCCGCCATGCTGGCCTGCGGCAGCCTCAGCGCCCTGCCTGCCCAGGCGCAGCCAGCCAAGAAGGTCAAGATCGGTTTCGTCACCACGCTGTCCGGCCCCAATGCCGCCTATGGCCAGGACATGAAGCAGGCCGTGGAACTGGCGCTCGAGCATCTCGGCAAGAAGGCCGGCGGCGTGCCGCTGGAGGTGCTGTTCGAGGATGACGAGCAGAAGCCGGAAGTCGGCAAGCAGAAGACCGAGAAGCTGCTGCAGCGCGACAAGGTGGATTTCCTCGCCGGCTATATCTGGTCGAACGTGCTGCTGGCTTCCTACAAGATCGCCACCGACAACCAGACCTTCCTCATCAGCGCCAATGCCGGCCCGTCGCAGCTTGCCGGCGAGCAGTGCAATCCGTATTTCTTCTCGGCTTCGTGGCAGAATGACCAGCCGCATATGGGCGTCGGCGAATTGCTGAACCAGAAGGGCGCGCGTCGTCTCTATATCGTGGCGCCGAATTATGCCGCTGGCCAGGATGGCGCCAATGGCGTCAAGAGCCTGTTCAAGGGCCAGGTGGTGGGCCAGGACATGACCAAGTGGCCCGACCAGCTCGACTTCTCCGCCGAGATCACCAAGATCCGCGCCGCCAAGCCGGATGCGGTCTATGTCTTCTTCCCCGGCCGCTGGGGCGCGCAGTTCTTCACGCAATACAGCCAGGCCGGTCTCAAAGCCGAGGTGCCGCTCTATTCCGCCTTCACGGTCGATGCCGTGTCGCTGAAACTGCAGAAGGAAACCGCGCAGGACACCTTCCTCGCCATGACCTGGGGACCGGACTTGCCCTATGCCGCCAACCAGAAGCTGGTCGGCGGCTTCAAGCAGAAGCATGGCTCCAGCCCGACCTTCTACGGCGCCCAGAGCTATGATGCGATCAACCTGATCGCCTCGGCGGTGGCGGCGACCAAGGGCAACCTGAAGGACAAGCAGGCGGTTGGCGAGGCACTGAAGGCGGCCAAGTTCGATTCCGTGCGCGGCCCGTTCAAGTTCGGCAACAACCAGTTCCCGATCCAGAACATCTACCAGCAGGAAGTCTACAAGACAGCCGATGGCGGCTTCGACCTGCGCACCATCAGCACGGTGATGACCGCGCACCAGGATGTGCATGCCGCCAAATGCCCGATGAAGTAACCCTCTAGCGAAAGCGTAAAGCGCCCATCATGCTGTTGTTGATCCTCGAGCAATTCCTGAACGGCCTGCAGATCGGTCTGCTGCTGTTCCTGCTCGCCGCCGGCCTCACCCTGGTTTTCGGTATCATGGACCTGGTGAACCTGGCGCATGGTTCGCTCTACATGATGGGCGCGTATTTCGCCGCTGTCTTCGTGCAATGGACCGGCAATTTCTACATCGGTGCCTTGCTGGCGCTGCCCGCCGGCCTGCTGCTCGGCATCGCCACTGAATATGTCGCGCTGCGCAGCCTCTATGCCCGCGACCATCTCGATCAGGTGCTGGCGACCTTCGGCCTGATCCTGTTCTTTAATGAATTCGCCCGCCTGATCTTCGGTGCCGGCGGCATGGCGATCGAACTGCCCGCCATCCTCGCCGGCCAGATCGAAATTGTGCCCGGCCTGCCCTACCCGACCTACCGCTTCGTGATCATCGCCATGGGCCTGCTCTGCGCCGGCATCTTGTATCTGCTGGTTCAGAAGACGCGGCTCGGCATGCTGATCCGCGCCGGAGCCTCGAACCGCGAGATGGTTGGCGCGCTCGGCATCGACATCAAGCTGCTGTTCACCCTGGTCTTCGGCCTCGGTTCGGCGCTGGCAGCCCTCGCCGGCCTGATGGCCGGGCCGATTGCCACGGTGCAGATCGGCATGGGCGACAATGTGCTGATCCTCTGCCTTGTCGTCATCGTCATCGGCGGCCTCGGTTCGATCCGTGGCGCCTTCATCGCTGCCGTGCTGGTCGGCGTGCTGGAAACCATGGGCCGCGCCTTCCTGCCGCAGATCCTGGGCCAGTTCCTCAATCCGTCGCAGGCAGGTTTCCTGGCGCAGTCGCTCTCCTCCATGCTGGTCTACATCTTGATGGCCGGCGTGCTGGTGTTGCGCCCGGCCGGCCTGTTCCCGGCCCCTGGCACGCCGGGGCGCTGACCATGCAGACACGCTTTTCCATCAGTACAGTCGTTGCCCTGGTCCTGCTCACCCTGCTGGCACTGGTGCCGACCGCCTCGCAGGTGTTCCAGGATCCGTTCCTGCTGACGCTGTTCACCCGCATTGTCATCCTGGCGCTCGCCTCGGTGTCGCTGAACTTCATCCTCGGCTATGGCGGCCTGGTCAGCTTCGGCCATGCCGCCTTCATCGGCGTCGGCGGCTACACCGTCGGCATCATGGCCAAGCACGAAGTCTATGCGGCCTGGTTGCAATGGCCGCTGGCGCTGGCGATGTCCGCCTTCGTCGCCCTGATCATGGGGCTGCTGTCGCTCCGCACGCGCGGCATCTTCTTCATCATGATCACCCTGGCCCTGGCGCAACTCGTCTACTACATGGGCAACGGCGCCTATGCCTATGGCGGCGACGATGGCCTCACCATCCTGCGGCGTTCGGATTTCGCCGGCCTGATCGACCTCAAGCATCGCCCGAGCTTCTATTATCTCTGCTGGGCTTTGCTCTGCCTGGCGCTGTATCTCTGTCACCGCGTGGTGAATTCACGCTTCGGCATGGTGCTGCAAGGCGCCAAGAGCAACGACCGCCGCATGGCCGCCATCGGCTTTCCGGTGTTCCGCTACCGCCTTGCCGCCTTCGTCGCCGCCGGCACCACCTGCGGCCTAGCCGGCGTGCTGCTGGCCAACCACACCGATTTCGTCAGCCCGGCACTGATGCACTGGACCCGCTCCGGCGACCTCATCGTCATGGTGGTGCTGGGCGGCATGGGCAGCCTGTTCGGGCCGCTATTCGGTGCCCTGAGCTTCCTGGCGCTGGAGGAAATCCTCTCCAGCTACAGCGAATACTGGAAGCTGTTCTTCGGCCCGCTGCTGGTGCTGGTGGTGATCTTCGCGCGCGGCGGCATCGATGGCGCCCTGCAGCGCGGCCATGGCGGCATCCTGCTGGCGATCCTCGGCGGCTTCGTGCTGCTGCATGGCATCCACCTGTTCTACGATGACCTGTGGTACATCCCGGCGGCGCTGATTGCAGCAGCAATCGCGCTTGCTGTGGTGGCCAACCGTGGCCTGCGGAGGCTGTCATGAGCCAGCCTGTGCTTGAGGTGAGCGGCCTGATCAAGCGGTTCGGCGGCCTGCTCGCCACCGACAATTTCTCCATCGATATCCGGCCCGGCGAAGTGCATGCGGTGATCGGCCCCAATGGCGCGGGCAAGACCACGCTGATCGGGCAGTTGATCGGCGAACTGAAAGCCGATGCCGGCTCGATCAAGTTCTTGGGCAACGAGATTTCCGACCTGCCGGTGCATCGCCGTTCGCATCTCGGCCTCGCCCGCTCGTTCCAGATCACCTCGATCTTCCATGCCTTCACCGCGTTGCAGAATGTCGCCCTGGCGGTACAGGCGCATGACGGCCATTCCTTCCGCTTCTGGCGCCCGGCGGCGAGCGATCCGAGCCTGACAGAGCCGGCGATGGACGCCCTGAAGCTGGTCGGCCTGGAAGCGCGCGCCCATGTGCCGGCCAATGCCCTGAGCCATGGCGAGCATCGCCAGCTCGAACTGGCCATGGCGCTGGCGACCAAGCCGAAGCTGCTGCTGCTGGACGAGCCGATGGCCGGCATGGGGCCGGAGGATTCCCAGCGCATGGTGCAGATGCTGTTGAAGCTGAAAGGCTCGGTTTCGATCCTGCTGATCGAGCATGACATGGAGGCGGTGTTCGCGCTGGCCGACCGCATCACTGTGCTGGTCTATGGCCGCGGCATCGCCACCGGCACGCCGGACGAAATCCGCCGCAACGAACAGGTGCGCGAAGCCTATCTCGGCGCCGAGGCCCAGCCATGACCGGCCTGCTTGAAGTCGATGGCATCGACACCTTCTATGGCCGCAGCCAGGTGTTGTTCGGCATGCGGCTGGCGATCAAAGCCGGCGAGGTCGTGACGCTGATGGGCCGCAACGGCATGGGCAAGACCACCACGATCCGCTCGATCATGGGCCTGACCCCGCCGGCCGAGGGCCGCATCGCCTTCCGTGGCGCCGAGATCGCCCGGCAGCCGGCCTATCGCGTCGCCAAGGCCGGCATCGGCCTGGTGCCGGAAGGCCGCCAGATCTTCCCGAATTTGAGCGTGCGCGAAAACCTGGTCGCCACCGCCGCCAACCGCCAGGGCCTCAAGGCGCCCTGGACCTATGACAAGGTGGTGGCCCTGTTCCCGCGCCTCGCCGAGCGTGCCGGCAACATGGGCAACCAGCTTTCCGGCGGCGAACAGCAGATGCTGGCCATCGGCCGCGCGCTGATGACCAACCCGCATCTGCTGATCCTGGACGAAGCCACCGAGGGCCTGGCGCCGCTGATCCGCCAGGAAATCTGGGCCTGCATCGGGCAGTTGAAGGCAGCCGGACAGTCGATCCTGATTGTGGATAAAAACGTCGAGGCCCTGACCCGGCTGGCCGACCGCCACTACATGATCGAAAAGGGCCGCGTCGTATGGGAGGGCTCGTCCGCCGACCTGGCCGCGAATCCGGACGTGCAGCACCGCTATCTCGGGGTCTGACGGCGGCTTACATGGGGCCTGCTGGCGGCTTTTTTCTGCGCAACTTCTACCGCTGGCTGCCTGTTTTCAGGGCCTTCGCCCAGGCATGAAGCGTTTGTGACAAAATCTTGCTAAATCCGACGCACTGCCGTTGCATTGGCCCGGCACCTGGCTTCATATGGAAGCCTCTTGAGGGGGAGTTGGCGCGTGTATTCCGAAGACATGCACCGGGCGGCTGAGTTTGCCCACGCGGCTGTGGCGAGCATGGCCAAGCACGGCATTGCGCCCACCCCGATCAACTTCACCGTCTGGTACGAATACCATGCCGGCCGCGACCATAATCTGGCCCGCGCCGTGGATGGTATCATCGCCGCCCAGCAGCGCTTCACGCCGGAAGTGGTGCTGGCGCTCTACGAGCAGCATCTGTCGCCGGCCCGCCTGTTCCATGCCTCGCGCCACACCGCCGAGAAGCTGGATGCGGTGATGCATGAATTGCGCGGCCATATCGATCAGGCGGAACAGAACACCCGCGCCTATGGCAGTCAGCTCGAACAATTCTCCGGCCAGCTTGATGCCCTGCCCGATAGCCCTGCCGGTGTCGACAGCCTGGTGGATACAATGCTGCTCGATACCCGCGACATGCAGGAGCGCAACAAGGATCTGGAAAGCCGGCTGGCCGAGGCCACGGCGGAAGTGCAGCAATTGCGCCAGAGCTTCGAGCAGGCGCGGCGCGAAGCGTTGACCGATCCGCTCACTGGCCTGGCCAACCGTAAGGCCTTCGAACAATCGATGCATCTGCTGGTGCAGGACACGCTGAAAGGCCAGGCGCCGCTGTCGCTGCTGATGCTCGACATCGACCATTTCAAGCATTTCAACGATGAATATGGCCACCAGACCGGCGACACCGTGCTGCAGCTTGTTGGCCGCATGCTGGCCGACAATGTGAAGGGCCAGGATGTGGCGGCACGTTATGGCGGCGAGGAATTCGCCATCCTGCTGCCGTTCACCATGCTGGAACAGGCGATCAAGCTCGCCGATGGAATCCGCCGCACCATCGCCGCGCGCAAGCTGGTGAAGCGCACCAGCGGCCAGGATTTGGGCCGCGTCACCATCTCCGTCGGCGCCGCAGAATACCGCCCGGGCGAAACTCTCTCCGGCCTGATCCAGCGCGCCGATGATGCGCTCTATGCCGCCAAGCGCGCTGGCCGCGACCGCGTGCTGAGCGAGCGCGACCTGATCGTCGCCGCCGCAGGGCAATGAACCCGATACTGCTTGAACGCGACGACGGCGTCGTCCGCCTCACCCTGAACCGGCCCGAGCGGCTCAATGCCATGAGCGTCGACCTGATGCTGGCATTGCGTGCGGCGCTGGATGAAATCGCCGCCGACAAGGCCAACCGCTGCCTGCTGCTGACCGGCGCCGGGCGCGGCTTCTGCGCCGGTGCCGATCTTTCCGGCGGCGGCATCGAGCCGGGCGAAAGCGACCTCGGCGATGTGATCCACAACTGGTTCAATCCGGTGGTGCGCCAGTTGCACGCCTTGCCGATGCCGATTGTCGCCGCCGTGAACGGCATTGCGGCCGGCGGCGGCGCCAGCCTGGCACTGGCCGCGGATATTGCGCTGGCAGCGCGCTCCGCCAGCTTCAGTCAGGTCTTCTGCCGCATCGCTCTGGTGCCCGATGTCGGCAGCACCTATTTCCTGCCGCGCACGGTCGGCCCGGCCCGCGCATTGGGCATGGCGATGCTGGGCGAAGTGGTAAGCGCCGAGGACGCTGCAGCGCAGGGCATGATCTGGCGCTGCGTCGAGGATGCCGACCTGCTCTCCGAAGCCACGCGGATCGCCCGCCGGCTGGCACAGGGCCCCACCGCAAGCCTGGTCGCCACCCGCCGCCTGCTGCGCCGGGGCGCCGATGCCGCCCTTGATGATCAGCTCGAAGCCGAGGCCCTGGCGCAAAGCGCCGCCGGTCGCCGTGCCGATTTCGCCGAAGGCGTTTCAGCCTTCCTTGCCAAGCGCCCAGCAGCCTTCACCGGGCGATAAAGCCTTACGCCCTTTCTTCATGGCATGCTTACGCCACGTCAGGCTTTTGCCGCCGCAGCGGCTCGGCTAACATCCGTTCGATAACCGCTTTCGGGAGAGAAACACATGGCTTACGCCACCCTGTTGGTCGAGAAGAAAGACCGCGTCGCCACCATCACGCTGAACCGGCCGGATCGCCTCAACGCGCTCAGCCTGGAGCTGATGACCGAATTGAATGCCGCGCTGCGCGACATCGAGAATGACGGCGAAAGCCGTGCCGTGCTGCTCACCGGCGCCGGCCGTGGCTTCTGCTCCGGTGCGGATCTTGCCAGCGGCGACCTCAACCAGGGCGATGGCCCGCCCGATCTCGGCACGGCACTGCATGATCGCTATCATCCGGTGATCCGCCGCATGGCGAATTACCGCATGCCCATCGTCTGCGCCGTGAACGGCCCCGCCGCCGGTGCCGGCATGAGCCTGGCGCTGGCCGGCGATATCGTGATCGCCGCCAAGTCCGCCACCTTCCTGCAGGCTTTCTGCAATATCGGCCTGGTGCCCGATGCCGGCAGCACCTATTTCCTGCCGCGCCTCGCTGGCTCGGCCCGGGCGCTTGGTCTCGCCATGCTGGGCGAGAAACTGCCGGCGGAAACCGCCGCCGAATGGGGCCTGATCTGGAAGTGCGTCGAGGATGCCGAGCTGATGAGCACAGCCGGTGCCATCGCGGCCAAATTCGCCAATGGCCCCACGGTCGGCCTCGGCCTGATCCGCAAGATCGTGCGCCAGTCGGCCTCCAATACACTGGACCAGCAGCTCGAAGTCGAACTTGAGGCGCAGCGCGTCGCCGGCCGCAGCCGCGATTTCATCGAGGGCGTCACCGCCTTCCTGCAGAAGCGCCCGGCCAAGTTCACCGGCAAGTAGGCCGGTGGCACAGGATCCGCAAGCAATCGCCGAGGCGGTCGGCCGTGCCATGGCCGCCGCCGATACGGCAACGCGCGAACTCGGCGTGGAACTGCTCGAGATCGGTCCCGGCAGCGCCAAGCTGCGCATGATTGTGCAGCCGAAGATGCTGAACGCAGTTGGCATCTGCCATGGCGGCTATATCTTCCTGCTCGCCGATGCCGCCTTTGCTTTCGCCTGCAATTCCTACAACCGGGTGGCCCTGGCGCAGCGTGCCGATATCAGCTTCACCGCCAAGGTGGCGCCCGGCAGCGTGCTGACAGCGACGGCACGCGAGGCAGCGCATACCGGCCGCAGCGGCGTTTACGATATCGAGGTACGCGACCAGGACAGCACGCTGGTCGGCCTGTTCCGCGGCCACTCGCGCGAAGTCAAAGGCGAAGTGGTACCCGGCTTGACCTGAAGCCTGACTTGACCTTGGAAACAGGGGCGCCATCTGACCGGCCAGCAGGGAGGCTGCGCATGGATGAAACTGGCCTGCGGCACGAAGCCGCCGCGTTCTTCGATCAATTCGTGGAGAATTTCGCCAGCTTCAGCGGGCCCCGCATTGTGTCGCTCTATGCCGTGCCCGGTCTGGCGATCCGGGGCGATGGCGTGGTGCAAGTGCTGCAATCGCGGCCCGATCTGGAGGCCTTTTTCCAGCAGGCGGTGGATGGCTATGCCAGCCTCGGCTGCCGCGCCTGCCGCTACCGCGAGCTTGCCGTCACGCCTATTGGTGGCCGCGCCATGCTTGGCAGCGTTACCTGGGATTTACTCGATGCCGACGGCGCGGTGCTGAAAAGCTGGCGGCAATCCTACAATCTGGCAAAATTGCCTGAGGGCTGGCGCATCGTCGCATCTACAGAACACCTATATTGATTTTTGGGAAGGAAACACCCGTGGCTCTGCAACAACGCAAGCTGGGCCGGCATGGTCCCATGGTATCGGCACTCGGCCTCGGCTGCATGGGCATGTCGGAATTCTATGGCGCCACCGATGACGCGGAATCGCTCCGCGTGCTGCTGTACGCCGCCGAGCGCGGTGTCAGCTTTTTCGATACCGCCGACATCTATGGCTTCGGCCGCAACGAGGCATTGCTGGCGCGCTTTCTCAAGCAATGGCGCCAACCGGTGGTGGTCGCTACCAAGGGCGGCATCGTGCGCAAGGAAAACAGCTACGAGCGCCGCATCGATAATTCGCCGGCCTATATCCGTGGTGCGGTCGAAGATTCGCTCAAAAGGTTGGGGCTTGAGCGCATCGACCTGTACTACATCCACCGCAACGAGGAAGGCCGTGCCATCGAGGAGGTGATCGAGACCCTGGCGGCGCTGGTGCGCGAGGGCAAGATCGCTCATATCGGCCTGTCGGAAGTCTCGGTCGCCAATCTGCGCCGCGCTGCCAAGGTGCATCACGTCGCGGCCGTGCAGAGCGAGTATTCGCTGTGGAGCCGCGAACCGGAAGACGGCATGCTCGCCGCCTGCGCCGAACTCGGCACCGCCTTTGTGCCTTACTCGCCGCTCGGTCGTGGCTTCCTGTCGGGCCAGTTCGAGGATGCCGCAGCGATTCCCGATGGCGATTTCCGCAAGTCCAATCCGCGCTTCCAGGCCGAAGCCTTGGCGCGCAACCAGGCAGCACTCGCCGGCTTCAAGAAGCTGGCGGCTGAGCGCGGCGCCACACCGGCGCAGCTGGCGCTGGCCTGGGTGCTGGCACGCGGCGATCATTTGATTCCGATCCCCGGCACCAAGCGCCAGAGTTATCTGGAACAGAATCTCGGCGCGCTGGATATCGCGCTCAGTGCCGCCGATCTTGCCGCCATCGAGGCCATTCTGCCGCGCGGCTTCGCCGCCGGTGCGCGCTATACGCCGGAAGGCTTCAAGGGCACGCAGGCGGATGAGGGCTGAGGCATCATGCTGAACACCGAACCGAATATCCCCGATCCGGATGGCTTCTACGAACAGCTTGTCGCCATGACGCAAGGACTGGATGAGCGCCGGGCAAGGTTGGCGACGGCCAAGCTGGCTTTGTTGCTGGCCAATCACATCGGCGACCGCGCCGTGCTGGCGGAAGCCATGCGGCTGGCGCGCGGCGAGGCGGAAGTGGGCTAGACTCTAGCGGCGGTGACGCGCCATCGTCGGGCGACGGCTCGGCGGCGGTTCTTCCGCCTTCTGCTTGCGCGCCACGGCATAGGCCTTGCGCGCCCAGTCGAGCAACTCGTCCTGATCGTCCATCAGGTCGGGCGGCAATTGCCAATAGCTCATCGCCACCGGCTTGCCGCGACCGTTATACACAAAGGGGCCGACCCCGCGTGCTTCAAAGTCGCCCTTGGTCTCGGCATCGGCCTTGAGATAGAGCGTGTCGTCGACGATCAGCGCGAACATGATGCCGCGGCAGTATACGCCAGCGCCGCCGAACATGCGGCGCACGGCAATCGGACCGAGCGGCGCGAAAAGCTCGGCAGCATGGTCCATGAAGGCATTGGAGGCGGTCATGGGCCGGAGGTTAACGCGATGGCCGCCGCAGTGAAAGAGCAAGCTGCGGAAACTTTGACGCTTTTCGGCCCTTCAGCTAGCCTGGGCGCCATGCAGGCCTATCTCCTCATCGCCACCGGCGGCGCCCTCGGCAGCATTGCGCGCTACTGGATGGCCAATGCCATCGACGGACGCCACACCACCGGCTTTCCCTGGGGCACGGTGATGGTCAACATCCTCGGCAGCTTCGTGATCGGCATGGCGGCGGCCCTGGTAATCGGGCGCGGCCTGTGGACCGAGAATGCGCGGCTGTTCGTGATGATGGGCGTCTGCGGCGGCTTCACCACCTTTTCCACCTTCAGCCTGCAAACCCTGACCCTGCTGCGGGACGGCCTGATCCTGCGCGCCGGGGGCAATATCGCGGTGTCGGTGATTGCCTGCCTGCTGGCCACCTGGGCCGGCCTGGCGCTGGTGCAGGCGCTTGAACGGAGTTAGCCGGGCCTAACCCATCATATTGCGCGTGGCGGTGGGCAGTTTCACCACCAGGCCGTCCAATGCCTCGGTGATCAGCAACTGGCAGCCGAGCCGCGAGGTCTTGGTCAGGCCGAAGGCGAGGTCGAGCATGTCTTCCTCGTCCGGCTTGGCCGCCGGCAGCTTGCCGTACCATTCCGGATCGACCACCACATGGCAGGTGGAGCAGGCCAGCGACCCTTCGCAGGCGCCCTCGATATCGATGCCATGCTTGTGCGCCACTTCCAGCACCGAAAGGCCGAGCGGGGCATCCACCTCGCGGCGGCTGCCATCGGTCTGGATGAAGGTCATCTTGGGCATGGGGGCGGCTCCTGACTGGACGCGCCTGATATAGCGTCCCCGGCCAAACCGGGCAACTAACCGCGCTTGCGGCGATAGAGCGCAATCCAGGCCTCGGCGGCGCGGCCGGCATCGTCCGGGGCGCTGTTCCAGCCAAAGCTGAAGCGTACCGCCTCGCGCGCCGCCGCCTCGCCGCTGCCCATGGCGCTGAGCACATGGCTCGGCTTCATCTTGCCCGACGAACAGGCCGAACCGGCGGAAACCGCCAGGCCGGCAAGATCGAAGGCCATCACCTGCAATTCCGCCGCCACGCCGGGCATGCCGATGCAGCTTGTATTGGGCAGCCGCGCCACGCCGCCGGCATGGATCACCGCGTCTGCCGCCGCCGCGCGAACCGCTGCCTCGAAGCTGTCGCGCCAGGCGGCAATCGTCGCCATATGGCCGAGATCACCCTGGCCAAGATCACGCTGGGCGGCCTCGGCGGCAGCGCCGAAGCCGGCAATACCGGAGAGATTCTCCGTGCCGGCGCGGCGGCCAAGTTCCTGCCCGCCGCCAAGCTGCAGCGCCTCGATGGCAAGGTCGCCGCGCAGCACCAGGGCGCCTATCCCGGTCGGCCCGCCGAGCTTGTGGGCGGACAGGCTCATCATGTCGGCCTGCAGCCCCGAGAAACGGACCGCCAGCTTGCCCGCCGCCTGGATCGCATCCACCAGCAGCAGGCCACCGGCGGCGCGCACCAGAGCCTGCGCCTCGGCCACCGGCTGGATGGCGCCGGTCTCGTTGTTGGCCAGCATCAGGGCCACCAGGGCCGGCCTGGGCGCCTCGGCCAGCAGCCGCTCCAGCGCCGCCAGGTCGACCAGCCCGGAGGGCAAAGCCGGCAGAATGTAGACCGGTTTGCCCCCGACTCGGGCCAGGGTTTGGGCGGGTGCCAGCACCGAGTCGTGCTCCAGGGCGGAGACAATCAGGCTGGCTGCGGGGGCTCGGGCGAGCGCCAGGTTGTTCGCTTCCGTGCCCCCGGAGGTGAACAAAATCTCGGCCGGTTCCGCCCCCACCAGGGCGGCAACCCGGGCCCGCGCGGTCTCCTTCACAGCCCGGGCTCGGCGCCCGAAAGCGTGTATCGACGAAGGGTTACCGGGTTCGGCAAGGGCCGCCAGCATGGCCTCGCGCGCCTCTGGCCGCAGCGGTGCGGTGGCGTTGTAATCGAGGTAGAGCGGGGCCTGCGGCATTGTCAGGGGCCAATCAAGGGCTGTGGATGGATCGTTTTTAGCTTGAATCCGGAACCGGCGTTTATGGTAAAATCCCGCTGGTTTCAACTGGTTAAATCAACGACCGCCGCCCAGGTGTAGTTCCGCCCATGCCCGATGTCATTTTCCCCGGTCCTGATGGTCGCCTCGAAGGCCGGTACCAGCATGGCTCGGAGGCCAATGCGCCGATCGCCCTGATCCTGCATCCGCACCCGCAATACGGGGGCACGATGAACAACAAGGTGGTCTACAATCTGTTCCATGTTTTCGCCAAACGCGGCTTCTCCGTGTTGCGCTTCAATTTCCGTGGCGTCGGCCGCAGCCAGGGCACTTACGATAATGGCGAAGGCGAACTTTCCGATGCCGCCTCGGCGCTGGACTGGCTGCAGACCTACAACGCCAATGCCTCGGCCGTGTGGATCGCCGGCTTCTCCTTCGGTGCCTGGATCTCCATGCAACTGCTGATGCGCCGGCCGGAGATCGATGGCTTCATCTCGGTGGCACCACCAGCCAACATGTTCGATTTCGGCTTTCTGGCGCCCTGCCCGTCCTCGGGCCTGATCATCCAGGGCACCGACGACAAGATCGTGCCCGAGAATGATGTGGCCAAGCTGGCGCAGCGGCTGTCGCTGCAGAAGGGCATCAAGATCGACTACAAGAAAGTGCCCGGCGCGGATCACTTCTTCGAGGGCAAGCTTGATGAACTCACCTCTGCTGCCGACAAATATGTGAAAGCGGCGCTCGCTGCTTCCGCCGGCCCGCGCCCGATACCCGGCAAGGGCAACCAGACCCAGGTCTAGATCAGTTTTTGGCGCGGTAAAGCCGCCCGCCGCTGGCCGGAAACGGCACGCCCGTGGTGCCCGGCAGGCTGAGCGGCAGGCCGGCTGCGGCACGCGCCGCGAGATAGGCGAAAGCCTCCGCTTCCAGTGCATCGCCGCGCCAGCCGACGCTTTCCACCGGTTCCACTGGCATAGCCAGCCGCTCAGCAAGTTCGCGCATCATGGTGCGGTTATGCCGCCCGCCGCCGGTGACCAGGCAGCGCAGCGGCCGGCTCGGCAAATGCTCCAGCGCGCGCGCCACGGCGGCAGCGGTGAAGGCGGTGAGCGTCGCAGCACCCGAAGCAGGCCAGAGATGCGCCACGCTTTCGGCACTGAAATCATCGCGGTCGAGCGATTTCGGCGGCCTGGCCTGGAAGTAGGTATGCGACAGCAGCCGCGCCAGCGTCGGCTCATCCACCTCGCCCTGGGCACCAAGCTTGCCACCTTCATCGAGCCGCTGGCCGGTATGGCGCAGCAGCCAGTCATCCAGCAACGCATTGCCCGGCCCGGTATCGAAGGCCAGCAGGTCCTCGTCGCGCGGGCCACCGATATAAGTGATGTTGGCAACGCCGCCGATATTCAGCACCAGCAGCGGCAATTCCAGTTTCGACCAGCCTGCCAATGCTGCGTGATAGAGTGGCACCAGCGGCGCCCCCTGCCCGCCCAAAGCCACATCCTGGCTGCGGAAGTCCGCCACCGTGTCGATGCCGGTCAGCCGCGCCAGCAGAGCGGCATCGCCGGCCTGCCAGGTGCGGCCGCGCTCCGGGCGGTGCAGCAGGGTATGGCCGTGGAATCCGAGCAGGCGAATGTCCTCTGGGCGCAGCCCGGCTTCGTCCAGTAGCCGCCGCACCGCTTCGGCATGGGCCTCGGCCAGGGTGCGGCGCAACGTCATGGCGCCATGGCCACCCTCGCCCAGCGCGGCACGGATGGCCTGCCGCTGGGCATCGCTGTAGGCCAGCGTCAGGGCCGGGCCTAACCCGCCCAGATTACCGCCATCGCAGCGCAGCAGCGCGGCATCGACGCCATCCATCGAGGTGCCGCTCATCAGGCCGATGATCCAGGGGAGCTGGGACAAGACAGGAACTCCAGAACTAGGCTTACAGCCGGGCCTATGGTAAACCAACGCCGCTTTTCCCGGCAGTATTGGTGATGACGATGACCGAGTTCAAATCCGACTTCCTGCGCATCATGGCCGAGCGTGGCCACCTGCATCAATGCACGGAACCGGCGCAGCTCGACGCCAAGGCGCAGGCGCCCGGCGGCATCATCGCCTATGTCGGCTACGACTGCACCGGCCCCAGCCTGCATGCCGGCCATCTGCTGTCGATCATGATGCTGCGCCGGCTGCAGCAATGCGGCCACAAGCCCATCGTGCTGATGGGCGGCGGCACCACCAAGGTCGGCGACCCGTCCGGCAAGGACGAGCAGCGCAAGCTGCTCACGGTCGAGACCATCAACGAGAACATGGCCAGCATCAAGCGGGTGTTCAACCGCTTCGTGACATTCGGCGACGGCCCCACCGATGCCATCATGGTGAACAACGCCGATTGGCTGGATGGCCTCAACTACATCGACTTCCTGCGCGACTATGGCCGGCATTTCTCGGTCAACCGCATGCTCAGCTTCGACAGCGTGAAGCTGCGGCTGGACCGCGAGCAGCCCTTAAGCTTCCTCGAATTCAACTACATGATCCTTCAAGCCTACGATTTCGTCGAACTGGGCCGCCGCTATGGCTGCAACATGCAGATGGGCGGCTCGGACCAGTGGGGCAACATCATCAACGGCGTCGAGCTTGGCCGCCGTGCCGCCGAGATGGAGCTATTCGGCCTCACCTGCCCGCTGCTCACCACCGCGTCTGGCGCCAAGATGGGCAAGACCGCCAGCGGCGCCGTATGGCTGAACGAAGACATGCTGGCGCCCTACGATTACTGGCAATACTGGCGCAACACCGAAGATGCCGATGTCGGTCGCTTCCTGCGCCTGATGACCGACCTGCCGCTGGACGAGATCAAGCGCCTGGAAGGCCTGCGCGGCGCCGAACTGAACGATGCCAAGAAAGTGCTGGCCACCGAAGCCACGGCTTTGTGCCATGGCCGCGAGGTGGCCGAAGCCGCTGCCGAGACCGCCCGCAAGGCGTTCGAGCAGGGCGAATTCGGTGGCGACCTGCCGATCATCGCCGTGCCGCGTGCGCGGCTTGCCGCCGGCATTGAAGCCTTCCAGCTTGTGCTGGAAGCCGGCTTCGCCAAGAGCGGCGGCGAAGCCCGCCGCCATGTTCGCGGCAATGCCATCCGACTCAACGACCAGCCGGTGGCGGAGGAAACCCGCGCCATCACGCTGGCCGATCTCGGCGCCGATGGCCAGCTCCGCCTCTCCTTTGGCAAGAAGCGCCACGTGCTGGTGCAGGCAGCGGATTAAAGCTAGCCAATTAAGGTTGGCGCTTAAGGCGCGATCTGCGCTGGTGGCGGCGGCACTTCAACCGGCTGATCGCCAGTGCTATTGCCGCTACTGCTGCCACTGGCCTGGAAGATGCGGCGCAGGAAGCCCGGCGCGATAGCCGAGAGCGGATTGATGCTCATCTCGGTCTTTTCCTTCGGGCCACTGACGGCGAAATTCACGCCGATGATCCCGTCGCCGATAAACAGGTCGCCGAGCAGCGGAATACGCCCGAGAATGGTGTTGAGCACGAAGGCCGGCACGGCTGTGCCATTGATGCTGACGTGATTGGTCTTGCGGTTGATGGTGCCTTCCAGGGTGATGCCAAGCTGCGGGCCGCGGATGCGGCTCGGCTGCAAGGTCAGCACGCCGTCCTTCTGTGTGAACGGGATATGCGCCGTGTCGAAATTGATCCCCTCGCCTGAAAGCAGTGCGGCAAGGCCGGTGAAGGAGCCAATGCCGAGCAGCCGGGCGAGGAACGGCGCCTGCACCGCCTTGAACTGCCGGGCATTCAGCACCCCTTCGAGCGGCTGGCCAGACTTGGCGTCGTCATAGACGCCATCAACCGTAAGAGTACCGCCCTGCATCTTCTCGACGCCGAGATAATTGAATACCGCACCGGCATTGTCGCTGCGCACCGTAAGTTGCCGCTGCCGCTTGGCCTTGTCCGCTACCGGCGCGATACGCACCGCCAGCGTGCCGCCGCCATGGAAGGCACCCGACAGATCAAGCTGTTCGGCAAACAGCGCACCCCGCTGCAAATCAAGCGCGAAATTGCGCATCGCCGTGGTTTCATCCAGCCGCACATCGTCGAAGCGCAGCCGTAGGTCCAGCAGCGGCTGCGGCTGTGGTTCCCCGGTATCCGCATCCATCGCCTTCACAAAAGGCGTCAGGTCGTAATGCTTGCCCTCGGCCCGCAGCACCGTATCGCCATTGGCGGCCCGGCGCAGATTGACGTTGGCCTCGTTCTCGCCGATCCGCAGCAAGCCGAGCTTGAGCGACCAGGCGCCATCAGTCGCCAAGGACGCGCTGCCATCGGCGACGAACTGATCCGCCGTGATGCGCAATCCCTCGAATTCGGTAGGCGCATTCGGCTTCAGCCGCGCGGTAAACTGGGCGGCGCCAGTCTTGCCCACCGGCTTCTCCCAAAAAATCTCGCTGATTGCCAGTTTCGCCGGCGTCAGATCCAACTGTGTCCGGATCACCGTCTCATTGCCCAGACGGCGGCTTTCGATCTCAGCCAGGGCATCGACCGGACCATCGATCATCGACTCAAGATCGAAGCCAAGCGCCTTGCGCCCCTGGTTATCGGCACGGCCTGAAATGCGGTAGCGCGCCGTCACCGCCTGGCGCGAATCAAATTCCTGCCGCCAGTGCAGCCGCACCGGCACCTCGTTCAGCGCCGCCGTGCCATCGGTATCGAGCCCCTTGGGATCGACCTTGAGCTGCATGGTGCCATTGGTGAGGGCAAAACGATCGTAGATATCCGGGATCGCCAGATTGACCAGGTCGGCCTTGGCGGTGAATTTCACGTCATCAAGCTTCAGCTTGTGTTCGAGCGGGAAGTTGAACGTGACATCGACACGGCCCTGGCCTTCCACCACTGCCGGCTTGATGCCAAGCTGGGTGGCATACCCGAGCGGCTTCTGGTCGATCAGCCCGAGCAATTCCCTATTGGCGCCGGCCGCTGTCACGGCAATATCGGCGAACTGGTCGCGTGCCTGCAGCCCGTTGATGCGCAGCTTGCCATTGCTGGTGGCGAGCGGTCCGACCTTGCCACTGGCCAGCGTGAGATTGAACTCGTCGGCATCCAGCACCGCATCGCCGCGCGCCTCGGTCAGGCGCGTCAGCGGGGCGAAATAATCGACGCTGAGCCCCTCGAAACCGAACGCCAGTCGCACAGCATTGCGCGACAGCTTCTGCTTGCCCGAGAGCATCGCCGGGCTAAGCTGCGCCGCGAATTCCGCCTGTGGCACCCGCCCGCCCCGAATATGCGCGGAAATCCAGTCGATGGCATTCTTCGCGGCATCCTGCGGCCAGTAGAGCTTCAGGCGATCCATCGCCAGGTCGGTGAACTGGCCCTTGATATCGAGGGCGAATTCGCCGGGCGCCGGGCGAAGCAATTCACCGCTGAAACCAAGCCGCACGCCATCCTCGAAATGGAAACTCGCTGCTTCGATGGCCAGGGTATCGCCAATACCCGGCGTGGCCGACGCATTCATCGCGCCCTGTATACGCGCCTCGCGCAGCCGCAGCGGCTCTTTCCACAATTCCGGCAATTCTACCAGGCCGGCACCGGCATTGAGGTCGTAGCGCAGGTTGGCGATATCGCCGCTCTGCCCAAGGCGGAAGGAAAGCTGGCCCGCCAGCGGCATATGCAGACCGGCAAGCTCCTTCACATCCGGCACCAGATCGGCAAAGTCGGCCGGCTCGACACCATCGAACCGCAGATAGGCCTGCGCGGCGCGGTCGGCGGCGGAATAGACTGCCGTCAGCGCCAGACTGAGAGACTTATTGCGCCAGGCTAGGCTGCCCTGCAATTGCGCCCGCACGCTGTTCTCGCCGCGATCCGCCTGGAACCAGGCGCCGGGCGCCTCCCAGCGGCGGCGCAGCTTGCGATCAATGATCACCAGCCGGGAAATCTCCATTGAGACCTGGCTGATCTGGCCGAGCGGATCGTTCAGGTCCACCGGCTGCGACAGGCGTTCGAACAGATTGGCGAACAGCAGCGGCATGAAGTCTTCGCTGCCTGGCTGCGGTTCCGCCACCGCATCCGCTGCCGGCTCCTGGGCTTCGGGCAGGCCGAGGCGGAAACGGCCATCGGCCTCGCGCAGCAATAGCGCATCAACGCCACGCACCCGCATGTAGGTAGGCGCCAGCACGCCGCGCAGCAACGAAGCACCACTCAAGCCGATATCAATTTCCGGCAGCTTCATCGACTGGCCGCGCTCGCCGGAAATAGTGGTGTCGACAATACGCAGGCCCAGCGCCTGCTCATCCTGCTTCCAGGCCAGCACCACGTCGGAAAAGCTGACCTTGAGGCCGATATCGGCAAGGCTCAGGCTTTCCTGCAAATAGGGCACCAGGAAGTCGAGCGACAACGGCTCGCGGCTCACCCGCCAGACCAGGGCGCCAGCCAGCAGGCCTGTGACCACGCACAGGCCAAGCACAGTGCGGATGAACAATCGACTCCAGCGCAGCATCGCGAAGCAGCTTGCCTTTCCAACGCGTTAGCGGAACCGGCCGAATGCTTGACCGGTAGGTGAGTTTAGCCGAACTTGGCCCCGGATTTCGAGGGAAACGCCATGGCAAAACTGCCATCTTTGGAATGGTCACGCCTGCCGCCGGCCCGGGATGGGGAAGCCGTGGCGCGTGGCCTGGATGCCTGGCAGTCGATGCTGGCCGATCTTGCCGCCGAAGACCGTGCCTGCGCTAAGCTGGCCAAGGCCCTGGGAACCGAATCCGCCAAGGCCCCGGCCCGCCGCCTGCTCGACTGCCTGTGGAGCCACAGTCCGTATTTGAGCGACCTGGCCCGCCATGAACCGCAGGCAGTACTGGCCCTGCTGCGCCAGGGGCCGGATGCCGCGCTCGGCGAAACCCTCGATATTCTGCACAAGGCCGCCGCCACTGCCGAGGATGCAGAGGCGCTGATGCTGCCGCTGCGCCGCGCCAAGCGCCAGGTGGCGCTGATCATTGCGGTAGCGGATATCGCACAACTCTGGCCGCTGGAAACCGTGACCGGGAACCTGAGCGACTTCGCCGCCCTGGCGATCGACCTGGCCATCGGCGCGGTGTTGCGCGATGCCGCCGCACGCGGCGACGTCGAATTGCCCAACCCCAAGACACCATGCCTGGGTTCCGGCTTCGTGGCACTCGGGATGGGCAAGCTCGGCGCGCGGGAACTCAACTATTCCAGCGATATCGACCTGATCATGCTGTTCGATCAGGAAGTGGTGCGCTATCGCGGTCGCAAGACAGCGCTGGAATGCTATGTGCGGTTGACACAGCAGATGGTGCGTCTGCTGCATGAGCAGACCGCCGATGGCTATGTGTTCCGCACCGACCTGCGGCTCAGGCCCGATCCAGGCTCGACGCCGGTGGCGCTCTCCATGGCGGCAGCCGAAGCCTATTACGAAAGCTTTGGGCAGAACTGGGAACGCGCCGCGATGATCAAGGCGCGGCCAGTCGGCGGCGACATCGAGGCTGGGCGTGGCTTCCTCAAGCGTCTGACGCCCTATGTCTGGCGCAAGAACCTGGATTTCGCCGCCATCGAGGACATCCATTCGATCAAGCGCCAGATCCATGCCCATAAGGGCCATGGCGAGATCGCCATCGAGGGCCACAATCTGAAACTCGGGCGCGGCGGCATCCGCGAGATCGAGTTCTTCGCCCAGACGCAGCAGCTCATCGCCGGCGGCCGCGACAGCCGGCTGCGCGCCATCGGCACGGTGGAAGCGATCAATGCCCTGGTTGCCACCGAGCGGCTCGATCCCGGCACGGCCGAGGAACTGATCGCCGACTACGGCTATCTGCGCAAGGTTGAACACCGGCTGCAGATGGTGAACGACGAACAGACCCATACCCTGCCCGATGATGCGGAAGGTATCGCGAAGCTGGCGGACTTCCTCGGCGAAACCAGTGCCACTGCCTTCCGCGCCAAGCTGCTGGCCCTGCTTGCCCGAGTGAAGACGCATTACGACGAGCTATTCGCCGAAGCGCCGAGCTTAGGCAGCAACCAGGGCAGCCTGGTTTTCACCGGCACCGACGACGATCCGGAAACACTGGCCACCCTGCAGGGCCTCGGCTTCAGCCAGCCGCCGGAAATCGCCGCCATGGTGCGCGGCTGGCATTTCGGCCGCTATCGCGCCATGCGTTCGGAACGAGCGCGCGAGAAACTCACCGCCATCATGCCGCAATTGCTGGAAGCCTTCAGCCGCACCGGCAGCCCCGACGAGGCAATCCGCCGCTTCGATCATTTCCTCGGGCAATTGCCAGCCGGCGTGCAGTTGTTCAGCCTGCTGCAAAGCAATCCGGCGGTACTCGACGTGCTGGCCGAACTGCTCGCCGCAGCCCCGCATCTCGCTGAAAGCCTGGCGCAGAACACGGCTTTGTTCGACAGCCTGCTGGAATATGCCGAGACGCCGCCGGATTTCACACCGGAGCGGCTCGCCGTCTCGCTGTCGCGCCAACTCGGTTCGGCACGCGACTTCCAGGATGTGCTGGACTGGACCCGGCGCTGGACCGGCGAGTTGCGGCTGCAAGTTGGCATCGGCCTGTTGCGCGGCCAGTTGGATGGCACTTCCGCCGGCCGGGCGCTGAGTGCCGTGGCCGATACCGTGCTGGACGAATTGCTGCGTCATGTGCAGGCGGAATTCGCCCAGCATCATGGCGTGGTGCCCGGTGCCCAGGTGGCGCTGATCGGCTTTGGCCGGCTCGGCAGCCGCGAACTGACGCTGGAATCCGATCTCGACCTGCTGCTGCTCTATGATCATCCGGCCAAGGCGCAGCAATCGGATGGCAAGCGGCCGCTTACGCCGGGACTCTATTTCGCCCGTCTCTGCCCGCGCTTCATTAATGCCATCACCGCGATGACCGGCGAAGGCCGGTTGTTCGAAGTCGATATGCGCTTGCGGCCCTCGGGCAATGCCGGGCCGATAGCCACCGCCCTCAAGGCCTTCAAGGACTACCAGGAAAAGGAAGCCTGGACCTGGGAGCATATGGCACTCACCCGAGCGCGCGTCATTTCCTCTCCGCCGGCACTGGCGAAGAAATTCGATACCGTACGCCGGGCCGTGCTTGCCAAGAAACGCGACCCCAAGAAACTGCTGGCCAATGTGGCGCATATGCGCGACCGGCTGGCGCGAGCCAAGCCGGCGCGCGATGCCTGGGCGCTGAAGCAGGCGCGCGGCGGTTTGGTGGATATCGAATTCATCACCCAGTATCTGCAACTGCGCCATGGCGCCACGGCCGCCGCGATTCTCGATCCCACGCCGCTGCAGGCTTTGCAGGCGCTGCGCGACACGGGCTGCATCGAATTGCAAGCTGTGGACATGCTGATCGGGGCAGCCAAGTTTCAGGGCCACTTGCTGGCGCTGACGCGGCTGGCGGGACCGGCGGCGAAACGGCCAGAGCAATGGCCCCCTGCGCTGGCCAAACGGCTACCCGCCTTGCTCGGCGAGCCGGACCTGACGCGCCTGACGCAACGGCTCGAGGCGACGCAGGCAGCGGTGTTCAAGCTCTATCAGGCTCTGGTGGAGGCGCCAGCCGCACCCTATCTTGCGCTCGCCGACTCCCTTCGCGGCGATGCCACTACAGGAGCAGACCCAGATGAGCAGCAAGAGCGTTAATCTCAAGCCCGGCGACAAAGCCCCGGCCTTCACCCTGCCCGGCGATAACGGCAGCAAGCTGTCGCTCAGCCAGTTCAAGGGCAAGCCGGTAGTGCTGTATTTCTATCCCAAGGACGATACGACCGGCTGCACCAAGGAAGCGCTCGACTTCACTGCCGCGCAGGCGAAGTTCGACAAGCTCGGCGCCGTTGTGATCGGCTGCTCGCGCGACAGCGTTGCAGCACACGATAAGTTCAAGACCAAGCACAAGCTGTCAGTGAAGCTGGCATCCGATGAAGAAGGCACGGTGACCGAAGCCTATGGCGTGTGGGTGGAGAAGAGCATGTATGGCCGTAAATACATGGGGATCGAGCGCGCGACCTTCCTCATCGATGGCAGCGGCAAGATTCGCCAAATCTGGCACAAGGTGAAAGTGCCAGGTCATATCGCGGAGGTTTTAGCCGCCGTGCAGGCTCTTTGAGAATCAATCGGTTGCGGGTGTTATCCACACCCTGTGCATAATACGCGCGACAAATTCGCCCCACTGTTTGTCGCGCGTTTCTTTCAATTTGCAACAGATACTGGCTTGCATTAACCAAGCCAAATACGTCCTAATTACGCTGGTTTAGAGCAATCGGCGATAGATGCGAACGGGGGGCCGGTGAGCAGACGCGCATTGAGGCAATGGCGGGAGTGGCGCGACCGCAATTTTCCGGAGCGGCAAATTATTTTCCGCAGTCGCGGCGACGTTCGCTATGTCGCTCTGTCCGGACGCACCCAGCTCATGCTCGGCATCGGCGTACTCGCCTTCGCCGGTTGGATTGGTTATGCCTCGGTGAACGCGATCTACCGCGACACCCTGCTCGAGAGCCGCGACCGTCGCATCGCCGAACTCACCATCGCTTATGAACGCCTGGCCCAGGATTTCGAGCGCAACCAGGAAAACTTCCTGATCGCCTCGCGTGATCTGGAAGACCGCTATCGCCGCCTGCATGATATGGCCACCAAGGCCCAGGCCGATGCCCCTGCCACCAATACCGCCGATGCCAAGGGCGCGCCCCGCCCTGCCGACAAGCCGGCTGCTGATAAGCCTGGCAATGCCTTGGCCAGTGCCGCGCTGCCAAAGGCGGCGGAAACGAAGGCCGAAGCAAAAGCCGAAGCCAAGCCAGCCGAAAAGCCTGCGGACAAGGCCGTTGAACTGGTGAAGGCGCAACCGGTGAAGCCTGAAGCGGCGGACACCGCTGATGCGTCGCCGCGCAATATCGAAGACCTGGAAGCGATGCTGCGCAGCAGCCGGCAGAAGGGCGCCGGACAGCCGGCACCGAAGGCCGGCGAGATCGAGAGCCGCATCCTGGCCCTGCGGGGTCGCCAGCGCGACGTGCTGGATGACCTCAATCAGCGCACGGACAAAAATGTTGCCACGCTGGAAAAGACCCTGCGCGGCACCGGCCTGGATATCGAAGCCCTGCTCAAGCGCCATGCCGCCGCCCGCGCCGAAGTGGGCATCGGTGGCCCGCTGCGCACCGTGGCCGATGCCACACCGGGCACGGCTCCGGCAGCCGACGCCGCCGCGGCCTCGCTGGCGCTGGCCGACCCGATCGACCGCGACGTGGCCAAGCTGGAAGGCAAGCTCGGCCGCTGGGGCGAACTGGTCGCCCTGGCCCAGCGCCTGCCGCTGGCTTTGCCGGTAAACCCAGATGAAACGGAAATGTCGAGCGGCTTTGGCCGCCGCATGGACCCCTTCACCAAGCAATGGGCCTTCCATGCCGGGCTCGACCTGATCGGCCCGCGCAACGCCCCGGTGCTGAGCACCGCCGCCGGCGTGGTGGTGTTTGCCGGCCGCAAGGGCCCCTATGGCCGCGCGGTGGAAATTGACCATGGTCTTGGCATCAAGACGCGCTATGCTCACCTCAACACGATTGGCGTGCAGGTGGGTGACGTGGTTACCTACAGCAAGCGTATCGGCACCATGGGCTCCACGGGCCGTTCCACCGGGCAACATCTGCATTACGAAATTCTGCTCGACGACGAACCTGTCGATCCGGGCAAATTCATCGAGGCGGGCTATCATGTTTTCAAGCAGCAAGAAGACACAAACGCCGGGCGCCAGTAAGGCCCCACCGTCGCTCCTCAGCGTCGGCCTCACGGTCAATGGCGACCTCGCCTCTGAAGGCGAAGTGCAGATCGACTGCGTGGTGAATGGTGATGTCACTGCCGAGCGCCTTGCCATCGGCGAGAATGCCCGCGTGGTCGGCGAAGTGGTGGCCGATCATGTGCTGATCCGCGGCGAGGTGATCGGCCGCATCCGCGCCAAGTCGGTGGAACTGGACAAGACCGCTCGGGTGCGCGGCGATATCTGGCACGAGCTGCTCTCGATCGCCGCCGGCGCCAAGATCGAAGGCCTGTGCAAATTCGCCGAGAACCCGCGCGAAGCAGCAGCGAAGTTCAGCGTGGTGACGCAGATCACCCACAACCCGGATCCGCAGCCGGCACCGGGAAAGGCTGACAAGGCCGAAAAGATCGAGAAGGCCGACAAGCAGGCGGAAGCCCTGCGCGCCAGCTCGTAAGCTCCAGGCTAGCCCCCCGCACCGGTCATGCCCGCGAAAGCGGGCATCCCATTTTGCGGCATGAAATGGGACTCTCGCTTACGCGAGAGTGACATTCGAAAATTACTCTCCGAACCGGCCTGCTTCGAGGAAGCGCCGCACCGCGGCGATCACACGTTCATCATCGCAGATGAAGGTATGCGCCACATCGACGCTGAGGAAATCCGTCATGCCCGGCAGCATGGCGGAATCGAGTTCCACTGTGCCGTCATGGGCAACCTCTCCGGCCAGCAGGGTGTTAAGCCAGCTAGCCGGATTGAGTGGATGAAAGCCGCGTGTGCCGGCGATCACACCGATGTCGGCCTCCGGCATGCCGATGCTGCCGAGCCAGGCGGCATCGCGCCCCAGTTCCAGCGCCGGACGCCCGAACAGGCGCGGCAGATCGGCCAGCAACCGCGTGGCGGTGAGCCGCGTGATGATGCCGGCACCGCGATTGGGCGAAGCAACCAGCACCAGCCGGCCCAGAGCGAAGCCGGGTCGCCAGCCAGCCAGGCCGGCACGAATGATCAGGCCGCCAAGCGAATGGCCGACGAAATGCGTCAGCTTCGGCTGCTTGGCCAGTTCATCGCAGAGTGCGCGAAACAAAACCACCAGCTCGGCGATGCTGTACCGCCGGCTCGGGTAATCCCAGTTGATCACCTCATAGCCGGCCTCGCGCAGAGCAGCCTCCAGCCGGGCCAGCGAACGCCGGGTGCGCGACAGGCCATGCAGCAGCACCACGCGCTGCGCTTCAGAACCGGCAATCATGGCAGCAGATGAGCAATCGAATAGGCGTAATAGCCGAGAATCGGCCGGTCGGCGGCGTTGAGGCGGTAGAGCCCGGTGTCATCGCGCAGGATGATGCGCCGCAGGCTCAGCATGCGCAAGCCGGTCTCGATGGCATAGTCGAGGTCTCCGCGCGGCACATAGATGCGGGCGCCGTTGCCTTCCAGGCGCTGGATCAGTTCCAGGCAGCGCGCCTTGATCTCGACACTGGAAAGTGCCTCGCCCTCGCTCAGCCCGAGCAGCACCTGCGATACCAGCGCGGTCGGCAGCACCGGCACTACGGCGCCGACACGCTGCATCAATTCCGTACCCAGCGCTGCGACATGGCTGGAGCGCGCGTCCTTCTCCACCAGACGCAGATCACCGGCACCGCGTTCCTGCAGCCAGTGGCGCAGCGATAGCGGCGTGCCGAAATTGACGCAGGCATAGCCGAAACGATACCAGCTGCCAGAAATCGCCCGCAGCAGGTTGCGGCCGACGAAGCGCAGCACAGTGCCAACAGCGGCACTGGCACTGACTCGCTTGGCGTCGGGGTCGAGCTTGCGCAGCAGGCTGCGGTCTTCCAGCACGCGGTCGTAGTTGATGCCAACTGGCACAAACACCACGTCGCGGCCCTCCACCGGATCAAAGGCGCGGGCCAGATAATCCAGCAAGCCGAGCTTGGGCGGGCGCATGCGGCCATCGAGGGTCAGGCCGCCTTCCGGGAAAATTGCCTGGGGCACACCACCGGCCGTAGCGGTCTGCACATAGCGCTCCAGCACCTTGCGATACAGCGGATCGTTGGAATTGCGGCGGATGAAATAGGCCCCCATGGCGCGGATAAGCTGCTGCAAAGGCCAGACCCGCGCCCATTCGCCCACGGCATAGCTCAACGCTGCCTGGTCGGCGGCGAGATAGGCCACCAGCACGTAATCCATGTTGGAGCGGTGATTCATCACGAACACCACGGTGGCATCGCGCGGCACCGCATCCAGCCCGGCGCTGTCGGTGAAGCCGACGCGGACACGGTAGAGGGTGCGGGCCAGGCGGCGCGCCAGCCAGTAGCCGATGCGGAAGTAGAAATAGGCATTGAAGGCCGGCACGATCTCGCGGGCGTATTTCTCCACCTGCGCCATCGCCACCTCGCGCGGCATCTCGCGCTCGCGCGCATGCGCCTCGGCGGCGGCCACCACCTGCGGATCGTAGAGCAGCCGGTCAATCAGGGATTGCCGGCGGGTCAGGGTGATCGGGCGGAGCTTGAGTTGCAGCCGCTGGTTCAGGTCGTCGATCACCCGGTTGAGACGGCGGCGCAGGAACCAGCGCACACCCGGCACCAGCAGGCGGTCGGCCAGGCCGATGGCGGCCAGGATCGCCGCCAGCACCGCGAACCATAGCGGTATCTCGATGGTCTGATGCACGCCCTCGCCTCCCCGGCCTTGGAGCAAGACTGCTCTGGCGGGGCCGCGCGGCTTCTAGTCGGCCTTGGCCCCGACCTTGGATGCTAGCTGGGCAGCCATGAACCTGTCCAGGTCGCCGTCCAGCACGCCCTGGCTGTCGGACGTCTCCACGTTGGTACGCAGGTCCTTCACCATCTGGTAGGGGTGCAGCACATAGGAGCGGATCTGGTGGCCCCAGCCAATATCGGTCTGGCTGTCGATCACGGTCTGCTTCTCGGCCTCGCGCTTCTGCAACTCGCGCTCATAGAGCCGGGCCTTCAGCATCTTCATCGCCTCATCGCGGTTGCGATGCTGGCTCTTGTTGGTCTGGCAGGCGACCACGATGCCGGACGGCATATGGGTGATACGCACGGCAGAGTCAGTCTTGTTGACGTGCTGGCCACCGGCGCCCGAGGCGCGGTAGGTATCCACCCGCAGGTCCTTTTCCTGCACATCGACTTCGATACTGTCGTCGATCACCGGATAGGCGCCGACCGACGAGAAGCTGGTATGGCGCCGGGCATTGGAATCGAACGGCGAGATACGCACCAGGCGATGCACGCCGGTCTCGTTCTTCAGCCAGCCATAGGCATTCGGACCGCTGACCTTGATGGTGGCGGACTTGATGCCGGCTTCTTCGCCTTCGCTCTCTTCCTGGAATTCCACCTTGTAGCCATGCTGCTCGGCCCAGCGCACATACATGCGCAGCAGCATCGAGGCCCAATCCTGGCTTTCGGTGCCGCCGGCACCGGCATGGACTTCAAGGAAAGCATCGTTGGCATCGGCCTCGCCCGAGAGCAGGCTCTCAAGCCGTGCCTTCTCGACCTCGGCGCCGAGCGCGCCGATGGCCGCCTCGGCCTCGGCAACCACAGCCGCGTCGCCCTCGGCTTCGCCGAGGTCTATCAGGTCGATATTATCCTGTAGCGCCTGCTCCAGCTTGCGCTGGGTGCCGATCTGGCGGTCCAGGCGGTTGCGCTCGCGCATCACCACCTGGGCTTCGGCGGGGTTGTTCCAAAGGCTGGAATCCTCAGCCTTGGCGTTCAGTTCTTCGAGCCGTTTAACCGAGTTATCCCAGTCAAAGAGACCTCCTCAGCAGTTCCAGCGACTGCTTGATCTCATCGGCTACGGCCTTGATTTCGGCACGCATGGCGGTAATCCACGACAAATAGTTAATTTCGCGGGCGGACCATAAGGGCAGCCGGCGGCGCTGTCAATTTTCCCCAAGGGGCCACCGGATGGCGGCTTAGCCGCCGCGCTGCCGCTTCACCAGTTGCCGCATCGCCTCCAGCGGGATGGCACCAGGCACGATCTCGTCACCGATCACGAAACCCGGGGTGCCCTGGATGCCAAGTTTGGTCGCCAGCGCCAGGTTGCGCTCGATCACCTCGGTCACGCGCGGCGCAGCCATATCGGCCTTGAGCTTGGCGACATCCAGGCCACTCGCCTTGGCGATACGCAACACCTCGGCCTCGGGCAACTGGCCGCGATGCTCCATCATCGCGTTGTGGAAAGCGAAATACTTGCCCGGCTGCTGCTGTGCCGCAATGGCGGCGCGCGCGGCGACGACGCTATCCGGACCCAGCACCGGCAATTCCTTGAGCACCACGCGCAGGCGGCTGTCTTCCTTCAGCAATGCCAGCACCGAGGGCTGCACCTGCTTGCAATAGCCGCAGCGGTAATCGAAGAACTCCACCAGCGTCACGTCGCCCTTGGGATTGCCGGCGACATGGGACACGCCGTCGTCGAAGATTTCCTTGCGGTTCTCCGTCAGCGCCGCCTTGATCGTCGCTTCCTGCTGCTTCAACTCCTGCCAGGCCTCGTTGATCAGCTCAGGATGCCGCACCAGCACTTCCAGCAGGCGCGGGCTTTCCAGCAGGCTTTCCTTCACCGCGTCGCGCAGCTCCTGCGGCACCGGCTCGGCCTTTTGCTGTGCGGCTACCGGCCCGGCGACGAAACCGGCCAGCAGCAGGAGGGCAATCAGCAGGCGACGCAACAGCGGCATGGTATTTCCTTAAACACAGTGAAAATGGTTGCGGACTATGGCCGCAGGCAGCAGCCGGAGACAAGCCACGAAACGGTGAGCCCCGGCTCTGGGCAGATAGTTCAGCGGTTGCGCGCCTCGCGGCGGCGTTCCTTGGCGGCGGCGATCACATCCTGCGCCCGCAGCCAACCCGGCGTGCCCTCTTTCAGCAGCCGCTGGGCACGCTCGGCCTGCCCTTGAGCATCGCGCAGCGCGCCCTCGACCAGGTAGCGCTCGGCACTGGCCAGCGAGGCCATGCCGATATCGCCGCTTCGGCCATAGGCAATGGCAAGCTGCTGCCAGGCGGCAGAGCTTTCCGGTTCGCGCTGCACCACATCCTTGAGGATGGTGACAGCCTCCGGCAGCAGGCTGTTATCTTCCAGCGCCACCAGCACGCGGGCATAGCCATAGGCCAGCAGCGGCTCGCGCGGCCCCAGTTCATGGGCGCGGCGATGCGGCTGCAAAGCGTCGCGCACATTGCCCATGTCGATCAGGATGTCGCCCTTGAGTTCGTGATAGTAGGGATCATTCGGAAACTCGGCGATCAGGCTGTTCACCTCGGCCTGGGCGCGGGTGAAATCCAGGGTGCGGAAATAGGCGAAGGCGCGGGCATAGCGCGCATAGGGGCTGGTATCGCTTTCCGGGTATTTGCGCAGCGTGGCGCCAAGGCCATCGAGATAGCCCATCAGCTTGGCCTGCATGCGTTTGAAGCGTTCGACATTCTCCGGGTTGTCCGGCACCTTGGCATAGCGCGACTGCTCGGCGCGGGCCGTCAATGCCGCCACGCGGTCGGCGGAAAGCGGGTGAGTGCGCACATAGGGGTCCTGGCGTTCCGCCTGCAATGCTTCCTGGTTGGCGAGGACCTTCATGAACTCCACCAGGCCCATGATGCTCTGCTGCGTCGCATCGAGGAAATTGGCGCCGGCCTGGTCGGCCGCCGCCTCCTGCCCGCGCGTAAACGACAGGAAGTTGCGCTCGGCGATCTGCTGTCCGGCCAGCATGCCGGCCACGGCGGCATCCGAACTGCCGGAAACAACACCCGCCGCAACGCCCAGCAGCATTGAGGCGATCATCAGCGCCGAGGCATTGCTGAGCGAGTCCTCCATCCGCGACAGGTGACCGCCGGAGATATGGCCAATTTCATGGGCCAGCACGCCGATCACCTGGGCCGGGCGCTCGGCCCGCTGCAGCAGGCCGGTATGGACGAAAATGCGCTGGCCGCCGGCCACGAAAGCGTTAAGCGAGCGGTCGTTAACCAGATGCACCTGGACCGAGTCGGCGGTCAATCCGGCCGCCGCCAACAGTGGCAAGGCATAGGCTCGGATGGTATTTTCGATCTCGGCATCGCGCACCAGCGACACGCCGCGCCGCTGCGCCAAAGCCTCGCCGGAAATGACCGCCGCGAGGGTGGGCAGGAGGGCGGCAATGGCGAAGACAAGGGCGCAACCGACCGCCAAGGGTCGGCGCAGAGAGGACCAGCGTAAAGCCATGATGAATTCGAGTCCGAACCGGCTGGTGGTTTCGTGCCAGCCCCAGAAAGGTAGGCAGCGGGCCGGCCTGCGTCAATGCACCGCCCCCTCCCTCGCCCTGGTACTAGCCCTGCTGGTGCTGGCGGGTTGCGGCAAGAAAGCTGCCGAAGCCAATGATCCAACGCCCGAAGCGGCAAAAGGTTTCACCGGTGTTGTTACCAGCGATGAACCCCGCGCCACGCTGGTCGCCCGTAATATTCTTGCAGCAGGCGGCAGTGCCGCCGATGCCGTGGCCGCCGGTACGCTGGCCATGGCCGTCACCTATCCCACCGCCGTATCGCTCGGCGCTGGCGGCCTCTGCGTGGCGGTGGACCCGGCGCGCAAGCGGGCGGATACCATCGAGTTCCTGCCGCGTCTGCCGGCCGGCGGCGGCGCTGTGCCGATCCCCGGCCTGCTGCGCGGCCTGGCCATGCTGCAGGGCGTCTATGGAACCCTGCGCTGGGAAGCCGTGGTCTCGCCCGCCGAGGCCCTGGCGCGGTTCGGCGAACGGACCAGCCGCGCCTTCGTGCAGTCGGTGCAGGAAGCCAATCCGCCGGCGCTCGGCGATCCCGCCCTGGCCCGGCTGCTGGCCGGCCCCGGCGGCAGGCCGCGCGCCGAGGGCGATCTGCTGGTGCAGAACGAACTCGCCTTCGTGCTTGGCCGCGTCCGCAGCGCCGGCCCGACCGATTTCTACCAGGGCCAGGTGGCCCGTCAGATCGTGGCCGATTCCGCCCGCATCGGCGGTGCGATCAAGGAAGATGACCTGCGCGGTTTCGCCGCCCAGGTGACCAAGCCGATAGAACTGCCGTTCCAGTATGCGATGACGGTCTATGCCTCGCCGAATGCACGCGGCGGCGCCACCGCCGCCTGGCTGGTGGAACAGGGCTTCAGCCCGGCAAGTGCTTTCAGCATCCAGAGCGTCGGCAGCGCCAAGCCGCGTGAATTCGCTACATCCATCGGCCAGGCCTATCGCGGCCTGGAAGGCAACGCGCCGCTATTCGAGCATGGCTCGGCCAGCATCTCCGCCATCGACAAGGATGGCCGCGCGGTTTCCTGCGCCATCGGCCTTGGCCGTGCCTTCGGCAGTCGCAAGATCGGCAGTGAAACCGGCATCCTGTTTGCCGCCACCCCTGGTATTGCAGGCGATGAAACGCCCTTCCTCGCCGCCATGGTCGCCGCCAACTACACCGCGAAGCAGAGCTTCGCCGCTGGCGCGGTGAGCGGCGGCGCCCCCGGCCCTGCCGCCCTGGCGCAAGTGATGATCGAGGCCTTTACAGGCAAGCAGCGGATCAATCAGGTGATCGCCAGGCCGCGCCTGTTCCAGCCCGGTCCGCAAGCGCCGGTGATGCATGAAGCCGGTGTCGATGCCGCCATGCTTGGTGCCATCACCCAGCGCGGCGTGCCAGCGGTGGAAGTGCGCCGTTTGGGCCGCGTTACCATGGCGGTGTGCAGCAATGGCGTGCCGCGCAGCCCCGAGACGTGCCGTGGCGGGGCCGATCCGCGCGGCTTCGGCCTCAGTGCCGGCGATGAATTCTGATTTGGAGTGACGCGATGTCCAGCGTTCTGAAGCCGCTTGCCGGCCCCCTGCCCTCGCGGCGCGGCGCCATCGATCCATTCTTCGTCATGGAAGTGATGAAGGCCGCCGCCGCGCGCGAAGCCGCCGGCGGCGATGTGATTCACATGGAAGTGGGCCAGCCTTCCACGCCAGCGCCGCGCGCCGCAATTGAAGCGGCGACGAAAGCCGCGCAGACCAACCCGCTGGGCTACACGCTGGCACTCGGCGTTCCCGAACTGCGCGAGGCGATCTCCGGCCATTACCGCCAGTATTATGGCCTCGACGTGCCGGCCGAGCGCATCGTCGTCACTACCGGTTCATCCGCCGGCTTCCAGCTTGCCTTCCTCGCCGCCTTCGATGCCGGCGACGAAGTGGCGCTCGGCGAACCGGCCTATCCGGCCTACCGCAACATCCTCAAGGCGGTCGATCTGGTGCCGCAGATGATCGTGACGGAAGCCGAAACCCGCTTCCAGCCGACGCCGGAAACCATCCAGGCGGCGGCGCCCAACGCCAAGGGCGTGCTGGTGGCGAGCCCGGCCAATCCGAGCGGCTGCATGCTCGACCATGCCTCGCTTGCCGCCCTGGTGCGCGATTGCGCCGCCAGGCAGCGCTGGCTGATCGTCGATGAAATCTATCACGGCATCACCTATGGCGGCCGCGCGGAATCCGTGCTGGCACTCACCGACCAGGCCATCGTGATCAACAGCTTCTCGAAATACTTCTCGATGACCGGCTGGCGGCTCGGCTGGATGGTGCTGCCGCCGCAACTGATCCGCGCCGTGGAATGCCTGTCGCAGAATTTCTATATCTCCGCCCCGGGCATCAGCCAGGTCGCCGGCATCGCCGCGCTCTCGGCCTATGACGAGCTGGAGCAGAATGTGGCGCGCTACACTAGGAACCGCGAAATCCTGCTGAACGAATTGCCCAAGGCCGGCTTCGACAAGCTCGCGCCTGCCGATGGCGCCTTCTACATCTACGCCGACATTTCGCGCTTCACCAACGATGCGCAGGATTTCTGCACCCGCCTGCTGCTGGATACCGGCATTGCCGCCACGCCCGGTTTCGACTTCGATCGTGGCCGTGGGCATTACTTCATGCGTTTCTCGTTTGCCGGCGCCACCGACCGCATGATCGAGGCGGCAAAGCGGCTGCACGCCTGGAAGAAGTAAAAAAACCTCCCCCCTGTCGTCATGCCCGGGCTTGACCCGGGCATCCCATTTCATATGCCAAAGATGCGCGGATCAAGTCCGCGCATGACGACATTAGTTTTGGTGCACTCTTTACTCCCGCGGCCCCGGCCATTCCGGGCGCGGCGCCGGGTCCTCCACGGTCATGTTGGCGCCTGCGGTGGCGCGTACCGGCACTTTGCTGTGGTCGAAATCATCCAGGCACTGGATGTTGACGCCGTAATGATCCGGCGCGGCGCGCTTGCGGTGGAAGGTATAGATGCCGCAACGCGAGCAGAAGTAATGCTTGGCCCGGCGCGTGTTCCATTGATACAGCGTCAGCGCCTCTTCCCCCGCCGTGATGGTCAAGGCGCTTTCATGCACCTTGGTCATCAGCGCATTCTTTTTGACGCAAAGCGAGCAGTCGCAGGTGGTCAGCTCGGTGATTTCCGCGTCGATGCGGAAGGTCACGGTGCCGCAATGGCAGGAACCGCGATAGCTGCCCAAGGCCCTAGTCCTTCTTGGTGTCGAAAGGATTCTTGCTCTTGCGCAGGATGACGCGGATCGGGATGCCAGCGAGATCGAAGGCATCGCGGTAACCGTTGATCAGGTAACGCTGGTAAGTCTCGGGGATGGTTTCGGCGCGGCCGGCGAACAGCGACAGCGTCGGCGGCCGGGTCTTCACCTGGGTGCCGTAGCGGATGCGCACGCTCCGGCCATTAGCCAGCGGCGGTGCGTTCTTGGACAGCATGTGTTCGAGCCAGCGATTGAAAGCCGCCGTGCCGATGCGGGTGTTCCAGCGCTCATACTGCTTCATCACCGCCGGCAGCAGGCGGTCGAGATGGCGGCCGGTGAGCGCCGAGAGCGTTACCACCGGGATGCCGCGCGCCTGCGGCAGCGAGGTCTGCAGCCGGTCCTCGATCTCGCGCAAAGCCTTGGCGCGGTCTTCCACCAGATCCCACTTGTTCACGGCGATGACCAGGGCGCGGCCCTCGCTCAGCACATGGTCGGCAATGGTCAGGTCCTGGCGGTCAAAACCAAGATGGCCGTCCAGCATCAACACCACCACCTGGGCCATGCGGATGGAATAGAGCGAGTCGGCGACGGAAAGCTTTTCCAGCTTTTCCTCCACCCGCGCCTTGCGCCGCATGCCGGCGGTATCCACCAGGCGGATGCGGCGGCCCTGGTATTCCCAGGCAATAGTAATGCTGTCGCGTGTCAGGCCCGGCTCCGGGCCCGTCAGCATGCGGTCGGTGCCCAGCAGCGCATTGATCAGGGTCGACTTGCCGGCATTGGGCCGACCAACCACGGCGAGCTGGATCGGGCGCGTCGGGTCGTCCGGCGTCTCGACATCCACATCGACATCGACCGGCAGCAATTCACCATCATCGGGCACGGCTTCGATATCCGCCGCCGGGATGGCGATATGCGGCGCGAGGGCATCGAACAGTTCCGACAGGCCCTCACCATGTTCAGCGGAGAAAGGCAGCGGCTCGCCCAACCCCAGGCCATGCGCCTCGGCCAGACCCGACACGCCGCCACGCCCTTCGCACTTATTGGCCAGCAGCACCACCGGCTTGCGCTGGCGCCGCAGCCACTTGGCGAAATGGGAGTCGAGCGGCGTCACGCCGGCGCGGGCATCCACCACGAACAGCACCACGTCGGATTCGGCCACGGCCTGCTCGGTCTGGCGCCGCATGCGGCCGGCCATGGTTTCGTCTTCCGCATCCTCGAGGCCGGCGGTGTCGATGATGGTGAATTCGAGATCGCCCAGCCGGCCCTGGCCTTCGCGGCGGTCACGCGTCACGCCCGGCGTATCATCGACCAGCGCCAGGCGCTTGCCGATCAGCCGGTTGAACAGCGTCGACTTGCCGACATTGGGCCGGCCGACGATGGCGACTTTGCGCTGCATTGGAATCCTAACGATAGGCTGACAGGCGGGCATTTTCGGTCAGGATATAGACCGTCTGCCCTGCCACGACCGGCGACACCGCCGCCGGGCCGGAAAGTTTGATTGCGCCAACCAGATCGCCGGTATAGGGCGAGATCGCATAGGCGCGCTCATCACTGGAGGCGACGATCAGGCGGTCGCCGGCCAATACCGGACCATACCAGTTGATCACGCCCTTGCGTATCGGCGCCGTTGGATCCTTGTAGCGCTGCAACTGGCGAATCCATTTCACCTTGCCGTCGCGCCGGCTGAGACAGAGGATTTCTGCATCCACCGTCACCAGGAAAATGAACTCACCGGCGACCCAGGGGGTCTGCACGCTGCCAACCGCCCGTTCCCAGACGCGCTCGCCGGTGCGGATATCAATCGCGACGAAGCGGCCCGACTGGCTGACGGCATAGACGCGGCCACGGTCGATCACCGGCAGCGCGTTGATGTCGTTCAAGGCACCGATGGCGCTGACGCGGCCGGCGGTGCGCACCAACTGCTCCGACCAGCCGACAGTGCCGGTCTCGGCACGCAGGGACACCACTTCACCGGACGAGAATGGCGCCACCACGGTGCTGCCCTCGGCTGCCGGCGCGGCAGCACCAAGCAGACCAGCGGCTTCAACGATGCCGGAATAAGTCCAGAGCTGGCGACCGGTTTCGGCTTCGAGCGCGAAAAGCTGGTTATCCTGGGTAATGAGATAGACGCGGCCGCCCTCGGTGGCCGGCGCACCGCGCACCGGCAGCTTCAAAGCGACATGCCAATAGAGCAGGCCGGTATTGGGCTGCAAAGCCACCACGTCGCCGTAGGCAGTGGCAACGAACAGCTTGCCTTCGGCATAGGCCATGCCGCCGCCAAGCGCGCCTTCCGTCTCGCCCTTCGGTGTCAGGTCGACCCGCCACAGCCGGCGGCCGGTATTGGCATCGAAAGCGGTGATCTTGGAAGCAGCATCCTTGGTGAAGATGCGGCCATCGGCCACCACCGGCTGGCCGAGAATCTTGGTCTCGTCGTCCCCCGCCGTGCCGATATCGGCACTCCAGATTTCGCGCAGCGTGTCACCGAGCGCCAGATGCTGCATGGCATGACTGGGATAGCCGCCCGGCTGCGGCCAATCGGCATTGGCCCAGGGCTTGGGCAGCTGCACCGGCGTCTGTGCCAGTTGCGGATCGGGATCAAGTTGGGAGTCGAAAGCCAGCACCGAGATACGCTCGCCCGGCACTTTCGGCTTGTCCTTGACCGTGAAGAAATCGCCCACGGTATCGCACCCGGCCAGTGCCAGCGGCAGCAGGAGCAACAGGGCGAAGCGGCTAAGGCGGGTCGGCGTCATCACGGTGGGCATCATCCAGTATGCATCATCACGGATTGAGCGGACCGCCCAGGGCGGCGAGCAATTCGCTGGCGCGGCCACGTGCACCCGGCGAAGCGTTCGGGTCGTCGGCGAGTTCGGTGAGCAGCTTGCGCGCCTGATTGCGGTCGCCGGCCTTGAGTTCGGTCAGCGCCAGCAATTCACGCACATTCGAGGCCCAGGGGCTGGTGGCGGGAATGCTGCCGAGGCGGCGGCGCAGTTCCTCCACGCTCAAGGCATCGAAGCCGTTCAGCGCCGCGTAATAGCGCGCCAGATCACGGAAATCGTTGGCATGGGCCGAATTGCCGGCGATGGCATCATAGGCGGCAATGGCGCCAGTGATATCCTTGGCACGGACCAACTGGCCGGCCTGCTGGAAGGCGGCAAGCAGGGCATAGCCATCAGCGCCCGAGGCGGCAATGCCGGCGAAGGCCTGGGCGGCCTCGACATGCTTGCCTTCCTGGCCGAGCGACTGGGCGGTGACAAAGGCGCGGGCGGCGGCCTCGGCCTTCTCGGACCGGTAATGCTGCCAGACCTGGTAGCCGGCGACGCTGGCCAGCAGGATGACCACGGCGGCGATCATCGGCACCCGATACCGCTGCCAGGCCTGCATCATCCGGTCGCGGCGGTATTCCTCGTCCACTTCCTGGATAAAGGTGTCTTTCTCGGCCAACGCCCAAGCTCCTCAAAACCAAAACCCGCGGCGCAAATCGCCGTTTTCAGCGGTTGCCACGCGCAGCGCGGGCAAGCGGCGCGTACCATAGCCGCAACGCGGTCCCTTGGCAAAGCCCGGCGGGGAACCGGATTCCTTGGTAACGCTTTGATAATACATGGACTCTTGGCAAAGAAAAAAAACCTGTCTATGCTCGCGTCGGTTTTGGCGCCATCACCACGGTAGACCAGGACTTTGCATTTGTCCTTTCGGGGGAGCAGACGGCATGCGGGCAGTGATCGCCAAGACGCTTCAGAGCGCCTTCCTGGCTGGTGCCGTTTTCACCCTATCCGGCGTAATCCTGACCGCCGCACCAGCCCTGGCGCAGAAGGGCCCCCGGCACCCCACCGCCCCGATTCCCTTCGAGCAGGAACGCGCCCGCGAACGCGGCGACCGCGCCATGCTGCTGCTGAACGAAGATGCTTCGCGCATTCCGGGCCACCGCATCGTGGAACTGCCAATCATCAATGGCAAGATGGGCGAGCATGCCAAGCTGGACGACAACGTGGAGATCTTCTTCCCGTTCGGCCGCATCCTCACCGCCACCACCGAAATCCACAAATACCGCCCGACAGGTGTGAAGACTGAGGGCATGGGGCCGGAATTCCTGCCCGACCCGCGCTATAACCGCGTGAAGAATTTCGACCGCGCACTGGGCGTTGTCTGCGCCAGCGAGCGCGTTGACGGTGGCCCGTACAAGGTGGAATTGCGCCGCGGCAGCGACCAGAGCCTGTCGCTGGTGCGCAGCATTCCGGCCGAGAACAAGCCGGCAAATGACGAGGATGCCGTGTCCTATCGCGTCGTCAGCTCGATGGACATCCGCCACCTGAGCCGCCAGGAACCCGAGGCCGACCGCCTCTACCGCCGTTGCCTGCAGGGCAACGACGCCCAGCGTATCAGCCAGAAAGACTAAGCCCCTCGCTTCCGGGGCGGAGACCAGCGTATGTCCTGGCAATCCTGGGCCCAGTTGCTGGGCCTACTGATGGCTGCCCTGCTGATCCTGCCCGCCGCCCTGCGGCTGCCATGGAAAAGCCGCCGCATCCTGGTCTATATCGCCGGCTGGCTGGCCATATTCGCCATCGTCGGGCTGATCATCCAATTGCTTCAATAACCGTCTCCAGTAACGTTCTGGGGAGCAATCCATCGCGCGATTGACGCTCGGGTGGGCGCTGGAGCTAAATACCGCCCGGCGCGCAGGCGGACAGAGAATCCACACAACGCCGCGCAAGCCCACACAGAGAGGAACACATCCATGAATGAAATGCTGAGCCTGGCGCCAAAGGTGGACTTCTCCCGGCGCGGCTTTGTCGCCACCGGCCTGATTTCCGGCTTCTCGCTTGCCGCCGCACCGGTGGTGGCGCAGAGCATCATCACCACCGACACCAACGGCCTCACCGCCGGCGAAGTGAAGGTGCCGGTACCGGGCGGCCAGATGGCGGCCTACCGCGCCATGCCGGCCAAGGACGGCCCCTTCCCCACCGTGCTGGTGATCCAGGAAATCTTCGGCGTGCATGAGCATATCAAGGATGTGTGCCGTCGCCTCGCCAAACTCGGCTATCTCGCCATCGCGCCGGACCTCTATGCCCGCCAGGCCGATATGAGCAAGGTGACCGAGATGCAGGCCGCCGTTGCCGTGGCCGGCCAGGTGCCGGATGCGCAGGTGATGGCCGATCTCGACGCCATGGCTGCCTGGGCCAAGAAGAATGGCGGCGACCAGGCCAAGCTCGGCATCACCGGCTTCTGCTGGGGCGGTCGTATCACCTGGCTCTATGCCGCGCATAACCCGAACCTCACCGTTGGCGTCGCCTGGTATGGCCGCGTCGTCGGCCAGCCGAACGAGCGCCAGCCGCGCAATCCGGTGGACCTCGCCGCCGCGATCAAGGCGCCGGTGCTGGGCCTCTATGGCGGCGCCGACCAGGGTATCCCGAACGACACGGTCGAGCAGATGCGCGCCGCGTTGCGCACCGCCGGCAAGACCTTCGACTTCATGATCTATCCGGACACGCCGCATGCCTTCCATGCCGATTACCGCGCCACCTACCGGAAGGCGCAGGCGGAAGATGGATGGGCCAAGATGCATGCATGGTTCGTGCGCCACGGCCTTGGCTGAGTTGCAGCGATAAAGCATGAGCGAACGGCGGTCCGGGCAATCCGGGCCGCCGTTTTCTTTTGCCCTCATGCTAAGCTTGAACCTCATTAGCACCGGGGCCGATTCCATGCTGCTTGTTGCCACCTACACTGCCGCCAGCCCGATCGAAGGCGTCGGCCTGTTCGCCGCCGAGGCGATTCCAGCCGGTACGCTGATCTGGCGTTTCGAGCCGGCTTTCGACCGCGTCATAGCGGAAGACGTGGTCGCGCAATTGCCGCCACCGGCGCGCGCTTTCGTTGAACGCTATGGCTACATCACGCCGCAGATTCCAGGCGGCTGGGTGGTCAGCCTGGATAACACGCGCTTCATCAATCACGCCGCCGATCCCAACACCGACAACACCACGCCACAGACTTTTGCCCGCCGCGCCATTGCCAAGGGCGAGGAGATCACCTGCGACTACGGTGAATTCTGCGAATACACGCTCGATTGAGTGCTGCCCCGCCACGCGGCACGAAGATGGCCGCGTCTTGATCTGAGTCAATGCCGCCGGATCTGCAGCGGCCTAACCTGCATCCATCAACAGTCAGTACCCAGGATGCAGATCATGACCACGTTCGAGACATTTTATCTTTGTGGTGTTGTTGCGGCTTTCACGCTGTTCGCAGCTACCCTGGCTTTCGCCAGCATCACTTCCGGCTCTCGCCACTGATCTGGTCCGATTGAATTTCAGACTACGATGGCTTGGCCTCCGCCATGCTGTCGAAGGCGAGCGGCGTCGGCAGTCTCACCCCCTGCCGCGCCGCGAGCGCTTTTTCCGCCGGGCATCGGCGGTGCCGCCCGAATGATCCTCACCCAGAGCGCATAATTCCTGGGCAGAGTGGCGCAGATTCCACCGCCGCCCCCGAGACTTAGGCCAAATTTCCCGGTTCAGCGCAGATCATAGCTTGGCACGCTTTGTGCTACCCGCTATCCTACACATACCTGTATAGACCAATTTTGATGGCTGGCAGATAGGTGGGGGACCGATGAGTGGCGTGAGCGCATTGCCGACCAATGACAAAAGCCCCGGGGGTGAACAATCTCCTGTGAGCGAGCAGGATATCGCCAACTTCCAGAAGGATGGCGTCATCGTCGTACGCGGTGCCTTCCGTGACTGGATCGCGCCGCTGCAGGCCGGCACCGCCGCATTGATGGCCAATCCGAGCCCGCTGGAGCGCACCGTGAAGCCGGAAGACGGTTCGGCGCCGTTCTTCCAGGATCTCTGCAACTGGCAGCGCATTCCGCAATTCCAGGATTTCGTGCTGCATTCCGGCGCCGCCAAGCTGGCCGCCGCTCTGATGCGTTCGAACACCGCGCGCTTCTTCCACGATCATGTGCTGGTGAAACAGCCGGGCGGCAGCACGGTGACGCCCTGGCACCAGGACCAGCCATATTACTGCGTCGAAGGCAAGCAGAGCGTCAGCTTCTGGATCCCGCTCGACCCGGTGCCGCGCGATGTGGTGATGGAATGCGTGCGCGGCTCGCATCTGTGGGGCAAGGATTTCCGCCCGATGCGCTTCAACGGCACGCGGCTCTATGAGAATGACAATTTCGAGGTAATGCCGGATATCGAGGCGATGCGCGGCGAACTCGACATCGCCGGCTGGGACATGCAGCCCGGCGATGCCATCGCTTTCAATTTCCGCACCGTGCATGGCGCACCGGCCAACAACTCGCCCCGCATGCGCCGCGTCTTCTCCGCCCGCTGGGTCGGCGACGATGCCGTCTATGCCGAGCGTGCCGGCAAGGGCTCGCCGCCCTTCACCGGCCTCACCATGGCCGATGGCGATGCCTTCGACGCACCGATCTTTCCGGTCGTCTACGACTCCACTGCTTCAGTACGTTAAGTCCGCCCTGCCCCGGTCAATCGACCGGGGCGTTTTTGTTTCCACCTACCCACACGGAGACCTCGATGTTGCGATCCACCAAGACCCTCGGCGCCCTGATCGGCACCGCTTTTGCCGTCACCGCCTCGCTGGCGCAGGCCCAGGAAACCAAGGTCGGGATCGGCATTTCCGGCTGGACCGGCTTTGCCCCGATCACGCTGGCCAAGGAAGCCGAAATCTACAAGAAGAACGGCCTCGACGTGACGATCCGCAAGATCCCGCAGAAGGACCGCCACCTGGCGCTGGCCTCTGGCGACATCCAGTGCGCCGCCACCACGGTGGAAACCTGGATCGTGTGGAACACCAACGGCATCGCCACCACCCAGTTGTTCAAGATGGATCAGGGCATGGGTTCGGACGGCATCGTCGCCCGCAACTCGATCACCAAGGTCTCCGACCTGAAGGGCAAGACCGTGGCCGCTTCGGCGCCTGGCACCAACCCGCATTTCACGCTGGCCTGGATTCTGAAGAAGAACGGCCTGAAGCTCAGCGACGTGAACCTGATCACCCTGGAGCCGGCACCGGCCGCCAATGCCTTCGTTGCCGGCACCGGCAACCTGGATGCCGCCGTGACCTATGAGCCGTATCTCAGCCTGGTGCGCGACAAGCCGGAGAGCGGCAAGCTGATCGCCGACAGCCTGCAGTATCCGATGGTTTTCGACAGCTTCGGCTGCACCCCGAAGTTCATCAAGGAGAACCCGAAGGCCGTGAAGGCGCTGGTGGAGAGCTATTTCCAGGCGCTGGACATGATTGCCAAGGAAAAGACCAAGGCCTTCACCATCATGGGCGCCGACGTGAAGCAGACCGCCGAACAGTTCGAGAAGTCGCAGTCCATGATCAAGTGGGCTGACCGCGAGGCGAACAAGAAGTTCTTCAACGGCGAAATCCAGGCCTTCAACAAGGAAGCTGCGGCACTGCTGCTGGAGATCGGCGTGATCAAGACCATGCCGACCAACATGGACAGCCTGTTCGACACCAGCTTCCTGAACTAAGCACCATAATGCCCACAGCCCGAGTGAATCCGATGATGCAACGCATGCCTGGCAGGTCTGTATGAAGCTGCTCGTTCCGGTGTCGCGCGAAAGCCGCACCATTCTTGGCATCGCCTTCTTCGTTGGTTTTGTCGGGCTGTGGGCCCTGCTTACCTGGTCCGGCTCGGTACCGAAGCATTTCCTTGCTTCGCCCTGGCAGACCTTGAAGACCGGCATCTTCCTCTTCACCGACCAGAAATTCGCCTACGATGTCGGCATGACGATCTGGCGCGTGGTCGGCGGCTTCCTCATCGCCGCTGCCATCGCCGTGCCGCTCGGCATCAGCATGGGCGCCTACAAGCCGGTGGAGGCTTTCTTCGAGCCTTTCGTCTCCTTCGCCCGCTATCTGCCCGCTTCCGCCTTCATCCCGCTGCTGATCCTGTGGGTCGGCATCGGCGAAGCGCAGAAGCTCACCGTGATCTTCCTCGGCTGTTTCTTCCAGCTCACGCTGATGATCACCATGATCGTCGCCGCCACGCGCCGCGATCTGGTGGAAGCCGCCTACACGCTCGGCTGCAAGGATACCGGCGTGATCCGCCGCGTGCTGCTGCCGGGTGCGGCGCCGGAAATCGCCGAGGCCCTGCGCCAGGTGCTGGGCCTGGGCTGGACCTACATCATCGTTGCCGAGCTGATCGGCGCCTCGTCGGGCATCGGCCATATGATCACCGACAGCCAGGCGCTGATGGCGACCGACAACATCATCGCCGGCATCGTGGTGATCGGCCTGGTTGGCCTGGTCACAGACTTGGTGTTCAAGAAAGTCAACCAGCACCTGTTTTCGTGGAGTCTGTTGCGGTGAGCCGGCTGTCGATCAAGAATGTCACCAAGGTGTTTCCCGGCGTGAAGCGCAACGCGCCGCCGACCCAGGCATTGCTGCCGGTGGATCTCGAAGTCGGCGACAACGACTTCATCACCGTGCTCGGTCCCTCGGGCTGCGGCAAGTCCACCCTGCTGCGCCTCGTCGCCGGCCTGGAAACGCCGACAACCGGCCAGATCCTGCTGGATGGCGAGCCGATCAGCGGCCCCGGCGCCGACCGTGGCGTGGTGTTCCAGAGCTACACGCTGTTTCCCTGGCTCACCGTGCAGCAGAATATCTGCTTCGGCCTGCGCGAAAAGGGCATGCCGGTGAAGCAGCAGAACGAGATCGCCGGGCGCTTCATCGCCCAGGTCGGCCTGCGCGGCTTCGAGAGCCATTATCCAAAGCAGCTTTCCGGCGGCATGCAGCAGCGCGTCGCCATTGCCCGTGCGCTGGCCAACGACCCGAAGATCCTGCTGCTCGACGAGCCCTTCGGCGCGCTGGACAACCAGACCCGCGTGCTGATGCAGGAATTGCTGCTTGGCATCTGGGAGCAGGCGCAGAAAACGGTGATGTTCGTAACCCACGACATCGATGAGTCGATCTTCATGGCCAGCCGCGTGGTGGTGTTCTCCGCCCGCCCCGGCCGGATCAAGAGTGAAGCCATCGTCGACCTGCCGCATCCGCGCCATTACACGGTGAAGACGACGCCGGAATTCATGCAGCTCAAGGCCCGGCTCACGGAGGAAATCCGCGCCGAAGCCCTGGCCGCGGCGCACTGAGCCGCACCGCCATGCCCGCCAAGGCCAGCTCAACCCGCTCCCGCCCAGGCACACGACCCGGCACACCGCGCAAGCCGGTGGCGAAGTCGGCGGCGAAGGCCACGCCGCTGCGGGTGGCGGCAAGCAATGGTGCGCCTGCCCTGGCGCTCTATGAGCAGATCAAGGAGCATATCCGGCGCAGGATTCAGGATGGATCATGGCCGGCCGGGCATCGCTTGCCCTCGGAGCAGGATCTGGTGGTGCAGTTCGGCGCCGCGCGCATGACCGTGAACCGGGCTTTGCGCGAGCTGGCGGAACAGGGCCGCGTGGTGCGCGTGGTCGGCGTCGGCAGCTTCGTTGCCGAGGACAAGCCGCAATCGACGCTGTTGCAGATCGCCAATATCGCCGCCGAGATCCGCCAGCGCGGCCATGACTACCGCTGCGAGGTACAGTTGGCCGAGCGCGTGGCGGCACCGCCCGATATCGCCGCCTGGCTCGACCTGCGCGCCGGCGCTTCGGTGTTCCATGTCGTCTGCCTGCATCTCGAAAACGGCATCCCGGTGCAGCTTGAGGACCGCTATGTCAGCCCGGCCATGGCGCCGGATTTCCTGCGGCAGGATTTCGCCACCACACCGCCCGGCGAATACCTGGTGCGCCATGTGCCCTATGATCAGATCGAGCATGTGGTGGATGCGGTGCTGCCGAGCCATGAGCAGGCCGAGCGGCTGGCAATGCCGGCCGACGAGCCCTGCCTGCTGCTGACGCGGCGCACCTGGAATCGCAACACCCCCGTCACCATGGTGCGCTGCCTGCATCCCTCCTCGCGCTATCGCCTCGGCTGCCGCTTCCCGGTCAACGGCAATCAGAGTTTCGGCTGACCCGCATGCTTATCCGTCCCTATCAGGCAGCCGACCGTGCGGCGGTGATCGCGCTATGGCAGGCATGCGGCCTCACCCGGCCCTGGAACGATCCCGGCCAGGATATCGACTTCTGCATTGGCTCGAAGGAAGCCATCCTGCTGATCGCCGAACAGGATGGCGCGGTGATCGGCAGCGCCATGGTGGGGCATGATGGCCACCGCGGCTGGGTCTACTATCTTGCCGCCGCACCGGCGCAGCAGCGCGGCGGCCTCGGCCGCCGGCTGATGCAGGCCGCCGAGGACTGGGCGCGGGCACGCGGCGTGCCGAAGCTGATGCTGATGGTGCGACCGGAGAATGAGCGCGTGCGCGCCTTCTACGAGCGCCTGGGCTATATCGAGGAGCCGCGCATCATCTTCTCGCGGCGCCTCGACGGGAAATAGCCGCCCTCCTACTGTCCCCCGAGGAAATCCATCTTGCCGAGCGGCACGCCCTTGTGGCGCAGGATGCCGTAGGCGGTGGTGACGTGGAAATAGAAGTTCGGCAGGGAGAAGCCGAGCAGGAAATTCGCCCCCTTGAAATGCAATTCGCGCGCCCGCGTCTTGAGCACGATGTCGCGGTCGGCGGCCGTGTCGAAAGCCTTCGGGTCCAGGCCTTTGAGAAATGCCACGGTCTTGGCGATACGCGCATGCAATTCCGGGAACGTGGTCTCGGTATCCGGCATGCTCGGCGGCTCCAGGCCGGCCAGACGGGCGCCGCCGCCCTTGGCCGCGTCACTCACCGACTGCACCTGACGGATCAGCGAATACATGTCCGGCGCCAGCTTCGCCTCGGCCAGTTCGGCCAGCGGGATGTTATTGGCGGCGGCGAATTCCTCGCCCTTGGTGAGAAAATAATCCACACGGTCGAGGCCGCGCAGATAGACCGGTACCGAAGCCTGGTAGATGGATAGCGACATGGTTTCCTCCGCTGCTTGAGTTAGGCGCGGAGATAGGTCGCGAGCGGTGGAAGTCAATCAGAACAACGCCACAGAAATCGTCATGCCCCAGCAACAAGTCGTCATGCGCGGACTTGATCCGCGCATCTCATGCCAATCTGCGAAAGATGCCCGGGTCAAGCCCGGGCATGACGAAGCCTTAATACATCAACCCGCGTAAGCCTTCACGTTCTGCCGCTGCTCGCCGAGGCCGGCGATCCCGAGATGCACCTTGTCGCCCGGCTTGAGGTAGAGCGGCGGCTTCTGGCCCATGCCGACGCCTGGAGGCGTGCCGGTCGAGATCACGTCGCCCGGCTGCAGGCTCATGAACTGGCTGAGATAGCTGATCAGATAGCGCACGCCATAGACCATGGTCTTGGTCGAGCCATTCTGGAAACGATGGCCGTTCACATCGCAGAACATGGCGAGATTCTGCGGGTCCGGCACCTCGTCGGCGGTGACCAGCCAGGGGCCGATCGGGCCGAATGTGTCGCAGCTCTTGCCCTTGGTCCACTGGCCATGGCGCTCGATCTGGAAGGCGCGTTCCGACACGTCGTTGATGGTGCAATAGCCGGCGACATGGTTCATGGCATCGGCTTCGCTGACATAGCGCGCCACCTTGCCGATCACCACGCCGAGTTCGACTTCCCAGTCGGTCTTGACCGAATTCTTCGGGATGATCAGGTCATCATCCGGCCCCATGATGGCGGAGGTCGCCTTCATGAAGATGATCGGCTCCGGCGGCACGGTGGCGCCGGTTTCGGCGGCATGGTCGGAATAATTGAGGCCGATGCAGATGAACTTGCCAATGCCGGCAACGCAGGCGCCGATGCGTGGGTTGCCGGCCACCTTCGGCAACGCATTCACATCCACGCCACGCAGCTTGGCCAGCGCTTCAGGCTGCAAGGTGGCGCCATTGATATCGCCGACCACGCCGGAAAGATCGCGGATCGCGCCCTGGGCATCGAGAATGCCCGGCTTTTCCTGGCCCAGCGGACCGTAACGCAACAGTTTCATCTACTCAGTCTCCGTTGTTGAACTTAAAGCGACCAGCCGCCATCGATCATATGGATGGCGCCGGTGGTGAAAGAGGCTTCGTCGGAAGCAAGGTAGACCGCCAGCGCCGCGATTTCCTCTGCCGTGCCGAGACGGCCGAGTGGCTGCCGTGCGACAAAGGCCTCGCGCGCCTTCTCGACGCTGCCCATGGTCTGGCCGAGCGCGGCGATGCGATCATCCAGCGAGGGTGACTGGATGGTGCCGGGGCAGATGGCATTGCAGCGGATGCCCTGGCGGATGAAATCGAGCGCGATGGACTTGGTAAGGCCGATCACCGCCGCCTTGCTGGTGCCATAGACGAAGCGGTTGCCCGCCGCCTTCACCGAGGAAGCACCCGACGAGATGTTGATGATTGAGGCGCCCCGGCCGCTTTCCAGCATCGCCGGCAGCAATGCCTTGGTCAGGCGGTACATCGAGCGCACATTGAGATTCATGGCGAAATCCCACTGCTCCTCAGTGCAATCGAGAATGCTGCCGTGATGCACGAAGCCGGCGCAGTTGAACAGAATATCCACCGCGCCGACCTTGGCGCCGAAAGCCTTGATCGCGTCCGCATCCAGCATGTCGAGTTTTTCGGTATGGATGCCGGGCAGGCTGCGCAATTCGTTCAGCTTTTCCAGGTTAGCGTCGGTGGCGATCACCTTCGCGCCTTCATTCACAAAAGCGATGGCTGTGGCCCGCCCGATACCCTGCGCCGCGGCGGTGATTACCGCCGTCTTGCCCTCTAATCGCATAAACCCTTCTCCTTTTCGCTCACACGACGCCCCGCTTTCGCCTCGCAGGCTGGAGCAGACGCGTTTTCTCCCATCTGATATATCAGTTGTGCGAACTCTACCCGCTGGCGCCCGGCCATGCAAGGCCACCACGCGAGGCCACCACTCGGGGGATGCGCCCTGCCCTGCTCTGGGTTAAGCTTGAAATACAGGCATTTTACAAAGGGAGCTGCCGATGACTGCCGAGATCGCCGCCTACTGGCCGCAAGTGCTGAAGATGCTTACCTCGTTCGGCGGTGCGATACTCATATTAATCGGCTTCTGGATTGCCGGCGGCATCGCCCGCACCGTGCTCTATCGCGTCGCGGAGCGCGACAAGCAGCGCAAGGACGTGCTGGAACTGCTGGCCTCGGCGGCGCGCTGGGGCATCATCGGGTTTGGCGCCATCACCTCGCTCGGCACGCTCGGCGCCGATGTCACCGGCCTGATCGCCGGCCTCGGCCTCACCGGCTTCGCGCTTGGCTTTGCGCTGAAGGACATCCTCTCCAGCCTGATGGCGGGCATGCTGATCCTGCTGAACCGTCCGTTCGTCAGCGGCGACCGCATTATCGTCACCGGTATCGAAGGCCGCGTGGCGAAGATCGACCTGCGCTATACTGAGGTGGTGGATGATGCCGGCAAGCGCAACCTGATTCCGAATGCCAATGTGCTTGGCAACGTCGTGACCGTGCTGCCGGTCGCTTAAGCCGGTTCAGCCAACAGGAGGAGACGGAAAATGGTGAAGAAGGTAGCCCTGGCCCTGGCCGTGATCGTGCTGATCATTGCCGGCGGCGTCTATTACCTGTTCTCCAATCTCGACAGCCTGGTGAAGGTGGCGATCGAGACCTACGGCACCGAGGCCACCCAGGCCCGCGTTAGCGTCGGCAAGGTGACCATTGGCCTGCGCGAAGGCAGCGGCACCATCACTGACCTAAAGGTCGCCAACCCGAAGGGCTTCAACACCCCGGAAGCACTCAGCCTCGGCGACATCTCGCTGAAACTGGATACCGCGACGCTGCAGCAGAATCCCATCGTGATCAAGGAAGTGACCATCACGCGGCCGAAGGTGACCTATGAGTATGCCTCTGGCGGCGGCAATCTGGAGACAATCCAGAAGAACACCCAGGCTTATGCGCAGAAGATGGGCGCCGGCGGCTCGAAGCCGAATGGTGCCGCCACGCCGCAGAAGGATGGCAAGGCCGAGACCAAGGTGATCATCGAACGCCTGGTGGTGAGCGGCGGCCAGATCGCCATGAGCCATGCGGCTTTGCAAGGCCGCGAACTGAGCGCCGCCTTGCCAACCATCACGCTCACCGATATCGGCAAGAGCCAGGGCGGCGCCAGCCCGGCGGAAGTGGCCGAGAAGGTGCTGGGCACCATCAGCCAGCAGGCCGCCCGCGTCGCCAGCGGCGAATTGCAGAAGCAGCTCGGCGACCAGCTCAAGGGCGCCATCGGCGGTGCGGCGGGCGCTGCCGGCGGTGCTGCTGGGGCGGCCGGCGGTGCGGCCGACAAGCTGAAAGGCCTGCTCGGCAAGTAGCCCTGCCGAGGGTAAGGGCGTAGACTGGCACCAGTCTCGCCCCGCCCCTGGCCCAAATATAACAGAATGACCCTGACGCGTTTCCTGCTCGGCGCCCTGCCGGGCACAGCGGCTTTGCTAATCGGCATCGGCATGGCCCGTTTCGGCTACACGCCGCTGATTCCGGCGCTGATCCAGGATGGCTGGCTGCAGGCCTCGGAAGCCGTCTATCTCGGCGCCACCAATCTCACCGGCTACCTGTTCGGCAGCATGCTGTCCTACCGCCTCGCCACCCGCTTCGGCGCCGGGCCGATGGTGCGGCTGGCGCTGGTGCTGACCACGCTCAGCTTCATTGTCTGCGCCCTGCCGCTGGGCTTCTGGTGGTTCGTGCCCTGGCGCTTCATGGCCGGCTTCACCGGTGCCATGCTGATGATCATAGCCTTGCCGATCATTCTGGTGCGCATGCCGCTGGACCGCCGGGCGCGGGCCGCTGGTGTGGTGTTCACCGGCGTCGGTATCGGCGTCGCCGCCAGTGGCAGCCTGGTGCCGAGCCTCGCCGCCTTCAGCGTCAGCGCCGTGTGGCTCGGCATGGCGCTGGTCTCAGGCAGCCTCACGCTGATCACCTGGAAAAGCTGGGTCCAGGCCGCAGCACCTGTCGCGGCGACAAGCGAAGAGCCTTCAGGCAAGCTGCTGTCGCGGCCCATCGTGCTGCTGCTGCTGGCTTATGGCTTCGATTCTTTCGGCTTCGTACCCCATACCGTGTTCTGGGTCGATTTCGTGGCGCGTGGCCTTGGCCGTGGCCTCGCGGAAGGCGGCTTCTACTGGGTCTGCTTCGGTGTCGGTGCGCTCTGCGGGCCGCTCGCCGCCGGCTTCACCGCCGAGAAACTCGGCTTCCACCGCGCGCTGATCATCGCCTTTCTGCTGAAATCCTTCGGCATCTTCCTGCCGCTGCTCAGCACTTCGGTGCCGGCGCTGATGCTCTCACCCTTCCTCGCCGGTGCTTTCGCGCCCGGCATCTCGGCGATCCTCTCGGGCCGTGTCGCCGAACTGGTCGGCCTCACGCGCCACCGCCAGGTCTGGGGCTGGATGACTGTGGCGGTCGGTGCGGCGCAGGCCTGCGGCGGCTACAGCCTGTCGTATCTGTTCACCCAGACCCATTCCTACATGCTGCAATTCCTCATCGGCGGCACGGCCCTCGCCATCGGCGCCGTGCTGGTGGCTTTGAGCGGCAGCAAGCCGAGGACGACCTGACATGGACCCACGGCTGAAAGCGGAATTGCTGGTGCAGGCGATCCTGCGGCTCTACGACCACGAGATGATCCCGGCCTATCTGCGGCGGCGCGGCGATGCCGATGCCGGCGCCGTTGCCGTGAAAATCTCTTTAAGCCGCGACAGCGCCGTGCTGTTCACACAGGCCCGCGACGGTGAAGGCCGCGCGGCCTGGTTCAAGACCGGGCCACAGGATGATGCCGCCGTGGAAGCCATGCTGGCCAAGGCGATCAGCCGCGATCCGGACCTGTGGATCGTGGAAGCCGAGGATGGCAAGGGCCGCTTCCCGCTGGATGGCCCCATCATCGGCTGATAGACTCAGCCATAATCAATTCAGGGAGGCCATCATGGTCGGACCGCTTATTCTCATCGGCCTTGGCGCCCTGCTGCTGGCGAACAACTTCGACATGCTGTCGCTCGCCTTCCTGAATCAATGGTGGCCGGCCATCCTGATCATCCTCGGCGTCGGCATGCTGTTTCAGCGACGCCGCTAGTCCGTCATCAAGCAGGCTGCACCACCGCCTTGGCGCGTTGCTGGCGCACCAGCAGCACGATTCCAGCCGCCACGATGCAGGCGGCACCCGCCAGGAAGAAAGCCGGCGTATAGCTCTGCGTCGTGGTGCGCACCAGGCCGGCGCCATAGGCTGCCGTGGCGGCACCAAGCTGATGCGCGGCGAATACCCAGCCGAACACCATGCCGACCTTCTGCGGCCCGAATATCTGCCCGGTGAGCTTCACCGTCGGCGGCACCGTGGCGATCCAGTCCAGGCCATAGAACAGCGCAAACAGCGACAGGCCATAGAGCGTGAAATCGGAATACGGCAGCCACATCAGCGAGAGGCCGCGCAGGCCGTAATACCAGAACAGCAGCTTGCGGTTATCGTAGCGGTCGGAGAGCCAGCCCGAGAGAATGGTGCCAACGACATCGAAGGCACCCATCATCGCCAGCACCGACGCCGCCGGCACGGCGCTGAGGCCGAAATCGCTGCACAGTGCGATGAAATGCGTCTGGATCAGGCCGTTGGTGGAAAGGCCGCAGATGAAGAAGCTGCCCGCGAGAATCCAGAATACCGGCTTCTGCGCTGCTTCCCACAGCACCACGAACGGCGTCGCCAGACTCGGCAGCGGTGCGGGCGCCGCAGGCGCCGCCGGCGCGGTTTCGCCATAGGGTGCCAAGCCGAGATCGCTCGGCCGGTTGCGCATCAGCAAAGCCGCCAGCACCAGCGCGGCGCCACAGGCAATCACCACCGGGAAAACCGCCGAGCGCCAGCCCCATTGCTCGATCATCCAGGCGGCAATCGGCAGGAAGGCCAATTGTCCGGTGGCGGAACTGGCGGTGAGCAGGCCAACCACCAGGCCGCGCCGCGTGGTAAACCAGCGATTGGCGACCACGGCGCCAAGCACCAAAGCGGTCATGCCGGTGCCCAAGCCCAGCACCAGGCCCCAGAGCAGGAAAAGCTGCCACAGGCTTTGCACCTGCGTCGCCATCGCCATGCCGGCACCGACCAGCAGCACCGCCACCGTGATCACCTGGCGCAGGCCGAAACGCTCCATCAGCAACGCCGCCATCGGCCCCATCAGGCCAAACAGCGCGAAGCGGAATGCCAGGCTGGAAGCAATCTCATCGGTGGTCCAGCCGAATTCCTTGCCCAAAGGCAACAGCATGGCGCCAGGTAGGCCGAGTGCCGCCGACATCACCAGCATGGTGAGGAAAGTGACGGCGGCGATCACCCAGGCATAGTGGATGCCACGGCGTTGCAGCCACGGCGCGAGAGCGGATGCCAGCATGATTAGGCGGCCTCCAGCACGGTGGCGACGCCTTGGCCGCCGCCGATGCATTGTGTCGCTACGGCGTAACGCTTGCCCTCACGCTTGAGCAACTGCGCCGCCTTGCCGGTGATGCGCGCGCCGGTGGCACCCAAGGGATGGCCGATGGCAATGGCGCCGCCATCAAGATTGACCTTTGCCGCATCGACACCGAGTTCGCGCAGGCAGGCAATCGCCTGGCTGGAGAAAGCCTCGTTGACTTCGAACAGGTCGATGTCGTCCACGCTCAGGCCGGCGCGCTGCAATGCCTTGCGCGTCGATGGCACCGGGCCCATGCCCATGATTTCCGGCGCGCAGCCAGCCGTGGCAACGGCGCGGACCAGCGCCAGCACCGGCAGATTATGCTTCACCGCGAAAGCCTCGGAACAGACCAGCGTGGCCGCCGCGCCATCAGTGAGCGGCGAGGCAGTGCCGGCGGTAACGGTGCCATCGAAAGCCGGCTTTAGCGCGGCAAGACCTTCCAGGGTCGTCTGCGGCCTGAGGCAGCCGTCACTGTCCACCGTACCATCCACAGTCTCGACTGGAATGATTTCACCCATCAGCCTGCCGGCATTGAAAGCCGCCGCCGCCTTTTGCTGTGACACCAGCGCGAAAGCCTCCTGTTCGGGGCGCGACACGTTGAACTGCGCCGCGACATTTTCCGCCGTGCGGCCCATGGAGATATAGGCCTCGATGCCGATTTCGGCATTGGGATGCTCTGGTGACTTGAAGCGCGGATTGGCTGAGAAGTTGAAACCGCCCTGCGGCACCATGGTCATCGATTCTACGCCGGCGCAGAGGAAGGCATCCCCTGCCCCGATGGCGATCTGGCCGACGGCATAATGGATGCCGGTCATCGAGGAACCGCAGAAACGGTTGATGGTGCCGCCGCTGACGGTGTTGGGAAAACCGGCCAGCAGCGAGGCAATGCGGGCGATATTGTTGCCTTGCGCCGATTCCGGATAGGCACAGCCCATCAGCACATCCTCGATCAGCACCGGATCGAGGTCGAGCCGGTTCACCAGCCCCTTGATGGCGGTGGCAGCGAGATCGTCCGGCCGCACATTGGCCAGCCGGCCCTTCTTGGCGAAGTGGAACGGGGTGCGGGCATAACCCGCGATCACTGCCCTGGAATGACTATTGGTCATGGTCTCTCTCCTTAAGCCACCGGCAGCGCCGGCAGGTCCAGCTTGTCCAGCACGCCACCAGCCAGGCGCGGCAGCGAAGCCTGCAACTGCTCATGCGGCACCCCAAGCGGCACGGCGCTGACAGCATCCAGCGCGGCGACCTGTGCGGCATCGAGCTGTAAGGACAGCGCACCGAGCGTGCCATCGAGGTGCGCCCGCGTGCGCGGCCCCAGGATCGGGATCAGGCTGGTGCTGGAGCGCGCTGCTTTGGCCCGCAGCCAGGCAATCGCCACATGGGTGGCCGGGGCGCCGACTTCCGCCGCCACCGCCAGCACGGCATCGAGCAAGGCAGTCTCGCGTGCCGACTTCTCGGTATGCACCAGCATGCCGAGTTTGGTCAGGCGCGAGGCCTCCTGCTGCTCGCGGTATTTGCCGGTGAGGAAGCCGCCACCGAGCGGCGACCAAAGGGCGGCGCCGAGGCCCAATGCTTCCGCCATCGGCAGCAATTCGCGATCCGGTGTGCGCTCGGCAAGGCTGTATTCCACCTGGATGCCGGCGAGCGGCAAGGTGTTGCGCAGTTCGGCCAGCGTGGCGGCGCGCGAGATGCGCCAGGCCGGGAAGTTGGACAGGCCGGCATGCAGGATCTTGCCGCTGCGCGCCAGATCGTCGAAGCCGCGCAGGATTTCCTCCATCGGCGTCAGGCCATCGGCCATATGGGCCCAGAGCAGGTCGATGCGGTCGGTCTTGAGCCGCTTCAGGCTGTCCTCGACGGCGCGGATCATGGTCTTGCGGCTGTTGCCGGTACGGGCCAAGTCGGCTTTCGGGCCGGCACCCAGCGTGTATTTGGTCGCCAGCACGAAATAGTCGCGGTCGGCGGCAATGAAGTCGGCCAGCATCGCTTCGGACTGCCCCACCTGATAGGTGTCCGCCGTGTCGATGAAATTGCCGCCGGCCGCGACATAACCATCGAATATCGACTTGGCCTCGTCGCGCTCGGCGCCATGGCCCCAGCCGGTACCGAAATTGCCGGTGCCGAGCGCCAATTCCGACACACGCAGGCCCGTATGGCGCCCGAAAAGTTTGTACCGCATCACGCCGCTCCGTTTAGATGATGATCATCATGTATTGACATACATGACGCACGTCATTTATCTTGTCAAGCAGGCGTTACAGGAGAATGTGCCATGCGGGTCAGCAGGGAACAGGCAGCGGAAAACCGCCAGCGCATCGTGACGACGGCGGCAAGGCTGTTTCGCGAAAAGGGCTTCGACGGCATCGGCGTTGCCGACCTGATGCGCCAGGCCGGCCTCACCCATGGCGGCTTCTACGGCCATTTCGACTCCAAGGAAGACCTGATGGCCGAGGCTTCCGATATGGTGCTGCGGCAATCGCTGCAACGCTGGCATGAGCGCATCGCGCGCCATCCGGAAGATCCGCTCGGCGCCGTGGTACACGCCTATCTGCGGCCGCAGCATCGCGACGAACCGGGCGGCGGCTGCGCCTTCGCCGCGATGGGCTCCGAACTGGCGCGGCAGCCGAAAAGCCTGCGCCGCCCGATCACCGAGACGCTGCGCGGCTTTTTCGACATGCTCGGCAACCTGATCGGTGGCCGCGGCGCGGCAGCCAAGCGCAAGCAGGGCATGTATGCCTACAGCGCCATGGTCGGCGCTATCGTGCTGTCGCGCATCGCGGATGACGACGAATTGTCGCGCGAAATCCTCGCCGCCGTAGCCGAGGGCATCACGGCCCGGCAATAGCCGCCGCAATAGGCCGGCATCGGCCTTAAAACCTTCCGATACCAGCTTTCCTGGCGGATTTCCGCCACTTTAGATATATTTCTAGATATATCTTGAATCACGATATATCTCGATCTATTTTTCAGACTGTGAGGCACGGCCTAGCCGTACGCCTCGCATCAGTCCAAGAAAGGATAAAAAAACATGATCCACAAATTGTTCGGCCATCGTGGCCGCCGCCATCGCGACGAAAGCGCCGGCATGGAGGGCGGCGAGCATGAGCATCGCGGCCCGTTCGGCCATCGCCGCCACGGCCATCGCGACGGTCGCCGCCTGTTCGACTATGGCGAGCTGCGCCTGCTGCTGCTGGCGATGATCGGCGAAGCGCCGCGCCACGGCTATGAACTGATCAAGGCCATCGAGGAACGCTTCGGCGGCAGCTACAGCCCCAGCCCAGGCGTGATCTACCCCACGCTCGCCTGGCTCGACGACATGGGCTATGCCCGCATCGAGGCCGAGGAAGGCAGCCGCAAGCGCTATCACATCACGCCGGAGGGCGAGAGCTTCCTCACCGCGAACCGCGCGGCCGTGGATGCGCTGCTCAGCCGCCAGGGCGGCAGCGAAGGCCGTGGCGGCGTGCCGGCCCCTGTGCTGCGCGCGATGGAAAACCTGAAACTGGCCTTGCGCCTGCGCCTGCGCCAGGGCTCGATCGACGCGGCAGCGGCGGAGAAGATCGCGGCGGTGCTGGATGCCGCGGCCCAGACGGTGGAGCGGAGCTGATCCGCTCCCCTCCTCTCCTACTTGACCGACTTGGCGTAGACCTCCGGCTTGAAGCCGGCGAGCGGCGGCTTGCCACCGCCTTGCTCGAGGATCGGCCGCTTGATCATGCTCGGCTGCGCCAGCATCAGCTTGATCGCCTTGGCTTCGGTCAGACTCTCGCGGTCAGCCTCCGGCAGCTTGCGGAACGTGGTGCCGGCGCGGTTCAGCACCGTCTCCCAGCCCAAAGCCTTGCACCAACGTTCCAGGCTCGCCTTGTCAATGCCGGCGGCCTTGTAGTCATGGAAGGCATATTGCACGCCCTGGCTGTCCAGCCAGGTGAAAGCCTTCTTCATGGTGTCGCAATTCTTGATGCCGTAGACGGTGACAGGCATGGGTTTCGCTTCCTTGATACTACCAACGGGGATGAAAGCCGACTTCGCGGTATCACGCAATATCGCCACCCTCCCTGCATGACACCGGCAGGCCTGGTTCCGCCGCGCTGGCTTGGCGGCGAGATAGGTGGTAGCTTCCATTTTCTCCTCCCCCCAGCCGACGGTGAATGTACTGGCCTTGAGCTATCCTGACGGCCATGCCCCAACCCGCCTGCTTACGGTCAGACACGCCACCGTATACCGCTATTCCGAGCCAGTGCAGCTTGGCGAACACCGGGTGATGTTCCGCCCGCGCGAGAGTCATGACCTACGCCTGCTGCAAACCAGCCTGATGATCCAGCCGCGGCCGGCCGATCTCTACTGGATTCACGACATATTCGACAATTCCGTTGCCGTAGCGACATTCAGCGGCGAGACCACCGAGTTGCGTTTCGAGAGCACGGTAATGATCGAGCATATCGAAGCAGCCAGCCCGGAATACCGGCTGGAGAATGCCGCCAGCTACTATCCGTTATACTACAGCGACACTGAACGCACCGATCTCGCGCAATGCCTGCAGCAGCGCTATCCCAGCACCGAATTGTGGGAATGGACTCAGAGCTTTCTGCGCTTGCCGGTCTCAGGCCACACCATGGCCCTGCTGCGCGCTATCACCGCAGCAATCAATGAAACCTTCTACTACAGCCGACGGGCCGAACGCGGCGTGCAAACGCCGGACGAGACACTGGCATATCGGCGAGGCACCTGCCGCGATTTCGCCCTGCTGATGATCGAGGCGGTTCGCTCACTGGGTTTTGCGGCCCGCTTCGTCAGCGGCTACATCTTCGTACCCGGCGCCGGCACTGACCTGATCGTGGACGATGGCGCCACCCATGCCTGGCTTCAGGTCTATCTACCGGGAGCTGGCTGGGTCGATTTCGATCCAACCAACAAGATCGTCGGCAACCGCAACCTGATTCGCGTCGCAATGGCCTGGGATCATGCCCAGGTACTGCCACTCTGGGGCACCTTCGTAGGCAGGCCCTCCGCCTTCCTGAGCATGGATGTTGCCGTCAGCGTCCTTGAGCAGAGTGCGGCGCCACAGTTCAGCGGCCAGAACAACTCATTCCAGACGCATAACTGAAGATGCCTATTTTCCCCATTCGCAAGGATACCAGCCATGCAAATTCGTCTCGGCTATGAACTGATCTACGAATGTCCGCAGCCCACCCCGATGATCCTGGCGTTGAGCGTCCACTATTCGCGGGCCTCCGATATTGTCATCCCCGACCTTATGACAACTAACCCGCGCGTGCCGATTTCCGCTTATCGCGACCAGTTCGGTAATTGGTGCACCCGGCTTACCGCGCCGCCCGGCCGTACCCGCATCGCCGCCACCGGCGTGGTGCGCGATAGCGGCCTGCCCGACGAAGTTGTGACCTCGGCCCACCAGCATCTCATCGAGGAATTGCCCGAGGAGGTCCTGGTTTTCCTGCTCGGCAGTCGCTACTGCGACACCGATCACCTGACCAACGCAGCCTGGGGCTTGTTTGACCGCTTCCCACCAGGCTGGGCGCGCGTGCAGGCGATCTGCGATTTCGTCCACAACCACATCACCTTCGGCTACGAACATGCCTCCGCCAGCAAGACCGCTGCCCAGGTGTTCCAGGATCGCCGGGGCGTGTGCCGCGACTTCGCGCATCTCGCCGTGGCCTTCTGCCGCTGCATGAACATCCCGGCCCGCTATTGCGCTGGCTATCTCAGCGACATCGGCATTCCGCCGCCCTACGGCGTGATGGATTTCGCCGGCTGGTTCGAAGCCTATCTCGGCGGTCGCTGGTATACCTTCGATCCGCGCAACAACATGCCGCGCATCGGTCGGGTACTGATTGCACGCGGTCGCGATGCTGCCGATGTCGCGATCAGCAGCACGTTCGGCCCCAATAAGCTGGTCAGCTTCCTGGTCGATTGCGACGAGATCACAGAGCCTCATTGAATAGTAATTCGGCACGTCCCAACAGCCGCGCCAACCGTTCGGCCCAGATCGCCAGACCGGTTTCGTCGGCCAGCAGGTCCTGGCGTATTTCGAGTGCGACATGCGGCAATGCCCGCTGCTCGCCATGAATGGGAATGGTGTAATCAGTCTCATCGTCGATGGAATAGGGCTGGTTGTCACCCACCACCAACCCGCCCTCGGCACGCAGCAGGTCGAGCAGGATATGGCCAAGCCGGGCATCGCGGTGATAAAGCACACCAGCCTGCCATGGGCGATGCTCGTTGAGATAGACCGGCGTGAAACTGTGCAACGCCACCAGGATCGTTGGCTGGTGCGCTGCAGCGCGGGCATCGAGTTCAGCGGTAATGCGGTCGTGGTATGGCGCGAAGATATCACGCCGCCGTGCCGCTGCATCCGCTGACGCGAGATCCAGGTTGCCGGGAATCACGGTCGCCTCGCTTTGTGATGCGATAGCCGCCGCAGACAGAGGCGGTCGGTTGCAGTCGATGACAAGACGGGAGTACGGCTGCACGATCAGACAGGCATCAAGCTTCTGGGCGAGTTTGACCGCTAACGCCGCCGCCCCAATATCCCAGGCAATGTGGCGTTCCAGTTCGGCTGCATCGAGGCCAAGACCGCCGACTGCGCGCGGCAGCCGGTTGCCACCATGATCGCAGACCAGCAGAAAGGCCGAACGGCCATGCTCGTAATGTACTTGGCAGGCCGGCAGTTCATCGGCGTGCAGCAAGGGGGCGCCGGTAGCGATGCTTTTCATGATCCGCTCCTGGCTGTTCCGGGCGGAGCAACGGGCCTCTCCGCTTCTCCGCGCTCCGCAAGGCGGGAAGCAGCCCGCCATTGTGGCAGGACGGCCACGAAATAGCCCGTCAATTCAGGCTGTCGCGCGACACCTTGGAATCAGCGATACAGCCAGTCACTACCAGGGGCGCGGTCAGCCTTTGTAGATGATCTTCACCTTGTCTGCAGCGGCCTTGGCGGCAGCACGGGCCTGGTCGGTGGTGCCATCGCGCAGCAGGGCCAGCGCCACGCCCATGCGGCGATAGGGCCGCGTCGTCGGCTTGTTGAAGATACGGATATCGAGGTCAACGCCGGCAGCAGCCGGCTTGAGCGCCTCGGCGACACCCTCGAAGCCGAATTCGGTGGCATCGCGGTCGGCCAGGATCACGGCCGAGGCGCTGGCGCCATGTTGCGTGATGCTGGGGATCGGCAGGCCGAGGATGGCACGGGCATGCAGGTCGAACTCGGTGAGGTTCTGCGAGATCAGCGTCACCATGCCGGTGTCATGCGGGCGCGGCGATAGCTCGGAGAAGATCACCGCATCGTCCTTGACGAAGAATTCGACGCCGAACAGGCCATAGCCGCCGAGATTGTCCACCACCGCCTTGGCCTGGCGCTGCGCCTCGGCCACCGCCTTGGCCGACATCGGCGTCGGCTGCCAGCTCTCCTGATAGTCGCCGCGTTCCTGGCGATGACCGATCGGCGGGCAGAACACCACGCCATCGCGGGTGCGGATGGTAAGCAGCGTGATTTCATAATCGAAGGCGATGAAACCCTCGACGATCACGCGCTTGCGGTCGCCACGCATGCCGGCCACGGCATAATCCCAGGCCTTGTCGACTTCCGCATCCAGCCGCACCGTGCTCTGGCCCTTGCCGGATGACGACATCACCGGCTTGACCACGCAGGGCAAACCGATCTGGGCCACGGCCGCGCGCATCTCATCGAGGCTTTCGGCATAGGTGAATTTCGAGGTCGGCAGGCCGAGTTCGTTGGCGGCGACATCGCGGATACGGTCGCGGTTCATAGTCATCACCGTGGCGCGCGCCGAGGGGACGATCTTCTGGCCCTTCTCCTCGTAATCCTTCAGCACCTCGGTACGGATCGCCTCGACCTCGGGCACCACGAAATCCGGCTTGTGCTTGTCGATGGCCGCCGAGAGCGCCGCACCATCCAGCATCGAGAAGACCTCGAACGCGTCCGCCACCTGCATCGCCGGCGCCTTCGGATAGGAGTCGCAGGCGATCACATAGGCACCCAGCCGCTTGGCGGAAATCACGAATTCACGGCCCAGTTCACCCGAACCGAGCAGCAGTATCTTGGCAATCGGCGTCATCGCATGGCTCCCAGAATTTGGCCCGCCAGGAATAGCCCAGGCCCCATCCTGTCGCCAGTCGCCGGGAGCCGGCGGGGCGCTTAATCCACAGGCTTTTCAGCCAGACGCGCCTCCACGGCGAGGTTGAGTTCACGCAGCAGGGCCGCGAGTTGGGCACGCTTGCGCGGCTCAAGTGTTGCCATGAACGACGCCTCGTTCGCCATATCCTGGCGGAAGGCCGCTTCGGCGCGGTGCTGGCCTTCGCTGGTCAATTCTACCACCAGGCTGCGGCCATCCTGCTGGGACGGCACGCGACGCACCAGCCCGGCCTGCTCCAGCCGGCTCAGGCGATGGGTCAGGCTGCCGGATGCGATCATCAAGGTGCGATACAGTTCGGTTGGTGTCAGCCTGTATGGAGGCCCGGCCCGGCGCAACGTAGCAATGACATCGAATTCACCGCGATCCAGGCCATAGGCAGCAAAAGTCGCCTCGATGGATGGCGTCACCAGCCGGGCCAGCCTGTAGGCCCGCCCCAGTACCTCCATCGGCGCCGTATCCAGGTCAGGCAACTCGCGCGCCCATTGCTGACGGATACGGTCGACATGGTCCCTCGATGCGGTTTCATCACTGGCTGGCTGGCGGCTCATGGCGTCCTCGCGGGTCACGAATTTATCTTGACATGAAGATATATCCAGGACAAGTATCTTCACATGAAGACAATATCAAGCCCGCCCCTGTTGCTGCAAATGCTGGTCTGCTCCTTTCTTTGGGCCAGCGCCTTCATCCTGATGAAACTGGCCGGGCTGTCACTATCACCGGCAGCATTGGCAGCAATCCGCGGCCTGACAGGTGGCCTGCTGATCGGGCTGTGGATCGTCACCATCGCCCGCCTGTCGGTGCTGCCGCGCGGCCGCGACCTGCGCGACTGGCTGGTGCTCGGCCTGCTTCAAGGCGTGATCCCGAATACCCTTACGGTCTATGCGCTGATGCGTATTCCGGCCGGCCTCACATCGATGATTCAGGCTTCGACGCCGCTGATCGTTGCGGTGCTGGCGCAATGCCTGTTCGCCAGCGAGAAAATTACGCCACGCCGCCTGCTCGGCATCGGCATCGGCTTTTCCGGCATGGTCCTGCTGCTGGGACCGAATGCTTTCAGCAATGCGACACAGCAGAGCGTCGACATGGCCGGCGCAGCGGCAATGCTGATCGTTGCTGTCAGCTACGCGCTCGGCAATGTCTATGTCCGCTATATCCCATCGCCGGAACCGATCCGCCTCGCCTTCGGCCAGCAGCTTCTCTCTGGCTTGCCCTGCCTGGGCCTGGCCCTGTGGCAAGGCGGCACTGCTGCATTTACGCCAGCACTTGAATCCTGGCCGTTGCTGCTGTTGCTGGGCGTGTTCGGCACGGCGCTGCCGATTGTTCTGTACATGCACATACTGCACAAGGCAGGGCCGACCATCGGATCGATGAATGGCTATTTCTTGCCGCCCTGGACCATCATCCTCGGCTTCCTGCTGCTGGGCGAAGCAATCAGCCCGCGCGAGGTGATCGCCACCGCCATTGTGCTGACCGGCGTAGCCATCGTGTCGCGGCGGCCTGCCGGCTGATCAGCCCGAATCCTAACGCAGGCCGAAACGCTGCCAGGCCATGGAGAGCAGCGCGAAGCCGCCGCCGAGCAGGCAGACCGCATTCCAGCCGCCCTGCTGCCAGGCGAACATGCCGGCCATCGAACCGATGGAACCGCCGACAAACATTGTCGCCATGAACAGCGTGTTGATGCGGCCGCGCGCCTCGGGCCGCAGGGCGAAAATGATATGCTGGTTGCTGATCAGCACCGCCTGCATGGCGAAATCCAGCAGCAGCACGCCGATCACCAGCCCCGGCACGGCCAGCCAGAGGCCGAAGAAAGCCCAGGAGAGCAGCGCGCCAAACCCGCCGACCAGGATCACCGGGTGCGGGCCATGTTTGTCGGCGATGCGGCCAGCAATGGGTGCCGCCGCCACGCCGATGACTCCGGCAACGCCGAACAGGCCCGCCGCTTCCGGCCCAAGGTTATAAGGCGGCTGCGCCAGATACAGCGCCAGCACGGTCCAGAAGCAGGAGAAGGCCGCGAACAGGCTGGCCTGGGTGAAGGCGGCACGGCGCAATGCCGGCAACTCGCGCCACAGGCCGATCATCGAGAGCAGCAAGCGGCCATAGCTCAGGCGGCTGTCGCCCCGGCTTTGCGGCAGCATCAGCGCCAGCCACAGCAAAGCCAGCAAGGCCAGTGGCACGCCGAGCAGGAACATGGCACGCCAGCCAAAATGCGTGGCGACATAGCCGGCCAGGGTGCGGCTGAGCAGGATGCCGCAAAGCAGGCCCGCCATCACATTGCCGACAATGGCACCGCGCTTTTCCGGCGGCGCCAGATGCGCGGTGAGCGGCACGATCTGCTGCGCCACCGTGGCCATCAGGCCGATGGCGAAGGAAGCGACGATCAGCACGAAACCGGCCGGTGCCCAGGCGGCCAGCCCCAGCCCCAAGCAGAGAAAACCGAACTGCGCCAGGATCAGGCGCTTGCGTTCCACCATGTCGCCGAATGGCACCAGCAGCAGCAGGCCCATCGCATAGCCGAGCTGCGTCACCGTCGGCACCAGGCCGCCGGTGCTGACACCGAAGCTCTCCTCGATCAGGCCGAGCATCGGTTGGTTGTAGTAGATATTGGCAACGCCAAGGCCGGCGCCTGTGGCCAGCGCGAAAATCAGCAGGGGCGGCATCGCAGGTACAGGGGCGGCAGGGACAGGCGCGGCAGGCGCAGCCGTTTCCGGGGTAGTCATGGCAGGTCTCCATCGCAGCAGGATGAAGCACCCCACCAACGCAGTTCAGATTGCGGTATTCCTCCCTGGATTTCCGAGTATATAGCGTGGTGTTGGCGCCAAGGCCATGGCGGCGCCGCTTTTTCTCAGGCTGGCATGGTGGCCGGCTGCCGCTGTACCGGCTTGAAGGTCATGGCGATGAGAAACGCACCGATGCCAAGGGCCCAGGCGCCGGCATAGAGCCAGGTGTAGCTTTGCAGCGAGTCGAAGATCAGGCCGCCGATCAGCGGGCCGGTTGCCATGCCAAGGCTGCCGGTCATGGCGATACCACCAATCACCGTGCCCATCAGGCGCAGCGGGAAATTCTCGCGCGCGATCACCGCATAAAGCGGCATCACCCCGGCATAAACAAAGCCGAACAGGGCCGCCACGGCATAGAAGCCGCCCAGTTCGCGGGCGAAGATGAACGCCGCCGCCGCGAAAGCCTGCACCAGCAGGCCGGCAGCCAGCACGCGCCGCGCGCCGAAGCGGTCGCCGAGCAGGCCGAAGGCGATGCGGCCGCCAAGGCCGGCGAGGCCCTCGACGCTGTAGATCGTCACCGCCGAGAGCAGCGGGATGCCGCAACTCAAAGCGTAGCTGACAGTGTGGAAGATCGGCCCGGCATGGGTGGCGCAGCAGAAGAAGTTGGTCAGCAGCAGCACGATGAAAGCCAGCGAGCGCACCACTTGTTGCAAGCTCATATCGCCACCGGCATCGGCAGCCGGCGTGTCCACTTCTGCTGCCGCCGCTTCCAAGGCCGGCGGGCGGCGCACCAGCAGGGCCGCCGGAAACATCAGCAGCGCGGCAAGGCCGGCGATTATCAGCATGGCGCTGCGCCAGTCATGCACCGAGACCAGCCAGGCGGCGAGCGGCGACATGGTCATCGGCGCGATACCCATGCCGGCGGAAACCAGCGACACCGCCAGGCTGCGCTGGGTATCGAACCAGCCGGTGACACAGGCCATCATTGGTGCGAAGGTGGCTGCAGTACCCAGGCCGACCACGATGCCGAACAGAATCTGGAACAACAGCAAAGACTGCACTTGGCTCGCCAGCGCCAGGCCGAGGCTGAGCATGGCGGTACCAAGCAGCAGCACGACACGCGGGCCGAAGCGGTCGGAAAGATTGCCCCAGACGATGCTGCCCACCGCCATTGCCAGGAAAGCGGCGGTCATGGCACCGGAAATACCGGCCACCGACCAGCCGGTATCCTTGGCCATGGTCTGCAGGAAAATCGGCAGCGAGAACAGCGAGCCCACCGCAACACAGCAGATCAGGCCGCCGGCGGCGACGATCACCCAACGATAACGCGATTGTTCCACGTCGCTTCCCTTCCCCACTTCTGAAGCCGTGCAGCAGCCAGCCATGCCGTGATCAGCGGCAGCAGGAGGCAGCCGGGCTTTGCACCATGCTTTCATACTCGCCCCGGCGGCGCCACCAGATGCCGCTTTCATTGCGGCCCTTAGGTGCGCGATCCAGCCATTGATACGCGCCCCACAGGACATCCATGCCGCGCGCATACGCCGAGTAGGTGTGATAGATCACGCCATCCTCCAGCACGAAGGCGCTCATGCCCGGGCGGTCCTGGATGAAGGTGGGGCCATCGGTGCCACAGCGCGCCGCGATCTGCAGCACAGGCTCGGGCAATGCATCGAGCGGAATGGCAGCAGACTGGTAATTGTATTCACCAGCGCCGCTCTGCTGCTGCGCTTCCGAGAAATAGACATTGAAATCGGCGTTGAAATCGCTGTCGCCGGCAGAAGCCCAGGGGAAACTCCAGCCCATGCGCTGGCGGAAGCTAAGCAGCTTCTGCAGCGGCGCACGCGACACCGCCCACAGCATCACATCATGCTGTGCCAGATGTTCGGTGAAGCCATTGAAGCCATCCGCGATCATCGAGCAGGACGGGCAGCCGGCCGCGTAATTGGTGCCGAACATGAAATGATAGACCAGCAATTGCGAGCGGCCCTGGAACAGATCCTTGAGCGTGGCTGTGCCGGCCTCGGTATCAAAGCGATAGCTCTTGTCGATCCGCACCCAGGGCAGCGCCTGGCGCTGCACGGCCAGCGCATCGCTCTGCCGCGTCAGCGCCTTCTCGGCCAGCAGCAGCTCGCGCCGCGCGGCGAGCCATTCTTCCCGTGATGCAATGCTATGTGACATCGTCTCTCTCCTCGCTCTGGCGCAGTTTCCCATCCGCTGCCAGCGGCATTGCCGGCAGCCCGATGGAGTACGGATGAAGGCTTGAACTCAGTCTGGCTTGTCGACGACGCCGGCCAGACGTTCCACACAGGTCTTCCAGCCCTTGCCCATGCTGGTGAAGGCAGTGTCATTGCGCGGCAGCACGAAGCCGGCATGCACCAGCTTCAAGCGCGTGCCGATCTCAACCGGTGTCAGCGTGAAGGTGACGACGGTATCGAGCGGCGCGCCATAGCCGACATTTCCTTTGTCGCCGCTGCGCCAGGCATAGACCAGGCGCTGCAACGGCACGACTTCCAGCATGGTGCAGCGGATGGTGCCATCCCAGGCGCCTGCCGGCGTGGTCTGGAAGGTGAATTCCTTGCCCACCACGGCCTCAAAGCCCTGCGGCTGCATCATCCAGCGGTTTATCAGCGCACCATTGGTCAGCGCCTGCCACAGCACTTCCGGGCGGTGCGGAAACACCTCGTCGATGATGATCGACTGGGTTTCCACCGCATCCGGCGCGGCGTTGAGCAGAGTTTCGGTCATTGGTCGATTTCCTTCAGCAGGTCGCGCAGGCCGTCGAGGCGGTCGCGCCAGAAGATGCGGTAATAGCTGATCCAATCGACCAGCGGCGCCAGCCCATCGGGCTGCACGCGGTAGAACACGTTGCGCCCCTCCGGCCGTTCGGCCACCAGTCCGGCCTGCTTCAGCGTCTTGAGATGCTGCGAGATGGCGCCTTGCGTCACGCCGCTGCCGCGCGTCAGCTCCGCCACCGTGATCTCGGACGCAGCGGCCATGCGCTCGAACAGCGCCCGGCGCGTCGGGTCGGCAAGCGCCCGCATGATCAGGGTGACGGGAAGATTGGGAATGGTGGCTGGCTCGAACATGGCAACACATTAGCCGACACTTATTCATTAGTCAACACTAATTCAATAATCCGCCAGCCTATTCGCCGATTTTTGTCGGCTTTTTTATCCCGGCGCGGGTATCCGGCACCGCAGCCTGCGTTATATCAGGCCAAATACCACCAGCAGCGCCGCCCAGGGGAGCCACATGACCGATACCGCCTACACGCCGCCGAAAGTCTGGACCTGGAACAAGCCGAGCGGCGGCCATTTCGCCAGCATCAACCGCCCCATCGCCGGCCCTACCCATGACAAGGAGCTGCCGGTCGGCAAGCATCCGCTGCAGCTCTATTCGCTGGCGACGCCGAATGGCCAGAAGGTCACCATCCTGCTCGAGGAATTGCTCGCGCTGGGCAAAACCGGCGCCGAATACGATGCCTGGCTGATCCGCATCAACGAGGGCCAGCAATTCGGCAGCGGCTTTGTCGCGGTCAATCCCAATTCCAAGATCCCCGCCCTGCTCGACCGTTCCGGGCCGAAGCCGGTGCGCGTTTTCGAGTCCGGCTCGATCCTGGTCTATCTGGCGGAAAAGTTCGGCGCCTTCCTGCCCACCGAACCGGCGGCGCGCGCCGAATGTTTCAACTGGCTGTTCTGGCAGATGGGCAGCGCGCCCTATCTCGGCGGCGGCTTCGGCCATTTCTATGCCTATGCCCCGACCAAGATGGAATACGCCATCGACCGCTTCGCCATGGAAACCAAGCGCCAGCTCGATGTGCTGGACCGCCGCCTGGCCGAAAGCCCCTATCTCGGCGGCGCCGACTACACGATTGCCGATATCGCCGTGTTCCCCTGGTATGGCGGCCTCGTGAAAGGCTGGCTCTATGGTGACTCGGCTGAATTCCTCTCGGTGCATGAATACAAGCATGTGCTGCGCTGGGCCGATGCCATCCTGGAACGCCCGGCGGTGAATCGGGGCCGCATTGTCAACCGCGTCACCGGCAATCCGGCGAGCCAGCTGCACGAACGCCACGACGCCAGCGACTTCGATACCAAGACGCAGGACAAGATCGCGGGTGCCGCGCAATGACCACGCAAGATGGGACCGGCCAGGGCATGACTATCAAGGGCAAGCGCGCGCTGATCACCGGTGGCTCCAGCGGCATCGGCTTCGCCATCGCCCAAGCCCTGCTCGCCAAGGGCGCCGCCGGCATCGCCATCAGCGGCCGCCGCGTTGCGGTGGTGAATGATGCCGTGCAGCAGTTGAGCAAGGCCGGCGGCGGCAAGGTATTCGGCATCGCCGCCGATGTGGGAACGGCGGAAGGCCGCGCGGCGACGCTGGATCAGGCCCTGGCCGCCCTGGGTGGCCTCGACATCCTGATCAACAATGCCGGCGGCGTGCGCGCTGGCAGGTTGGAGCAGATGCCGGAAGCCGACATCCTGAAGATGATCGAGGTCGATCTGGCGGCGCCGATCCTGCTCACCCGCGCCGCCCTGCCCGCGCTCCGCGCCAGCGGCGATGCGGTGGTGATCAATGTTTCCTCCGGCCTCGGCCTGGTCGGCGCGCCCTTCTATGCCGCCTATGGTGCGGTGAAGGCAGGCCTCGGCCATTTCGGTGAATCACTGCGCCGCGAACTCAAGGGCGAAGGCATCCATGTGATGACCGTCTATCCTGGCGGCACCGACACGCCAATGATGAAATCCAGCCGTGCCGGCGCCGAACTCGGCGTTACCCGCGAGCCGGCCTCGGCTGTGGCCGATGCTACCATCGACGGTATCGAACGCGGCGCCTTCGATGTCATCCGTGGAGGCGAAGCCCGTGCGCAATCCATCGCGCTGAACCGCAGCAATCCGGCGGCGCTGGACGAACGCTTCCTCGGCCTCAAGCCCGCCTTCGAGGCAGCGGTGAAGGATCACTCGGCGCTATAGCGCCTATCCCACCATCGGCTGCCAGGCTAGCATTGCGGCACCAGCACAGGAGCCGCCATGCCCGTCATCACGCCGGATCGCCGCATCATTGAGCGCAACACTGCCGACGATATCTGCGGTGCCAGCCAGACCGAATGGATCAGCGAGGCCGGCGGCCTCAGCCAGTTCGGCGCCTTCATCGAAACACTGGAACCCGGCTCGCGCTCGGCGCTCAAGCACTGGCATAGCGGCGAAGACGAGATGGTCTATGTGCTGGAGGGCGAAGTGACGCTGATCGAGGGCGACAGCGAAACCCTGCTCCGGCCCGGCGATGCCGCCACCTTCCGCGCCGATGATCCGGTCGGCCATTGCCTCGCCAACCGCAGCGCGTCGCCGACCCGCTACCTGGTGGTCGGCACCCGCGCCCCGCTCGACCGTATCACCTATCCAGACCATGACCGCGTCTGCATCCGCGACCGCGAGAAGCCGCATGACGTATGGACCGATGGCGCCGGCAAGCCGGCGCGGAATCCCTATAGCGGGTGAGATTTCCTGCTTCCGATATCGCCGGCCTGGAGAGGTTCATCTTTTCCCCAGGCCGGCGTTGATCGCGGAAACTACTGCGTGTTGCCGCGCAACTGCATGTGCGTGACTGTCACGCCGCCCTCGGCCAGCTCAGGCAGGCGTGCGAACCATGCCTGGACATGCGGTGTCGCGTTATGCGCTTTGAAATCCGCTTCCGAGGCGAAGATTTCGTAGAACACGAAATGCCCGGGCGCGGCACGATCCTCATGCAGGAAGTAGACGATGTTGTTCGGCTCGTTGCGGACTTGCGCGACGAGCGGCAAGGTCGCCTCGCGCAGCTCGTTCACTTTGCCGGCCTTGGCCCGGACTTCCGCGACGACTGCATAGGCCCCGGCCGGAATGGCGCCATAGCGGACGGATGCCTCGCTCGCGGCGATTTGGGGTTCAGCACGGCTGACCAAAGCGGGAGCCGAGACCGCGCCCGCCGCGACTGCAATCGCGGCGGCGAACTTGAGTGATGTAGAGGACATGGTGATTTTCTCCTTGTAACTTCAGGTTTCTGGGTAACTTCAGGTTTCTGGATCATTTCAGATGGTCCGGCGCGCATCGCGCGCATTGTCGAACAGGCGCTTGACCGGACCCAGAGCCTGGACGAATTCGAGCTGTTCGCCCTCGGGGCCCTTGCAATAGATCAGGCGCCAGCCATTCGACTGGCCTTCCGTGATGCCGTTGCTGTTGGCTTCGAGTGGCGTCGCCAGGCGCTCCGGCTCGGAGGTGACCGTAACCACCCGGTTGGCCTTGACCTGGGTCATACCGCGCCGCGCGGCTTCCGCTTCGAGGTCGGCGATGAAGCGATTGAAATCGACATCGTCGCGGATATGGAAGCAGATATGCATCATGCGCGGGAAAGCCGGGCTCATATGGTCGAGCGGCTCGGCGAAAGCGTTGCCGCTGCCCGCCGGTTGGGTCGCATCGCGATACTGCAGCAGTTCGATCACGACATTGTCGAACTGGATGAAGCGCACATCCAGGCGCTGCGCACCGCTGCGCAGGTCGGGAATGCCGATGGTCTGCGGATTGACGCGGCGGGCGCGGGCTTCGATGTCCTGGTCGGTCAGCAGCGTGTTGTGGATGCGGTCGCCGTAGAAGTCGCCGTCGCGCATCACCTCCGTGCCGCCCAGCACCTCGGTGTAGAAGGCATAGGCACGGTCCATGTTCTGTACCGTGAGGCCGAAATGCTGCACGCCCTGGAGCCGGGCACCCAGCGGCGCGGCATCCCCCGCCCCCTGCTGCATACCGCCTTGGCGTGCGGCCTGGGCGGTTGCCTGGGCAACAGCTGGCTGGGCAGCAGCCGGCTGGGCGGCGGCCACTCCCAGGCCACCGCCAAAGCCGCCGATGAGTACTGCGCCGGTGCCCTGGAGCACCATGCGGCGGTCGACGGCTGTTTCATTGTTGAACTGATTGGTCATGTGACATTCCTTTCTTTGCGGATGGCGGCCCGTGTCAGCCTGTGACGCGAAACCAGCCGGTTTGACGAAATCACCATCATTCCTGATGTGATGGCATATCACATACACCGGATTGACTGGGGTCAATAGAAATGTTATGACCTATCACATGAAAAAGCTGGCGACCAAAAGCAAACGTGATGCCTATCACCATGGCGACCTGCGCCGCACCCTGCTGGAAGCGGCGCGCAGCGAAATCGCCGCCCATGGCGCGCAAGACCTGTCGCTGGCTTCGCTGGCGCGCCGGGCCGGCGTGGCGCAATCGGCGCCGTATCGTCATTTCGCGGACCGCGGCGAGCTGCTGACCGCGGTGGCGATCCAGGGCTTCCGGGTTTTCACGGACACACTGCGGGCCGCATCCGAGGCTGGCCCCAAGACTGGCGCGATCAAGCGGATCGGCGCCGCCTATCTCCGCTTTGGCGAGGAGAATACGCAGCTCTACCGCTTGATGTTCGCCTCCAGCCTTGTCGCCAATGCTGCCGAGGACAGTGAATTACGGGAAGCGGCCTGGGCGAGCTTCGAGCCCCTGCTGAGCCGCGTCGCGGATGGCGGGTCTGTGAAACAGCCCCGCCTCGCCGCCTATGCCATCTGGGCGCAGTTGCACGGCTTCGTCATGCTGCAGGCCGATGGCCTGCTCGCCGAGCCGTCCGAAGAACTGCTCAAGGGCCTGATTCTCTAGCCAGCGCGGCGCAGAAAGCGCTGCCGCGTCACGCCGTCTCCGCCGCCCGAAGCCGCAGCAATAGCGGATTGGGCTGCGGCTCGGCCACCTTCACCAGCCGGTTCACATCGCGGTGCCGGAACAATTCCGTGCGGCCGCGCACCATCAGCATGGTGTCGGAAACGTATTTCCAACTGCCATCCTCGCTGAAGCTGATTTCCAGCCGGTATGAGTCGGTACGGAAGGCATATTCCAGGAAGTCGGTGGAACAGATGCCGTAATTGGTCTGGCCGCGCGTCGCTTCCACCACCAGGCTCATGTCGTCGGGCTTTGCCTGACCAACAGCCAAGGCAGTCTGCCCGCGCGGGATCGCCAGCGTCTGCATCACCAGGCCCGTGGCCGGCTCCCACAGCCAATAGCCGACCTGATCATGGAAGGTGATGTCTTCCTCGGGCGTATTGATATGCACGTGATAGCGCAGGCCGTAGAGCAGTTGCGGGCCATTGGCCTGCGGATCAATCGGCTGCATCTCGATCCGCTCAAGATATGCTCGGCGCTCCGGGCCATCGGCTTTCGGATTGAGGTCGATGCCCTTGAGGCCTTCCCACACACCGGCCAGCCGGCGCAGCGGCCCCAGATTGGCCAGGGTGTCGGGGTCGACATCCGCCGGTTCGGTGAAGATGTCTTCCGGAAACGGATTCATGCTGCCCCCTGCTCGCGACTCGAGATAGCCCAGATTGGCGCCCTGCTGTGGCTTCCGCAACATGCAGGCGCAACGGATGTCTGACCTGCTGTCACACAAAAGGTATAGACTATCCGCCCGGATGCAGCCCCGGCGCTTCCTGGCCGGTGCGTTCGACATATTCGGTATAGCCGCCGGTGAACTGGTGCACGCCTTCGGGCGTCAGTTCCAGCACGCGGTTGGAAAGCGCGGCGAGGAAGTGGCGGTCATGCGACACGAACAGCATGGTGCCCTCGAAGGCCGAGAGCGCCGCCACCAGCATTTCCTTGGTCGCCATGTCGAGATGGTTGGTCGGCTCGTCGAGCACCAGGAAATTCGGCGGGTCGAACAGCATCTTGGCCATCACCAGCCGCGCCTTCTCGCCGCCTGAGAGCACGCGGCAGGTCTTGTCGATGTCGTCACCCGAAAAGCCGAAGCAGCCGGCCAGCGTGCGCAATGTGCCCTGCCCTACCTGCGGGAATGACTTATCAAGCGTTTCAAACACCGTGTCGTCGCCGTCCAGCAGGTCCATGGAATGCTGGGCGAAATAGCCCATCTTCACGCTGCTGCCGAGGCTGACTGTGCCCTGGTCCGGCACGGTATCGCCGGCGATCATCTTCAACAGCGTCGATTTGCCGGCGCCATTGGCCCCCAGCACGCACCAGCGTTCCATGCGGCGGACCTGGAAATCCAGCCCGGCATAGATCGAGTGGCTGCCATAGCCCTTATGCACATTCTTGAAGCTCGCCACATCCTCGCCCGAGCGCGGTGGGGAGCGGAATTCAAACTGCACCGCCTGGCGCCGCCGCGGCGGTTCGACGCGTTCGATCTTATCGAGCTTCTTCACCCGGCTCTGCACCTGGGCGGCATGGGAAGCGCGCGCCTTGAAGCGTTCGATGAACTTGATTTCCTTGGCCAGCATCGCCTGCTGCCGCTCGAACTGCGCCTGGCGCTGCTTCTCGTTCAGCGCCCGCTGCTGGTCGTAGAAATCATAATTGCCGGAATAGGTGGTGAGCGTGCCGCCGTCGATCTCGACGATCTTGCCGACAATGCGGTTCATGAACTCGCGGTCATGCGAGGTCATCAGCAGCGCGCCGTCGTAATTCTTCAGAAAGGCTTCGAGCCAGATCAGGCTTTCGAGATCGAGATGGTTGCTCGGCTCATCCAGCAGCATGGCATCGGGCCGCATCAGCAGGATGCGGCCAAGCGCCACGCGCATCTTCCAGCCGCCGGATAAAAGCCCGACATCGCCATCCATGCGTTCCTGGCTGAAGCTCAGGCCCGCCAGCACCTCGCGCGCCTTGGCTTCCAGGGCATAGCCATCCAGTTCCTGAAAGCGGCCCTGCACCTCGCCATAGCGTTCGATGATGGCATCCATCTCATCGGCACGGCCCGGGTCGACCATCGCCGCCTCAAGCTCGGCCATCTCGGCGGCCAGCGCGCTCACCGGGCCGACGCCATCCATCACCGCCGCCACCGCGCTCTGGCCCGACATCTCACCGACATTCTGATTGAAATAGCCAATCGTCATGCCGGTATCGATGGAGACCTGGCCGTCGTCGGGCTTCTCCTCGCCGGCGATCATGCGGAACAGCGTGGACTTGCCGGCACCGTTCGGCCCGACCAGCCCGGCTTTCTCGCCCTTCTGAAGGCCCATCGAGGCATCGATGAACAGAATCTGGTGGCCGTGCTGCTTGCTGATGTTATCGAGGCGAATCATGGGGTCCGACTGACTGGGAAGCGCTGGAGGATGGGCATAAAAAAACCGGGCCGCATCAGCAGCCCGGTGATGCCCTATCAGGACCGGTGGCAAATATCCAGTCGCATTCCCGGTTGCCGCGCGAAAGCCCCCTTCAGCCCATTCAGGATGCGGCTGGCATCGGTATCGAAGGCGCCAGACCGGTCGCCGCCTGCCCGGAATGGCTGCCGCGCCCCATGGCCGAGATCCCCTCGGCGAAGCTCACGCGCGGCTGATAGCCAAGGTCGGCGCGTGCCTTGGCAATGCTGATGGTGAAGGACTTGCCAATCAGGCGTAGCATCTGGCGCGTGATCGGTGGCTCGCCGCCGCGCCCCAGCATGCGCCAGGCCGCACCCATGATGCCGGCCATGATCCAGGCCAGGCGGAACGGCACGGCCCGGTCCTTCGGCACGATATCGCGCGTGGCCAGCAGCGCTGAGATGACGCCCTTCAGCGTGCCGTTCTCGCCGTCAGACACGAAGTAGGCTTCGCCGCCGCGACCATGGTCGGCGGCCAGCAGCAATGCCTCGCAGAGATTATCGACATGACAGGTGGACATGGCCTGACCGCCGCCGCCGACCCACTGGAAGCGGCCAGCCCGCACGGTTTCGACCATGTGGTCGAGGGTCGGCATATCGGCACCCCAGATAAAGGGCGGGCGGATGGCGATGGTCTCGAAGCCAGGACGGCGGCCATTGGCTGCCAGCAGCAAACGCTCGCCTTCGGCCTTCGAGGATGAATAAGGCGCGAAGGCGCGGGTCTGGAGCGGCAGGCTCTCATCCGCCTCAAGCATCGGTTCCGGGTCGCCCATCACCACCGCCGCCGCACTGACGGCAATAACCCGGCGCAAGCCACGGGTCGCGATCGCAGCTTCCACCAGCGCGCGGGTGCCCTCGACATTGATACGGTCGAAAACGCTGCGCGGACCCCAGAGTTTGAAATGCGCGGCGGCGTGGAAGACGACAGCGCAGCCCTCCATGCCGAAGCGCAGGGCCTGGGCGTCGGTCATATCGCCCTGGACCGGCATGGCACCGACCCGCTGCACGGCGGCGATTGCAGCCGGACTGCGCGCCAGCGCCCTGACCTGCCAGCCACGGCTGACAAGCAGTGAGATCAGGCGGGAGCCGACGAAGCCTGAGCCACCGGTGACGAAGGCGGTTCGTGATGCCGTGACAGGCTGGGCACTGAGTTGCATGGAAGCCTCCGGGTTAGGGCGTTGCTGCGGCTCACCATAGCCCAATTCGAACAATATACAATGAACATTTTATATATTTTGTTCGTCGTTGCATTTTTATAGGCGTTGCCTTAAAGTTCCAGCATGGAAATGCCCGCCCTCACCGCTGGCGAAGACCCCTCGTTCCGAGGCCAGATTCTCGAGGCTGCTCGCGCTCAGTTGCGGCGGTTCGGCGCCGCGAAGACCAATGTCGTCGATATCGCCCGCGCGCTCGGGACGTCGCATACCACGATCTATCGTCACTTCCGCTCGAAGGCGGACATCTTCGATGCCGTGGTCGCGGAAGCCATGCGCGACGAAGAGGAAGCGGCACGCCGTTTCGTGCATGTGGATGGGCCGGCGGCCGAACGGCTTGAGGCCATGGTGCTGGCCCTGCACGCCCGCAAGCGCGAGCGTTTCGCCGGCGACCCGGAGGTCTACCAGCTCTATCGGCGCATCGTTGAGGAACGGCCAGACATCATAGCCGCCTATGCCCGCGCGATGACAGCGCTCATCGCCGAGATCATTGCAGACGGCGTCAAGCGGCGGGAGTTCAAGGTCGATGACGTCGCGGCCGCGGCCGGCGTGGTGCGGGATGCCGTCACCGTCTTCGTGCATCCGGCGCATGTCGAGGCAGCCGTAAAGGCGGGTCTGCCGGTCGAGACGATGGCAAGTAATGTGATCCGCAGCCTAATCGCCGCCTTCGGCACCGGCATGCAATACCGGCAGGCTAGCCCGGAAAGCTAACCGCCGGCTTGGCGCAGCCGCAAAGATGCCCGGCTGAAATCACTCCCACTCAATCGTGCCGGGCGGCTTCGACGTGATGTCGTAGGTGACGCGGTTGACGCCACGCACTTCGTTGATGATGCGGGTGGCGACGCGGCCGAGGAATTCGTGCGGGAACGGGAAGTAATCCGCCGTCATGCCATCCGTCGAGGTGACGGCGCGCAGCGCGCAGGCCTGATCATAGGTGCGGCCATCGCCCATCACGCCAACGGTGCGGACCGGCAGCAGCACGGCAAAAGCCTGCCAGATGGTGTCGTAAAGCCCCGCCTTGCGGATTTCATCGATATAGACCGCATCGATGTTGCGCAGCAGGTCGAGCTTTTCCTTGGTGATATCGCCCGGAATACGGATGGCGAGGCCCGGACCGGGGAAAGGATGGCGCCCCACCAGCGTTTCCGGCAGGCCGAGTTCGCGGCCCAAGGCGCGGACTTCATCCTTGAAGAGTTCGCGCAGCGGCTCGACCAGCTTCATGTTCATGCGTGCCGGCAGGCCACCGACATTGTGATGCGACTTGATGGTGACGCTGGGGCCGCCATGGAAGCTGACGCTTTCGATCACATCCGGATAGAGCGTGCCTTGCGCCAGGAATTCGGCGCCGCCGATCTTCTTGGCCTCCGCCTCGAACACATCGATGAACAGGCCGCCGATGGTCTTGCGCTTCACTTCCGGATCGGTGATGCCGGCAAGCTTGCTGAGGAACAGGTCAGACGCGTCGCTATGCACCAGCGGGATATTGTAATGCTCGCGGAACAGGGTGACGACCTCGTCGGCCTCGTTCTTGCGCAGCAGGCCGTGATCGACAAAGACGCAGGTAAGCTGATCGCCGATGGCTTCATGGATCAGCACGGCGGCCACGGAAGAATCGACACCGCCGGAAAGGCCGCAGATCACCCTGCCCTTGCCGACCTGGGCACGGATCTTCTCGATGGCTTCCTGGCGATAGGCCTTCATGGTCCATTCGCCCTGGCAGCCGGCGACATTGCGCACGAAATTGCGCAGCAGCTTGGCGCCATCGGGGGTATGCACCACTTCCGGGTGGAACTGCACGCCGTAGATGCGGCGCTCGTCATTGGCGATGGCCGCGAAAGGCGCGCCCTCGCTGGTGGCGACGACGCGGAAGCCATCGGGGATGCGCGTCACGCGGTCGCCATGGCTCATCCATACCTGATGCTTCTCGCCCTGGCCCCAGATGCCCTCGAACAGCGCGCAGGTTTCCTTGATCTCGATGAAGGCGCGGCCGAATTCGCGGTGATGGCCGGCTTCCACCTGGCCGCCCATCTGGGCGCAGATGGTCTGCTCGCCATAGCAGATGCCGAAGACCGGCAGGTTCATGCCGAACAGCATCGCCGGGGCGCGCGGGGAATCGCCTTCAATGGTGGAGGCTGGCGAGCCGGAAAGGATGACGCCCTTCAGCACGCCATGCGGACTTTCGGCCTTCAGCGCCTCTTCCGCCTTCTGGAACGGCACGATCTCGCAATAAACGCCGGCCTCGCGCACCCGGCGCGCGATCAACTGGGTAACCTGGGAACCGAAATCGACAATAAGAATACGCTCAGCCATCGGCGCCGCTTGCCTTTCTTCACAAATGCCAACGGCGCCGGGGGTCTACCGGCACGGCACCGTCAGCTCGGTTTGGCTGCCTTGTAGGCAGCGATCTTGTTCTTCAGTTCGGTATATTCGGCGCAGCCGAAGGCACACAGGCTGTCGAGCCGCTTCAAATGCTCTTCCGCCTTGGCCAGGTCGTTCACCTTGAGATAGGCCTCGCCGATATATTCATGGGCGCCCTTGTGGCGCGGATCGATCTTCAGCGCCTCGTTATAGGCGGCGAAGGCGGCGGTATAGTCGCCATTGTTGCGCTGGGCATAGCCAAGCCAGTTGAAGGCATCGGCATTCTTGGCATCCTTCGCCACCACAGCCTGGAACAGCGGCACGGCGGCGGCCCAGTCCTTGCGGTCGATGGCTTTCTTGCCTTCGGTGAAATTCGGATCGACCGGCTTGGCGGCTTCGGTCGGCGCGCTGGGGCTGGGGCCCATGGCGAGCACGGGCATGGCAAGGCCCAAGGCAACAGCCAGAGTGGCAGCGGAGGTAAGACGGGAAATGCGGCGCATGAGATGGGCCCTTTCAGCTTCATCCATTATATCCGCCCCCATGGTCCTGCCACCACCATCAGCCGCGCCGCTGCAGCACGGCGGCGAAAAAGCCATCCGTACCATGCCGCAACGGGGTCAGCGCCAGACGGTCGCCGGCCAGGGGACAGGCTGTGGATAAGCCTTCCTCCCAGGCCTGCGCCAGGGGAATCGGCGTCACTTCGCCGTGAGCCAGGATGTCGTCCACGGGAGCGTCATTCTCCGGCGGCAGGATCGAGCAGGTGGCATAGACCAGCCGCCCGCCCGGCTTGAGCAGCTTCACCCCTTGTGCCAGCAGGCCGCGCTGCGCCGCCTGCAGGTCGTCGAGCGCCGCCGGGCCGAAGCGCCAGCGGGTTTCCGGGTTGCGCCGCCAGGTGCCGCTGCCCGTGCAGGGCACGTCCAGGAATACCCGGTCCGCCTGCCCCTCCATGGCTTCCAGCAGAGCCGGCAGCTTTTCCGCCGCCGCCGTCTCGACAATACCGATGCCGGCCCGCGCCAGGCGGGGTTTCAGCCGGTTGAGGCGGCGGAAATCATGGTCGGCAGCCACCAGCCGGCCGCGATTCTTCATCTGCGCCGCCAGTGCCAAGGTCTTGCCGCCAGCCCCGGCGCAGAGGTCGATCACGGTTTCGCCGGGCCTGGCGCCAAGCAGCAGCGCGGCGATCTGCGCCGCCTCGTCCTGCGGTTCGATCAGGCCATCGAGGTAGAGCGGGTGCTGCTCCAGCCGCACCTGCTGCTGCAGCCGGATGCCGAGCGGCGACAGCGTCGTCGGCGCGGCTTCGATACCTTCCGCCTGCAACTGCCGCAGCATTTCATCGCGGTTGGTCTTGAGCGTGTTGACGCGCAAGTCCAGCGGCGCGCGGCCATTCAAGGCCTTGAGTTCGGCTTCCGCTTCAGAGCCGAAACGTGCCTCGCAGAGCGCGGTGAGTTCCGGCGGCAGGTTGACCCGCGCCCAGAGCGGTGCGGCATCATTGGCCGGCAGGCGTTGCAAAGCGGCGATCTCGTCGTCGCTCAATTGCTGCGGCGCGTATTTCGAACTGTCGCACAGCGCCTGCCATTGTTCCGGCGATATGGCGGGATCGGCCATGGCGAAAAGGCGTGGCGTCAGCGGCGCCTCGGCCTGCTGCAAGCGCCAGCGCCGCATGCCCTGCTCGCGCAGGGCGGTATACACGGCTTCCGCGATGGCGCGGCGATCCTTGGCGCCGGCATAGCGGTTCTTGCGCTGCCAATCCAACAGCAGGCGGTCCGCCGCCTGATTCGAGCCCAGCACGCCGCCGAGGATTTCGATGCTGGCGGCGAGGCGGGCGGCCGGCGTCACTGGATCAGCTATCCTGCCGGTAGTTCGGCGCCTCGCGCGTTATCGCCACGTCATGCACATGGCTTTCGCGCAGGCCGGCCGAGGTGATGCGCAGGAAATTGCAGCGCGTGCGCATCGATTCCATGTCGCCATTGCCGGTATAGCCCATGGCGGCGCGCAGGCCGCCGACAAGCTGATGCAGGATGGTGCCGACCGGGCCCTTGTAGGGCACGCGGCCCTCGATGCCTTCCGGCACCAGCTTGAGCTTGTCGTTCACTTCCTGCTGGAAGTAGCGGTCGGCTGAGCCGCGGCCCATGGCGCCGATGGAGCCCATGCCGCGATAGGACTTGTAGGAACGGCCCTGGTAGAGGAACACCTCGCCCGGCGCCTCGTCGGTGCCGGCCAGCAGCGAGCCGATCATGCAGGTGCTGGCACCGGCAGCGATGGCCTTGGCGACGTCGCCGGAGAACTTGATGCCGCCATCGGCGATCACCGGCACACCGGATTTTTGCGCCACTTCCACCGCATCGATCACGGCGGTGAGCTGCGGCACGCCGACGCCGGCGACGATGCGCGTGGTGCAGATCGAGCCCGGGCCGATACCGACCTTCACGGCATCGACACCGGCATCGATCAGCGCCTTGGCGCCTTCGGAGGTGGCGACATTGCCGCCCACCACCTGGGTGCGGTTCGAGCGCTTCTTGATTTCCGCAATGGTGCGCAGCACGCCGGCGGAATGGCCATGCGCGGTATCCACCACCAGCACGTCGACGCCAGCCGCGATCAACGCGGCGGCACGTTCCAGGCCGTCCTCGCCCACCGAGGTGGCGGCGGCAACACGCAAGCGGCCCTGCTCGTCCTTGGCGGCATTGGGGTATTTCTGCGCCTTCTCGATATCCTTCACGGTGATCAGGCCGACGCAGCGATACTGATCGTCCACCACCAGCAGCTTTTCGATACGCGCCTGATGCAGCAGCCGCTTGGCCTCTTCCATGCGAACGCCCTCGCGCACCGTGACCAGGCGGTCCTTGGTCATCAGCTCGCGCACCGACTGCGCCATATCGGTGGCAAAGCGCACATCGCGGTTGGTCAGGATACCGACCAGCTTGCCGCCCGCGCTTTCGGTCACCGGGATGCCGTGGATGCCGTAGCGCTCCATCAGCGCCAGGGCATCGGCCAGCGTGGCATCCGGCGCGATGGTCAGCGGGTTCACCACCATGCCGCTTTCAAACTTCTTCACCGCCGAGACTTCGCGCGCCTGTTCCTCGATGGAGAGGTTCTTGTGGATCACGCCGATGCCGCCGGATTGCGCCATGGCAATGGCCATCTTGGCTTCGGTGACGGTATCCATTGCCGAGGAGATCAGCGGGATGTTGAGTTCGATGCCGCGCGTGACGCGGGTGCGGGTATCCACCTGGCCGGGCAGCACTTCCGACGCGGCGGGCGCCAGCAGCACGTCATCGAATGTATAGGCTTCACGAAACTGCATTGCCGCTCTCCTTAAAAGCTGCCGCTCAACCGCGCTGCGCCGCTTCGGCCTCGGCGGCGAAATCGCCGCCAGGCATCGGCGCACCGGCCGTGTGCATCATGTTCGGGTAATACTTCTTCATGCCGGCGAGCCACTCGACATAGGGCAGGTCGGCGAATTGTCCACGATCGGTCACGTATTCCATGTGGCGCCGGTTATCGGCGTCGTAGGCATGGAAAACCGAGTCCGTCTCGCCATCGAATTCCAGCGGCTTGACGCGGAATTTGTCGCACAGCTCGATGTTGAAGGCGGGCGTTGCCTTCACCCAGCGGCCTTCAATCAGCAATTCCGTGTAGCCGTGGAAATGGAAGATGTCGGTGCCCATCATCTCCAGCAGGCGCGGCGTGGCGAGATGGTTCTTCACATCGGCGAAGCCAAGCCGCGACGGGATGCCGGCGGCGCGGGCCACGGCGGCCAGCAGGATCGCCTTCGAGACGCAGAAGCCACGGCCACGCTCGACCACATGGCCGGCGCTCATGCCCTTGGGCGAATAATCGATCGAATAGGGATCGTAGAGGAAGCGGTCGCGCACCGCGTAGTAGATGGCGATTGCGCGCTGCTTCAGATCGGTGATATGGCCGAACTCGTCGGCCAGGGCGCGCACGCGCGGATTATCGCTATCGATGAAGGTGGTGGCGGCAAGGTAGGCCTGCTCCACCGCATTGCCGGATTGATCCGACGCGGCCATAGGGAGACTCCGTTGTTCCTTGCCGCGGAGGATATAAGCCGGTTTCCGGCTGCCGTAAAGCGCTACTCTTGCGGATTCGCATTTCCCCGGTAACCCACGGCAACGACATAGCTTTCAGCGCTGTCGGCGCGGCTGGCGGGGGGTTTTACATGGCGCACGGTGCGATAATCCCGCTTCAAACCGGCGAGAAGCTGATTCTCCGTGCCGCCGCGCAGCACCTTGGCGACGAAGCTGCCGCCTGGCGCCAGCACCCGGCGGGCCAGATCCGCCGCCGCCTCGCAGAGCAGCATGATGCGGATATGGTCGGTCTGGCGGTGGCCGGTGGCTGGTGCCGCCATATCGGACATGACCAGATCGACCTGGCCGCCAAGCAGCTCCATCACCTTGGTATCGGCGCCTTCGGAGAGGAAATCGAGCTGGATCACCGTGGCGCCGGGCAATTCCTGCATCGGGCTGATATCCACGGCCAGCACCGGCGGGCCTTCCTTCTTGCCGCTTTTCACGCGCTCGACCGCCACTTGCGTCCAGCCACCCGGGCAGGCACCAAGATCGACCACGCGGGCACCGGGTTTCAGGAAGTGAAACTTGTCGTCCAGTTCGATCAGCTTGTAGGCGGCGCGGCTGCGATAGCCCTGCGCCTTCGCCGCCTGCACATAAGGATCGTTGAGCTGCCGCTCCAGCCAATGCTGCTGCGACACGGTGCGGCCGCGCTTCTTCTTCAGCGACACATGCGTGCGGTTCTGGCCCGGGCCGGAGGAACGCGTGGTCATGCCCCGCCCCTTTGCTGGCGCATCAGTTCTAGCAGCACGCCCTCGCGCACGCCGCGATCCGCCACGCGCAGGCGCGGCGCCGGCCAGAAGCGGTGCAGCGCTTCCAGAATGGCGCAGCCCGCCACCACCAGATCGGCACGTTCCTCGCCGATGCAGCCATGCTTGGCGCGATCCGGCACACTCATGGCAGCCAGTTTTTGCGACTGGTCGATCACGGCGGGGAATTCCAGCCAGCAGCCATCCACCAGGCGGCGCTCGTAGCGCGGCAAGCCAAGCAGCACACCGGCCAGCGTGGTGACGGTGCCGGACGTGCCGAGCACCTGCACCTTGCCGGCGCGCATGGCGGGGCCGAGATTATGCCGCGCCTCGAAGGGTTCGAGCTTGGCGGCGACCTCGTTGATCATGCCGATGTAGGAGCCGGATTCGGTATCGCCGGCGCCCCAGCGTTCGGTGAGGTTCACCACACCGAAAGGCAGCGAGATCCAGTCCAGCACCTCGGTGCGGCGGCGCGGACCGACGCGCGCCCACATCACTTCCGTGGAGCCGCCGCCGATATCAAACACCACCGCCTGATTATGACTCGGCTCCAGCAGCGGCGCGCAACCGGCCAGCGCCAAGCGAGCCTCCTCGGCGGTGGAGATGATGTCGAACTGGATGCCGGTGACAGCCTTCACTTCATGCATGAACTCGATGCCGTTCTCGGCACGGCGGCAAGCTTCGGTGGCAACCGCGCGGGCAATGGTGACACCGCGCCGCGCCATCTTCTCGGAGCAGATTTTCAGCGCCGCGATGGTGCGCGCCATGGCGGCATCGGACAGCCGCCCGGTAGCCGCCAGCCCCTCGCCCAGCCGCACGATGCGCGAGAAGGCTTCGACGACGCGGAAATTGTCGCGGTTCGGGCGCGCGATCAGCAGGCGGCAATTGTTGGTGCCCAGATCCAGCGCAGCATAGACCGGGGCCGAGCGCGGCGCGGTGCCGGCGCCCGCCTCTTGCCGTGCGCCCCCGGCAAACACTCCGGGAGCGGAATTCCTGTTGCTCGACTTGTCCACAGAGTGATTGTAGCGCGACAGGCCAGCCAGCATAAGTGCCGGGCCAGTTACGATGATAGCTGGCCGCGATAACGGCCAGCCCGGAAAACCAGCAAGGTTTTCTACTGCTTCGGCTTCGGCGCGGCGCCGCTGCTACCGGCAGCGCCCGGCGGCACGGCAAAGATCTGGCCCGGATAGATCAGGTCCGGGTCCTTGATCTGGCTGCGGTTGGCTTCATAGATCTCGGTGTATTTCGGGCCATCGCCGTAAACACGGCGGGCGATGCGCCACAGGCTGTTGCCCGGCTGCACCACCACGCTGCCATCGGACAGCTTGATATCTTCCGGCGAGGCGCGCTGGAACGGCATTTCGAGCCGCGATGCAACCCGGCCGCCGGCCTGCTCCACCTGATCGACCCGCATCGAATAGATGCCCGGTTCCACGCGCTCGGTGGGGCGCAGCACCCATTTGCCACTCGAATCCGCCGTGGCGACGCCGATCGGCGCGTTGTTGAGATAGACCTGCACGGTGGCGCCGGGCTGGGCGCGGCCGGAGAGAATCAGGTTGCCGTCCTGATCATACTCGATGGAATCGAGCGACAGGCCCTTGCGCGCCGGGTCGAGCGGACCGGCCACCGGGCCTTGCAGCAGACGGCTGGCACCTTTCAGCGGCGTCAGCACGGCGATGGCCTGCTCGCCGCTGGCATTGGGATCGCATTCCGGCACCACGGCGACCACGGAGGCTTCGGCCCTTACAACCTCCTGTCCAGGAAACTGGGATTCAAGAGTGAATTCCTGGTTGCCCTTCTCCAGCGGCAGATCAGGCACCAGCACCCATTCGCCACGGCTATCGGCGGTAACGCGGCCAAGTTCGCGCGCACCGGTCTTCACCACCACAACGGCACCGGCCAGCGCACGGCCGGCAAACACGGCAGCGCAATTGCGGCTGATGCGCACGACATCGAAACTGGGCGGCACGCGGCGGGCATCGGGCGGCGGCGGCGCGGGCGCAGGTGCGGGCGGCGGCAGCGGCGGCGCGGAGCCGACCACCTGCTGCGGCGTGACTCCGCGCTTGTTCGGATCGTCGGCGAAAAAGATCACCGCCAGAATGCCAAGGATGGCGAGCCCGAGTAGCGTGAAGAAGAACTTACTGCCCCGCACAGCGCGCCTCGCACGAAAGTTTGATCAATCAGCGGCTTAACTTAATCGCCGCCACCCCGGTCAGGGAGATTAAGACCTCGCCAAGATACCCGCAACTGCCTAAGCTTAAAGCAACCACAAATCATCCTGCCTGCATTCATGAGCCTCGCATGACTGATCAGTCAACCACCCCAACCCTCTCCGTTCCGGTATGGGACCTGCCGACCCGGCTGTTCCACTGGGTCCTGGTCATCGCGGTCTGCGTGCTGTTCTACACCGGCCTGCAGGGCAAGCTGGACCTGCATATGAAATTCGGCCAGTTCGTGCTCGGCCTGCTGCTGTTCCGGCTGATCTGGGGTTTCATCGGGAACCGCCAGGCCCGTTTCAGCGACTTCATCGCCGGCCCGGCTGCTGCCATCGCCTATCTGCGCGGCCTGTTCGGCAAGGGCGGCCCGAAATATCTCGGCCATAACCCGGTGGGCGGCTATGCCGTACTGCTGATGCTGGCTTTGCTGCTGGTACAGGCCAGCACCGGCCTGTTTGCCAGCGACGACATCGCCACTGACGGGCCGCTCTATTCCAAGGTCTCCAGCAGCCTCAGCGCCCGGCTTTCCACCCTGCACCGGCTGGGTTTCGACGCCCTGCTGGTGATCATCCTGATCCACCTGGCGTCCAACGCCTTCTACCTGCTGGTGAAGCGGGAAAACCTGATCACCCCGATGGTGACAGGGAACAAAAGCGTTGCGGAAACGCTGCCGGCCCCGGTGAAGGCTGCCGGCCCGATCACCGCGCTGGTGATCTTCGTGGTCTGCGAAGCGGTGGTGTTCGGCGGCATTGCCTGGCTGGCGAAATGACAAAAAAGGGCGCGGCATGCCGCGCCCTTCCTGTCGTCTCAGCCCTGGGGCTTAGTCGTTGCGGCCCTTAGTCGTTGCGGTAGGCGCGATGGCAGGCGCCGCAGGTGCCGCCGAGCGCGCCGAAACCGGCCTTCACGGCATCCATGTTGCCGGCCTGGGCAGCGGAGGCGAGCGCCGTGGCGGCATCTTCCGCAGCCTTCATCTTGGCGGTGAAATCGGCCATGTTGGCCCAGATTTCGGCCTTGGCCTTGGTCTCGCCCTTGTCCGAACCGGCGGGGAAATGCGCCACCTGCTTGCCAGCCTGGCCGGCAATGGCCTGGGCCGGGGCAACGGCATTGGCGGCCGGACCGTTATCGTCCACCACCTTCTTGATCGCCCCCATCGACACGCGGAAGACCTGGAAGCCGTCCTTGCGGGCCTTGATCGCGTCAGCCTGGGCAAAGGCATCGCTGCCAACCAGACCGCCAAACGCAGCAAGTGCGCCGCAAATCGCCGCGGCAAGCGCGGCCTTACGCCAAATAGCCATTGTTTTCCCTCTCTGTTCCCCGGCTGCTGGTCCGAGTCCGGCGGACTATAACAAACTGCCGCCATTGCCCGCCCTGGCAGTTTTGTGAAGTCACGAAAAATTTAGCCGGGAATAAACCGCCGCCTCGATTGTCTGTAGCGATTGTCCAGGTTCGCCCGGCTACTGGCATGCCGGGGCGAAATGGGCTAGGCAACGGGCTACAGCCCCAGCCTGAAATGCGGTGCCCGCCATGTCGATCCGTTCCGTCTGCGTCTATTGCGGCTCCAGCCTCGGTGAGAGCCAGTCCTACCAGGCCCAGGCCGAAATCCTCGGCCAGTTGCTCGGCAAGAACGGCATCCGGCTGATCTATGGCGGTGGCCGCATCGGCCTGATGGGCGTGGTGGCCGATGCAGCCATGAAGGCCGGCGGCGAGGTGGTGGGCATTATCCCGCACCACCTGCATGACTGGGAGGTCGGCCATACCGGCCTGACCGAACTGCACGTGGTCGACTCCATGCATGTGCGCAAGCAGATGATGGTGGAGATGAGCGATGCCTTCATTGCCATGCCCGGCGGCATGGGTACGCTGGACGAGCTGTTCGAGGTGATCACCTGGAAGCAGCTTAAACTGCACGACAAGCCGATCCTGGTGCTGAACGTGGAAGATTACTGGCACCCGCTGCTGGCGCTGATCGACCGCGTGATGGAGCGAGGCTTCGCCCGGCGCGGGGCGCGCGGCTTCTTCGACGTGGTGGAAGATGCCGAGGCGGCCCTGAAGCTGCTGCAGGCGGCGCCGGAGCCGCAGCGCCCGGACCGTGCCGAGAAAATCTAGGGCCGAGAAGATTTAGAAACCGGGGCAGCGCCCGTAAAAGCCGAGCTTTTCTCAACCAGGGTGCATCAAATCTCAAGCCCGGAACGGCGCTTTCGGGCCTTTCCCGTCCGGGCCGGGAAGTGTTAGTTTCCCGCCACTCCTTTTCCACCCGCTTGTATAAGCCCAAACGAGGACCGCAATGGCGAAAATCAAGGTGAAGAACCCCGTCGTCGAGCTCGACGGCGACGAGATGACCCGCATCATCTGGAAGTTCATCAAGGAGAAGCTGATCCTCCCCTATCTTGATGTCGACCTGCTCTACTACGATCTCGGCGTCGAATACCGCGACCAGACCAACGACCAGGTGACCATCGATTCCGCCCATGCCATCCTGAAGCATGGCGTCGGCGTGAAATGCGCCACCATCACCCCGGACGAACAGCGCGTCGAAGAGTTCAAGCTCAAGGAAATGTGGAAGTCGCCGAACGGCACCATCCGCAACATCCTCGGCGGCACCATCTTCCGCGAACCGATCATCTGCAAGAACGTGCCGCGCCTGGTGCCGCACTGGAACGACCCGATCGTGGTCGGCCGCCATGCCTTCGGCGACCAGTACCGCGCCACCGATTTCCGCTTCCCCGGCAAGGGCGTGCTGACCGTCAAGTTCGTCGGCGAAGACGGCAGCGTGATCGAGAAGGAAGTGTTCAAGGCCCCGGGTTCGGGCGTCGCCATGGCGATGTACAACCTGGATGACTCGATCCGCGACTTCGCCCGCGCCTCGATGAACTACTCGCTGGTGCGCGGCTGGCCGCTGTATCTCTCCACCAAGAACACCATCCTCAAGGCCTATGACGGCCGCTTCAAGGATCTGTTCGAGGAAGTCTACAGCAAGGAATTCGCCGACCAGTTCAAGAAGGCCGGCATCACCTACGAACACCGCCTGATCGACGACATGGTGGCCTGCGCCATCAAGTGGAGCGGCAAGTTCGTGTGGGCCTGCAAGAACTACGACGGCGACGTGCAGTCCGACGTGGTGGCTCAAGGGTACGGTTCGCTCGGCCTGATGACCAGCGTGCTGATGACCCCGGATGGCAAGACCGTGGAAGCGGAAGCGGCGCATGGCACCGTGACCCGCCACTACCGCGAACACCAGGCTGGCCGCGAGACCTCGACCAACCCGATCGCCTCGATCTTCGCCTGGACCCGTGGCCTGATGCATCGCGCCAAGCTGGACAACAACCCGGACCTGGATAAGTTCGCGCACACGCTGGAGAAGGTCTGCGTCGAGACGGTGGAAGCCGGCTTCATGACCAAGGACCTGGCGATCCTGATCTCGAAGGATCAGCCCTGGCTGACCACCCAGAAGTTCCTCGACAAGATCGACGAGAACCTCAAGGCGGCGCTGAAGTAAGCCTATCCAACTTCACGTCTGGCCCGCCCCACGGGCCAGTAGACAAGAACGCCCCGGCCGCAAGACCGGGGCGTTTTTTGTTGGCACACCTGGTTATGCCGCGTCGCGGCCATCAGCATCCAGGCCAAGCGCCAGACGACCTGCAAGACGCTGCTGCGGCAATTGGGTGAACGGGTGATACCGTGCTGCCTGCAGGTCACGGAACAGTCGTTCAATGCGGTTGGCGCGGTAGAAGGCACTCCCTCCGGCAGCATCCAGCGCCAGACTGGCAGCATCGAGCAGATGCTGGGTCATCACGCGCTTCAGCGTCAACACTTGCGCCGAGGTTGCGGGCGCTGGCCGAGCGTTGTCGCCCAGTTCCAGCAGGGCATCATGCGCTGCCGCCATGCCGGCCATGGCAGCCCCCAGTGCCCCGATCTGCAGCTGTGTATCAGCATCGGCGCGGCGCTTCACCGCCATGTCGATCACCTCCTGCTGCAGCCGCTCGGCAACGCCACGATAGACGCTATAGATCAGCGGGAACGCGATCTTGGTGACGAGGTGGAAAAACGGATGCCACTGCCCGGCAGTACGGCGCACAGCAATCGCCGCCTCCGGCACGAACACATTTTCCAGCACCACATCCTGCGAGCCGCTGGCGCGCATGCCGAGCGTCTGCCAGGTGCGCTCGATACGCAGGCCTTCGCTCCGCATCGGAATCGCAGCATGCAATACTGTGTCCCCAGTCACGGCCATGGTCATCAGCAGATCGCCGGCTTCTGCGCCGCTGACAAAACGCTTGCGGCCGGAAATCCTGAAACCGCCCTCCACTGCCTTCGCTTCGCCGGACCCGTTGAGCCAGTCGTTGCCGCCGGTCGAGAGCAGCATCAGTTGCTCGGAGGCAATACGCTTGAGCAGGCCATCAACCGGTGCCTTCTCATGCTGCCAGCGCCAGACGGCAGCCGCCATCGGGTGCATGTGCATGGCCAGCGCCAGCGCGGTGCCGCTGCAATGGCGGCCCAGTTCGCGCAGGCAATCGGCAAGGTCACGGTAACTGGCGCCACCACCGCCGAGTTCAAGCGGCACACCGGCGGACAGCACCCGAGCGGCCTTCAATGCGGCGAAGTTATCGGCCGCGAAGCGATCCCCGGCGTCAAGATCAGCGGCCCGGCGGGCAAAGTCGCGCCCCAGCTCTGACGTGCAATCGAATAGGGCCTGCCCCGCCAGCGCCGAGCCAGTCACGGTTGACTTGTGTTGATTCAAATTCGCAATACTCATGGGTATCTGGTCCTTATGGGAATGGTTACGGGCGCGGGACATTGGCCGGGAGTCGGCTCGCGCTAAAGTTCAAATTTGGAACTAGGCACGGCTGGCGGTTCGCGATAAATGTGGCAGCATGGCCATGCGATACGGAACATTCTGCCCGGCGGCGAAAGCCGCCGAGGTGATCATGGGGCGTTGGACTCTGCTGATTCTCAGCGAGATGATGCTCGGCAGCGAGCGCTTCTCGGATATTCAGCATGGTGTACCGCTGATGCCGCGCAGCCTGCTGGCGCGGCGGCTGAAAGAGCTGGAGCAGAATGGCCTGATCCGACGCGAGGCGATCACAGGTGGCCGTGGCAACCGCTACCTGCTCACCCCTGCCGGCGATGGCCTGCGGCCACTGATCGATCAATTGGTGAATTGGGGACAGGAATGGCGGATGCCATTTCTGGACAAGCGCGACCGCAATGTCAGCTATCTGATGTGGAGCGTGCGGCGCATGGTGCTGGCGCAGTTGACGCCGCAGGATAATGCGGTGATCGGCTTCGAATTCACCAACCTGCCGCGCCGCGACCATAAGCTGCGGCAATGGTGGCTGGTGTTGCGCGAGGGCAATGCCGATCTCTGCATTACCGATATGGGCTTCGAGCCGGGGCTGATGCTGCATGCCGATCTCGAGGCATTCACCCAAGTGGTGATGGGCCTGGCCAGCCTGGCTGAAGCGCGGCGGCAAGGCAGCATTCGGATCAACGGCGATGCCGGCCTGATGGCGCGGCTGGCCGGCTGGCTGCGCCTCGCCGAACCGCCACGGCCGAATTTTCCGGTCTTCTCGCGCCCGGATGACGACAGCAAGGCTTGCGTTGCCTGAACCCCGGCAAGCGACAGACAGCCCAGAGCAAAAAACAGGCAAACAAAAAAAGCCCGGCGGGATCGCTCCCGCCGGGCTCTTATTTTTCAGCGCGAGGCTGAAGCGGCTTAGAGCAGCTTCAGGTTCGCGGCCGAGGACTTGCCACGCTCCGTGACAATGTCATAGCTCAGCTTCTGACCGTCCTTCAGACCGGTCAGGCCAGCGCGCTCGACGGCCGAGATATGAACGAACACGTCGCTGCCGCCAGCTTCCGGCTGGATGAAGCCGTAGCCCTTGGTGCCGTTGAACCACTTGACCGTGCCTTTGTTGGACATGGTGTCTCCTTAATCGTCTCGTGTTAAAGGGCGCCAGGCAACTCTGCCTGCCGCGTCATACGTCATGTAGGGTAGGGTAGGCTCGGCGCTCGATCAGAGCGTTTGGAGAGCAGGCCGAACCGGTAGAGCGGAATGACCTCATCACAATCGCCTCTGCCGGCAACAATTTCAAGTGCTTCGCTGCCGGCAAAAAAAGTATTTGAGAATGATTTGCAATTTCATGTGAGCGGCGTATGATCGGGCTCCCACCCACCCGAGGGAGTCGCCATGCCGATGCCGTTCATCGAACCGAGTTACCCGGTCAACACCGAGGTCGCCGCGTTGCGGACGGCGGAATTATTCGGCATGGCGGCTTTCCGGCTGTGGGCCGCCCCCTACCTGGAACCCGAGCTCGAGCATCCCGACTGGCGCCAGGGCTTCGCGGCCGCCGGTATCGGCTGCGGCGGCTTAGGGGGATTCGACACCCTGATGCTGCTGCTCACTTCCGCCGTCGTGCGGCCACTGGAAGCGCGCTGCCTGACCTGCAAATCCTTGAGCGGCGACGAGGGCCTGTTCCTGCAACTGCTCTCCCACCTGCAGCAAAGCCGCGCCGACCTGGCCGCCGCCGTGCTGGGGCAATGGCTGCCGCCCGCCGCCGTGCGCGTGGCGCTGGAACCGGCCGAGGCGCTGGCCGAGGCCATGGCCGGCGCCGGCCTGATGCTGCCGCGCCGCCGTGCGCTTGATGCAACGGATCAGGTGCTGCACAGCCTGCATGCTGGGCCGCAGCTCGTCTGGGTACATTAGATTTATGCAATAAAATTATTAAATTCATATATTTATTATAAATATATGAATTGATGAATTACTTTAAGACGACGTGCCTTCGAGCAGGCCGCGGGCCTCCGCGAAGCCCTCACCTATCAGATCAAAGAAGGCCCGCACCCGGGCGGTGCGGCGCAGATCGGTATGGGTGACGATCCAGAGTTCGCGGCCCAAAGCGGCCACGGGTGCCTCGGTCAGCCGGGCCAGATCCGGCTCCGGATCGCCGAGATAGCAGGGCAGCACCGCCACCCCCATGCCGGCTTTGACGGCGACGAACTGGTTCAGCAGGCTGGATGACCGGTAGACGAAGGCGGCTTCCGGCGCCCGTGCGTTGAGCCAATCGGCGGCGTTGATACCGCTCATCCCCTGCTCCCAGCCGATCAGCGGCAGGCCTTCCAGGCTCTCCGGCTCCGGGCCCAGCCGGGGCAGCCCGGCCACCAGCTCGCGCTTGCCAAACAGGGTCCAGCCGATGGTGCCGAGCCGGCGGCCATGCAGGTCGCCCTCCCTGGGGCGCAGCGCCCGAAGCGCCACATCGGCCTCGCGGCGGGAGAGACTTAAGATCCGGTTGTCCACCGCTAGTTCCACCTGGATGCCGGGATGCAGGCAGCGGAAGCGGCCGATCAGCGGGGTGAGGATGCGGAAGCCCAGCGTCTCGGAAGCCGTCACCCGCAGCCGACCGGTGAGCTGCTGGTCATGGCCAAGGATCTCGCGGTCCAGCGCCGCCGCCTCGGTCTCGATCCGCTCGGCGCTGGCCGCCATGCGCTCGCCGGCCTCGGTGGGGGCATAGGCGCCGGCCGGCAGCCGCTCGAACAACCGCACGCCCATTTCCTCCTCCAGGGCGGCCAGCCGGCGAAACGCCGTGGAATGGTTCACCCCCAGCGCCTTGGCCGCCCCGGTCAGGTTGCCTGCACGGACCACCGCCAGCACCAGCCGCAGATCATTCCAGTCCTGCATACCCCTCACCCCACCCAAATGGCTTGCTTGCATATACGCAAGTATAGTTTCCAAATTTGTCGATGGATTTGCAAGATTATCCGCCCTTATTTGAGGTCATCGAGTTCACCCCCACCCGTTCAAGCCCCCCCTTCAAGGAGACCTGTCATGCTCAGCTTCCTGCAAAACCCCACTCCCGCCCAGCGCGAAGCCGGCATCGGCCTGCTGCGCATCAGCCTCGGCGTCATGTTCCTGGCCCATGGCCTGCTGCTGAAGGTGCTGACCTTCGGCATGGCCGGCACCGCCGGCTTCTTCGTTTCGCTCGGTCTGCCGGCCTGGACCGCCTATGCCACTGCCGGCGGCGAGATCATCGGCGGCGTGCTGCTGATCCTCGGGATCCTGACCCGCCCGGTGGCGCTGGCCCTCACCCCGATCCTGCTCGGCGCCCTGGTGGTGCATGCCGGCAATGGCTGGGTGTTCAGCGCGCCGAATGGCGGCTGGGAATATCCGGCCTATCTGGTGGTGCTGACCCTGGCCCAGGCCCTGCTCGGCACCGGCGCCTTCGCCGTCAGCTTCGGCCGCGCCAGCCGCCCGGTCACGGCCTAAGGTTCGTCCTGCAATAAAAAAAGACAGCGGCTTTCAAAGCCGCTGTCTTAAGCTATTCAGTCACCGGCCCTGTGCCAGTGCTTATTAAAGGCCTAGATAAACTTGTTAATGCTCCCGAATGAGCTAAAGACCATATAAAAAATCCATCCAACTAAATAAAACTTGTATGTACGGAAATACAGTCCTCCGAGACTGCCTTCCCAATCATCTTTTCTTATTCGGATGATAGTTTCTGCGCATTGAGCCCCTTCTTAACAAGAGCAACAAAATCATCTTTCAATTTCTGAATATTATTCGCAAGAGTAATTAAATCCTTCGTTGGCATATCAACCCGCAGGTAGCGAAGAGTCTTCTTTGCTGTCACTTCAAACCTGGTTGGCTGTTGAGCATTTTCTAAGTGCCAAACATCATGCACGGCTCGGTTTCTCTGTTCGCTAAGGCCTATCACTCTTTCCTTGAAAAATTTTTCCAACTCTTTGCAGGCTTTTGAATCGAAAGAGGTCTGCTTCATCAATGAGAGCAGGGCATTTGATTTTGGTCCAACGCCAATCATTTGTGCGGTGAAGCAAGCAGCTATTTCTTCATCGAGATCGGCTATGAAGGCGCTTGTTACATCTATCGCCGCTTCAAATTCGTTCCAATTCGCAGCTACCCGACCAATAGCAGCATAATGGGCTGCCCTATCTAGACCGTCAGCCATGCTTTTGAGTATTGCGGGGTCAGTTGGCGCGATTTGGCTTAATAGAGTTGGCGGAAACTCTCCTTGATCGTTGTGTGTCATTATGTCTTTTCCCCATCGAGTCTGACAAAGAATACAACGATGCGCACTTCTTAGTGCACCAATGTTCAGTATTGGGTACCACTCGATTGCAATTAAGGCACTGCATTTTGCGTGTGCAAAATTCTACGCCTAAAAATGCAAAAAACGATAGAGAACTGAAAGTGTCATTGAAATCATTGAGATGTGTACTGATTTGAAGATTACGCCCTTTTCTTTTGCGTTTTAGGTCGTCGGCACGCCGTCCGCCCGCTCCTGCTGTCGGGCAATGGCGACGCGGTTGATCTGCTCGCGGATATCGGGGTGGATTTCCAAGAGCCGCTCGAATTCCGCCACCCCAAGCGCGAGCAGCCGGCATTCCGTCAGGCTGCGCACGGTGGCGGTGCGGCGGGTATGGCGCAGCAGCGCGACCTCGCCGAAATGCTGGCCCTCGCTCAGCACCACCGGGTTGGGCTTGATATCGACCTCGACCTCGCCGGCCATGATGAAGAACATCGCCTCGGCGCGATCATCCTTGCGCACAATCACCGTGCCGGCTGGCACCACCTGGGGCCGCAGCAGGCCGGCAATCTCGGCGATGTTGGTGGCATTGAGATGGGCGAAGATCGGCAGGGCAGCCACGGCGCGCCAGGTGACGATGAATTCGCGCCGCTTGATCTCTTCCGCGAAACCGGAGGCAAGCAAACCGGCGGGGATGGCGAACATGGCGATGCCGAGCAGCATGACGAAGCCACCGAACAATTTGCCCAAGGCCGTCACCGGCACCATGTCGCCATAGCCGACCGTGCCCATGGTGACGATGCCCCACCACAGCGCATGCGGGATCGAGGCGAAGATCTGCGGCTGTGCCTGGCGCTCGAGCACATACATGACGCAGGAAGCCATCACCAGCAGCACGCCCAGTGCCAGGAAGCCGGCGATCAGCGGCCGTGCCTGGCCGCGCAGCACGGTGGCGACCAGGGCCAGGCCCGGCACATAGCGCACCAGCTTGAACAGGGTGAGCATTTCCAGCACCAGGAACCAATCCTGCGGCAGCGGGATGATCAGGTTGATCCAGAACGGCAGGATCACCAGCAGATCGACGATGCCGGCCAGCGAGCGCAGGTAGCGCAGCCGCATGGTGCGGTCCTGAATGCGCAGCTCGCCGGCATATTCCGGCGCCACCCAGATGCGCAGCAGATATTCGATGGTGAACAGCAGGTCGGTGGCTTCGCGGGCACGATCCAGCAGCGCAATGGCGCGCGCATCCATTTCCGGCATCGTCACCAGCAGGATGGCGATGGCGCAAGCCAGCACCGCCACCAGGATGAGCGTGGAAATAATGCGATGCCCAGCCGAGGGCATCTCCCGGCCATCGGCCAGAAGATCGAAACAGCGCCGACGCCAGGTCAGCGCCGTCATGGCGTTACGCACCCATCACGTTATGCACCCCAATTCGCTAAGCACTGAGCGCGCTGGCTACGGCCTCGAAGGCCTTCTCAGCGCCGCTGGGATCGGCACCGCCGCCTTGAGCGAAATCCGGCCGGCCGCCGCCGCCCTGGCCGCCGATGGCCGGCGTCAGCACCTTGATGAGATTCGCCGCCGAATAGCGCCCGGTGAGATCATCGGTAACGCTGACCACGGCGGCAATCTTGCCATCCACTTCGGAGGTGAGCACCACCACGCCGGAGCCGATTTCCTTCTTCTTGGCATCGGCCATGGCGCGCAGGTCCTTGGCCGGAATGCCCTTCAGGCTCTGGGCCGCAAACTTGATGCCGCCGATATCGCGCACGGCGGAAGCGGCAGCCACGGTGCCGGTGGTAAGCTGGCGGCGCAGTTCGGAAAGCTCGCGCTCGAGCTTGCGGCGCTCCTCAAGCAAGGCCACCAGGCGCTGCGGCACTTCCTTAGGCTGGGCCTTCAGCGCATCGGCAGCGGCGCGCAGCGTTTCTTCCTGCTCGGCGAAATAGGCCCGCGCCGCTTCGCCGGTCAGCGCCTCGATGCGCCGCACGCCGGCCGCCACCGCGCCTTCGTTGATGATCTTGAACAGCGCGATATCGCCGGTGCGCTTCACATGCGTGCCGCCGCAAAGCTCAACCGAGTAATCCTTGCCATCCGCCTGCTTGCCCATGGAGAGCACGCGCACCTCGTCGCCATACTTCTCGCCGAACAAAGCCATGGCGCCGGCGGCAATCGCCTCGTCCGGGGTCATCAGGCGGGTGGTGACGGCATCATTCTGCCGGATCATGGCATTGACCTCGGCTTCCACATCGGCGGCCTCGGCAGCCGACAGCGCCTTGGGATGGCTGATATCGAAGCGGAAGCGATCCGGCGATACCAGAGAGCCCTTCTGCGTCACGTGATCGCCGAGGCGACGGCGCAAAGCGGCATGCAGCAGATGCGTCGCCGAATGGTTCGAGGCAATCGCCGCGCGGCGCGTCGCATCCACGGTCAGGATGCTCATGTCGCCAAGCTTCACACTGCCTTCCACCACCTTGCCGATATGGGCATGCAGCGCACCAAGCTTCTTCTGCGTATCCGACACCTCGACCTTGGCGCCCGAGGCGGTGACGATCACGCCACTATCGCCCATCTGGCCGCCGGACTCGCCATAGAACGGCGTCTGGTTCAGCACGATGGCAACCTCGGTCCCGGCCTTGGCCTCGGTCACCGGCTTGCCATCCACCACGATGGCATCGATGCGGCCTTCGGCGGCCTGGGTGTCGTAGCCGAGGAATTCGGTGGCGCCCTGCTCTTCCTTGATCTCGAACCACACCTTTTCGGTGGCGGCTTCGCCCGAGCCGGCCCAGGCCTTGCGCGCCTCGGCCTTCTGCGCCGCCATCGCGGCCTGGAAGCCATCGAGGTTGACGTTGATGCCGCGCGGGCGCAGCGCATCCTGGGTCAGGTCGAGCGGGAAACCATAGGTATCGTAGAGCTTGAAGGCGACTTCGCCGGGCAGCATGTCGCCCTTGCTCATGCCGGCGCTGGCTTCGTCCAGCAGCTTGAGGCCACGGTCCAGCGTCTGCTTGAAGCGGGTCTCTTCCAGTTTCAGCGTCTCGGAAATCAGCGCCTCGGCGCGGCCCAATTCCGGATAGGCGCGGCCCATCTCGCCGACCAAAGCCGGCACCAGGCGGTGCATCAACGGCTCCTTGCAGCCCATCAACTGCGCATGGCGCATGGCGCGGCGCATGATGCGGCGCAGCACATAGCCACGACCCTCATTGGAGGGCAGCACGCCATCGGCGATCAGGAAGCAGGAGGAACGCAGATGGTCGGCGATGACGCGGTGGCTCACCTTGTGCTCGCCATCGGCGCTGGCCTTGGAGAATTCGGCCGAGGCCTCGATCAGCGCCCGCATCAGGTCGATGTCGTAATTGTCGTGCTTGCCCTGCATCACGGCGGTGATGCGCTCAAGCCCCATGCCGGTATCGATGCTGGGCTTGGGCAGCGAGACGCGCTGCTCCTTGGTCACCTGCTCGAACTGCATGAAAACGAGATTCCAGATCTCGATATAGCGGTCGCCATCGGCTTCCGGCGAACCCGGCGGGCCACCCCAGATCTTGTCGCCGTGGTCGTAGAAAATCTCGGAACACGGACCGCAGGGGCCGGTATCGCCCATGGCCCAGAAATTGTCCGACGTGGCGATGCGCACGATGCGCTCATCGGGCAGGCCGGCCACCTTCTTCCACAGATCGAACGCCTGATCGTCGTCGTGATAGACGGTCACCCACAGCTTGTCCTTGGGCAGGCCGTATTCCTTGGTGATCAGGTTCCAAGCCAGCGGGATGGCCTCTTCCTTGAAATAGTCGCCGAAGGAGAAGTTGCCGAGCATTTCAAAGAAGGTGTGGTGACGGGCGGTGTAGCCGACATTGTCGAGGTCGTTATGCTTGCCGCCGGCGCGCACGCATTTCTGCGAGGTCGCGGCGCGGGTATAGGGGCGCTTCTCCTGGCCGGTGAACACATTCTTGAACTGCACCATGCCGGCATTGGTGAACATCAGGGTCGGGTCGTTGCGCGGCACCAGCGGCGAGGATTCCACCACCGCATGGCCGTTCTTGCCGAAATAATCCAGGAAGGCCTGGCGGATATCGCTGGCGGAGGTGGTCATACGCTTCCCCTGATCCCAAAATCCCGATAGCTGCACCTGCGGGTGCCGGCCGGGCCGGTTCCGCCCTGCCCCGGCACTCAAGCCGAGAGGACGCAACTGCCGGAACGGCAACGCTTTTTCCGCTGCCGGCAGCCCCAATGGGCAGCCCGCAGCCGGACCGCAGTTTTTACCGCTTCAAGACAACACCTGTCCAGGGCAAATGTTCCGGGAGTGTTTCGGGTGGGAACGGGGGGGCAGTCCCTATAAGTTAATTATTCGATCTTTATCAAACTACCTACGGCGAGGAGAGAACTAATCACTTCGACCGATCTCGCGCTGCATTCAGCCCCTTGAACTGATTTGCGCCTCTTCTTAGCCAAAGCTTTGCCGCTCTCGCACCAACATGAATATCTCTGTGCGACGTAGTTCGTGTGTATGGGTTTAGGATAATGACATTAAAATTTTCCTTAGAGTACTCAACTGATAACGGATCAAGTTCGTAGTCGATCCAATGTTCTTTCGGAATGGCGATCAACGGAAGTTGCCGTGACATTTCGGGAAACACTTTGTTTTTGTCTTGTCGCCCCCAAGTGGGAATTATGCCGTCGGCTGCGGCCTGCCGAATGCCTTCACATAAATCCAGAAGCTCAATACTCTTTGGGCTAAAGTCCCAACCACTTTTTTGAGCGAGAATGTAAAGCTCTTTAATTGGCAGTCTTGTGCTTGGTGAAAAAAAAGCATCCCAATGAAATGAAACTACAGCCCATTGTCCTATGCTCCAAAGGATCAAAAACAACCCAATAAGAAACAAAACTTGCCACAACCAGATCGGGACGCCCGGAAATGCTTGTGGTGCTGCTAGTGCGATAACATCTAGTCCTAAGCCTGATGGCAATCCCACTCTTGGCTGCATAGTTCTTTTCTTTGCAAATTATTCCATTTCCACTTTTTTGCTCACCACTCTCTAATTAATCGCCGTGATCCCGCCCCTCGCCACGCGTTCACGGTAGCGGCTCATGAAGGCTTCGTATTGGCCGATCTGGGCGATGGCGGCGGCGAGTTCGCGCGGGTCGCCGCTGCCGCGTGCAATCGTTGAGGCGATGACGTTGAAGCTTTCGGCGTCCGGCGTGCCGGCGAGCTTGTCCTGGTATTTCTTGCGCAGGTCTTCGAGGCCGGCGATGTCGTTGGTGAGCGACAGCGCGACGCCGAGCTGCAGCACCTGCTTGCGCTCCTCGGGCGCCAGCGGCGCCGGATCGCTGTAGCGGCTGCCGAGATTCTGGTTCAGCACGCGGGCGGCGGCGACCCAATCCTTGGCCCGCCAGTGGATATCGGCGCGCAGGCCGCGCGCTTCCTGGCTCTGGTCGTTGCCGAGCAGGTTGAGGGCTTCGGAGAAACGGTCGAGATCGGCCAGGGCGCGCACCTGCAGCAGGCGGCGCTCCTGCACCAGCGTGGCCGGCAGATTCGGACCATCGGTGCCCTGCAAGGCTTTCAAGGCTGCATCGGGCTTGCGGTCGAGCAGGTTGACCACACCAAGGCGGGCGCCGGCGCGGGCGCGGTCCTCGCCGCGCAGGCGGTATTGAATCTGGTGTTCGAGCAATTCGGCGGCGCGGTTCAGCAGGTCGACGCCGACCAGGCGGTCGGCCAGCTTGCCGATGATCTCGTCGCCTTCCGGGCCAGCCGGGGTGAGTTCGCGGTAATCGTAATACAGCGCCAGGGCCGCGAGCGGCGGCATCGATTGCGCGCCGCCATCGAGGAACAGGCGGGCGAATTCATCGCTCATCTGCTTGGTGAGCAGCGGGATGTCAGCCGATTTCGGGAAGTATTTCACCAACTGGCGGAAGGTGCCGATGCCGGCACGCAGATCGCCGCTGGCGAACTGCAATTCCCCTAAGCGCCGCAGCAGGTTGAATTCATACGGATCGCCGCGCCAGGCGAAGCGCAGGCCATCCAGGCGGTCGATGGCCTCCTGCGTGTTGAGCTGCTTGCGCGCCAGCAGGAATTCGATCTTGGCATAATCGGCATAAGCACGCGCCTTGCGGTCGCCGCTGGCGATCGCGTAATCGAATTGCCGGATGGCATCTTCCGGCTTGTTCTGCGCCTGCGCCAGGAGGCCGCGCACATAGGAAGCCTCGGCCTGCTGGCCGCGGTTCAGCGTGTCGTTTTCCAGGGCCTTCACTTCCGCTTCGGCGCCGGACAGGTCGCCGCCCGAAAGCCAGGCACGCGCCATCGCCAGCCGCAAAGGCGCGCGGATATCGGGCGGGAAGCGGGACACCGCCGCACCGGCCTGGCTGAACGCCTTGCGCGCCGAGGGCCAGTCATCGCGCTGCGCCGCCAGCAGGCCGCGATAGGCCAGCATGTCCGGATCGTCGTCGAAGACGCGGGAATCGATGTCGTTGGCGGCCTCGTTGATGCGGCCCATCTTGAGATTGGACACGCCTCGCATGGCGCGGAAACGCTTGTCGCGCTCAAGCTCGGGATTATCCTGCCGCGCCTTGGCCAGCACGCCGAGCGCCTCGGCATGCAGATCATTGGCGAAGTAGAACTGCGCCAGTTGCATGCGCGCCGCCGGGCGCTGCGCCGGCGAGGCCATGGAGACGCGGTATTGCATATTCTGCTTCTGCTCGAGGATGGTCTTGCCATCCGCCTTGCGCCATTCGGTGTAGTCGAAGATCTCGCTGTTGGCGCGGCGCGGATCGGCACCGCGCGGCGCGGACAGCGACAAGCCATTGGACGACGCCAGTTCGATGCCGCGCGGATAGCGCCGCACTTCCAGCGCCTCGGCCTTCTTCTCCAGCGCCAGGCCCTGGAAACTCGGCAGCACGGTGGCTTCGACGAATTCGCGCCGCTCCGGCACGCCGCCATTGGCGCCGGCAAACGGCACCACGGTGATGCTGTCGCCAACGTCGGGATCGGGCACGATCAGCGGCGGCGATGGATCATTGGCGGCGAAGAACAACCGCGCGCCGGTATCGGTATCGAGCAGGCGGCGCACATCAATCGGCGGCGGCCGGCCGCTATTGCCCGGCGTCGGCGCCTGGGGCTGCGCCTGCCCCTGCTCGCCCTCGGCATCGCTGCGCACCTGGTCCGGCTGCACGGTGTTGAGCGCGATGGACCAGCCGGCATTGCGCCGCGCGAAGGCCGTGGTGGTGCCAGCCGGCACGGCAAGGCGCAGCACGGTCATGTTCGGGATCGGCAATTGCTCGATATCGCTGATCTGGCCGTTCCAGTCGCGCGTGGTGATCGGCCGCAGGTCGACCACCGAAGCCCGGTCGAAGACCAGCCAGAGATAGCCATTGCGCATGAAGGCGGCAGCGGCGGCGGCACGGGTGAACGGGAAGATCAGCAGCGGCCCGGTGCGGCTGGAATCCACCACCGGCACCAGCGGATCGCCGCTCAGCGGCCCCGTCGGGCGCGGCGGCATCAGGCTGGCGCTATCGGCAACACCGACCGGCAGCACCGGCGAAGCAGCCGGCACGCCGGCTGAAGCGGGAAGCTGCGGCGCCTGCTGCGCGAAAGGCATGGTGGGGGCCACCGGCGCCGGCATGGCGGCAGGATTTTGCGCAGGCGCGGCAGGTGCCTGCGCTTGAGCCGGTGCCGGGGCGGGTGCTTGGGCCGGGGGAGCAGCCGGGGCACGCTGCGCCTGCTGTGGCGCGGGCGGTTGCTGCTGGGCAGGCGCTTGTTGCTGGGCAGCTTGGCGCGGCGGCTGTTGTGCCGGCGCTGCCGGTACTGGCGCTGGCGCGGCCGGCGCAGCAGCAGGCGCCTGCTGCGGTCGCGGCGCGGCAGCCTGGGGCGCCGGGGCCTGGGGCGCAGCTTGCGCAGCCTGCGACGGGGCGGCGATATCCACCACCACCTTGCCGCCATCGCGCCAATGCTTCACGCCGGAAGTATCGGGGGTGGTGAAGCGCACCACGCTGCCGCCATTCTCCGCAGCCGTGGACAGGCCGGAGACAAAGCGCGGCGGGCGACGGGCGAGTGCGCCCAGATCAATCGCGGCAGGCGACTGGAAACGCAGCGTGGTGGCGCCGCCTTCGCGCTCCAGGCTGTATTCCGTGCGCTGCGGGAAGTCGAATACCAGGCGGGTATAGTCAGGGTGCTCGCCGCTGCGCAGGCGCACCGCGCCAGCCTGTTGCGCCTGAGCGGCTTGGGGCTGAGCGGCTTGCGGCTGGGCGGGAGCCTGGGCTGGCGGCTGCGCGGCCGGCTGTGCTGCAGGCTGTGCTGCCTGGGGCAGACGCTGTGGCGTGCCAACCGGCGCGGGAGATGAGCCTGGTGCTTGCGCCGGGCCGGGCGGCGCACCAATCGGCGGCGTGTTGCCCTGTGGCACCTGAGCATATGTTTGGGGCAGCAATGCGCCAGCCAGCCAGGGCGACACCAGCAGGGCAAGCAGCAGCGGCCGCGAGCGCCATGGCGCCCCTGCCGGTTTCTGCTTCGCTGCTCCGTGCCCTGCCACGTTCCGCCGCCACTCGCTCATGGGTTAGCGCCCCGCCTTGGCTCCGGCGAGGTCCGATTCGCCCCAATGTACCATGGATTCCAGGCTATTACGCAGGGGTTAAGAGAAGGTTCAGAAGGCCCCGAGCACAGCCTGCAGCTTGGCCTTGAGCTGGGCCGCATCGAACGGTTTGGCGATATAGCCGGAAACCCCCGCCGCCTTGGCCGCCAGCACGTTTTCCGGCGCCACTTCTGCGGTTACCAGGATGAAAGGCGTCGCGGCATTGGTGGGGTCGGCGCGCACGCTGCGCAGCAGGTTCAGGCCGCTGATCGGTGCCATGTTCCAATCCGAAAGGATCACCCCATAGCGCCGCCGCTTGAGCCGCGCCAGCGCCGCCGCCGGATCCTGCTCGGTTTCCACATCCTGGAACCCGAGGCCCTCGAGCTGGGCCGCCACCAGCCGCAACATCGGGCGGTGGTCATCAATCACCAGGATGGGTTGGCTCAGAATCGCGTTGCGCGTGGTCAAGACGACGGGCTAGCCGAACAGGTTCAGCAGGTAGCTGCCCTTGTTGCCCGAGGTTTCCGCCGCCTTGTTGTTCAGGTAGCGGATCACCATTTTGTCGACCTCGGTGGCGTCCTTTAACTTCTTCACGTCGACCTTGCGCTCCAGTGCCGTGACCTGGGCATCAACTTCCTGCACGGCAATCTGCTTCGGGATGTTGTTGGCCACCGTCACCACTTCGCGCAGCACGGAATCGCCGAGCAACTGCACAGTCTGCGTCACATCCTTGGCGCGGCGCTTGAACTCGATGGCGGCCCGCACACCGGGCGCCTGCTCGTCCAGCGACTGCTCGTACTTGACGCGCTCATACTTGGTGACGATGTTGTCCACCGTCGATTGCGAGGTGAGCTTGCTCACCTTGGCACCGAAGAAATTCAGGTCCTGCGCCAATTGCTTGAAGCGCGGGTCCTGGAAACGATTGGCCAGCGAGTCGACATCGGACAGATCGCTTTCCAGGATCTTGCGGATCTTGCCGGTATTGGTCAGTTCGCTTTCCAGGTCATAGGCCGAGAGCACGAAGCGCATGATGCGCTTGTCGGCGAAGAAATCATCCACCGACTTCAGGTTCTTCACATTGGCCTTGAAATACTCTTCCTCGCGCTGGATATCGGCGCGGCCACGGAAACGCTGGAATTCCGGGCTGTCGAATTCATAAACCTTGCTGGTGTTATTGGCCGGCAGGGTCAGTTCCTTTTCCGGCGTCTTGGTCACGGCCTTGGTATAGGCGTTGGCAACGGCATTGGGCAGGTTGCCGCTGGTCAGCACGCTGCCATCGGTGTTCAGCGCCACCTGGCCGGAATTGTTGATCACCAGATTCTTGATCTTGGCGAGGCCGGGCTCAAGCGGCGAGCCGGTGCCATCGTTGCGCACCTTGCCGTTGACATCGATGGTGATGGCATTGCCGTTGGTATCCGCGAGCGCGCCGGTGGCGCCGAGATCGAACTTGCGCGCCAGCTCCAGTTCCTTGGTGGTGCCACGGCGTGCCACCGAATTCGGATCGTTCAGATCGCTCAGCAGCACATCCTTGAGGCGCTGCTTGTTGAAGCTATAGAGATCGGTAACGCCAAAGGCACGGGCCAACACCCGCAGCACACGGTCATCATTGACCAGCTCATTCACCGTGGTGGCGCTGTTCATCCGGTTCTGCACATAGGCGGCATCGGAAACCGCCAATGCGTTGTCGGCCTTGATCTGCACATTGCGGATGCGGATCTGGGTGTTCTTGATATCCATCAGCTGCTTGGCCAGCGCATCCTGGGTGGAGGATTGCTTGGCCGAGCCGGCATTCTGCTCTGCCGTCTGCTGCAGACGGCGATACAGCACGAACGGCGACATGCCGGTGCTGGATGATGAGGGGATATCAATCGAGGTAACCATTTCAGCCCGCCTCCTGCGGTGTCCGAAGGTCCTGTGTCCGCGTTGCCTGCCGCACCCACCATTCTGGGGCGCCGCGTGCCGGCAACAATATTACCACGGACGGTAAATGCTACAACCAGGATAGTCGCCCGGGTCCTAAGAAAAGGTTAACAACCGGGGTTGAAACGCGGGGCCGACCGGGGAACCCGGCTCACTGGCTCAACCACCCGGACGTTGTGCCGGATTCGCTGCCGGAGCCTGGGCCGCCGGGGCCTGGGCCGGGCGAGCCTGGCCGGCTGCCGGCTGGTCGTTGGCCGCGGCCCGCAGATTGGCCGGCAGTTGCTTCCGGGTAGCCATGCGCACGGTCAGGCTCTGCGCCATTGCCGGCTCCATCTTGGCCATGACGGCGGCCACCTTGGCCTCCTTCATGCGCTCGATGACATTGAGCAGCACATTGGCGTCAAGCTCGGCAAAGATGCGCGCCGCCTCTTCCGGCTTCATGGTCTCGTAGATCTTCACCAGACCACGCAGGTTCTCGTCTTCCTGCTTGTCGGTGCTCTGCACCGCCTGCTTGATGCTGGCTTCCAGCTTCTTCAGCTCGGCGATGCGTTCGTCGATCCGCTTCTCGGCCGCCGCCAGCAGGCTTTCGCGCAGATCCAGCTCACGCGAACGCTGCTCTAGCTGTTCGCGGCGCTGCGCCAGGTTGCCCAGCAGTTCGATCTCGGCGCGGGTGAAGGTGGTGGGGTCGCGGTCGGCCAGCGAAGCCACGCCGGAATTCTGTGCCGCAGCACCGCCAGCCGGTGCGGCAGCGGCGCCGCCGGCGGGACGCTGCTGTCCCTGGCCCTGGGCCTGACCCTGAGTCTGACCTTGGGCCTGACCTTGCGCCGGTGCCTGCTGCTGCGCTTGGGCGACAGCCGCCGGGACGAACAGGGCATCCCTGCCCTGCCACAGCGAGCCGACCTTGAGGCCGAGCAGCAGCGCGACGGCGAGAATGGTGAGCGGCAACAGCCGCACCCGGCTGGTCAGCGCGCGGGATACCGGGCGAACACTGCTATTCTGAACCGGCGCGGCGAGCGCCACCGCGGGCGCGGGCTTCGGTGCCGAGCGGCCAACGGCGGCATAGGCAGCGGCAGCGGCCGGCGGAATACCCTGGCGATGACGACGCGGATTGTCCTCGAAACGATCAGCCATGATCAGCGCGCCTGCCTCAGTGCCAGCAACAATTCACGTTCGGCTTCCGAGCGCGGTTCAACCTTGAAATTGGCGGCGCCATTGGTGGCACTGGCCGGTGCCGGCGGCGCCGGGCGGCGGGCCGGGAATTGCGCGCCGGCAGCAGCGGCAGCGGCCACGGCGGCGGCGGCGACATTGGCAGCGCGGGCCGGCGGCTGCGGCCTTTCCGGCGTCGGGGTCTGTTCGGCCTTGGACTGGCGGTTGCCGGCGGCTTCGCCGGCCAGGCGATCGGCCAGGCGGTCGGCGGTCTCGATCATGAAGCCAAGCTCCTCGCGGATCGTCTTGGCCTGCTTCATCCGCTCTTCATGCGCGCCATCGGCAGCGGCGGAGGCGGATTTCAACTCGGCGACACCCTGGCGCGCGCGGTTCAGCGCCTTGTCGAATTCACCGATCAGGCGACGCATCTCATCCTGGTTGGCGCGCAGATTGCCCAGCCGGCGATTCAACACCAGGCACATGCCGAACGTGCCGATCAGCAGCACCACGACGACAATCTCAACGGCCAGCATCAGGTTCATCAGATGCCCTCCACGATCACCGGCGGACGCTTCAGCGCGCGATCCACCTTGATGGCGATATTGTTGCCCATGCGGCCCATGCGGCCTTCAACCATCGGCACGCCGCCGCAGCGCATCATGATAATCGATTCCGGCGCGGCATTGAACATGATGGTCTTGCCGACTTCCAGATTCATCACCTGGCCCAGCGTCATCACCTGTTCATCGAGAACCGCTTCAATTTCCACGTCAGTCGACCAGAGTTCCGTCGCCAAGTGGTTTTCCCAGATCGAGTCACGGCCGAACTTTTCGCCCATGAACATCTGCAGCAGCAGTTCGCGCACCGGTTCCAGGGTGGCGTAGGGCAGCAGCAGTTCCAGGCGACCGCCGCGATCTTCCATGTCGACGCGCAGGCGGGCGAGAATGGCGGCATTGGCAGGACGCGCGATGGTGGCGAAACGCGGATTGGTCTCGATGCGGTCGTAGGAGAAGTTGACCGGCGCCAGCGGCTCGAAGGCGGCGCGCATGTCGTCGAGCACCACGTTGACCATGCGCTCGACCAGGTTGCGCTCGATCGTGGTGTAGGGGCGGCCTTCAATACGCATTGCCGCCGTGCCGCGGCGGCCACCGAGCAGCACGTCGACGATGGAGTAGATCAGCGACGAGTCGACGGTGAGCAGGCCGTAGTTATCCCACTCCACCGCGCGGAACACGGACAGGATGGCGGGCAGCGGGATCGAGTTCAGGTAGTCGCCGAAGCGGATCGAGGTGATGTTATCGAGCGAGACTTCGACGTTATCGGACGTGAAGTTGCGCAAAGACGTGGTCATCAGGCGCACGAGGCGGTCGAACACCACCTCGAGCATCGGCAGGCGTTCATAGGAAACCAGCGCGGAATTGATGATCGCGCGGATGCCGGCTTTATCGGAATCGTCTTCTACGGATGCATCGAAGCCAAGCAGGCTATCGATTTCATCCTGATTCAGGATGCGCGTGGAACCGCCGCCGGCATCGCCGCCGCCAGCGCCGCCCGCCCATCCACCGCCATCTTCGCCTGTATCCGCCATGATCCGTTCCTGTCACTCCGATTCAGCAGCGCCGCTACTGGATCAGCATTTCCTTGAACAGCACATCATTGATCTTGATCGGCGCCACCGCCTGGTTGACGCGAACCAGCAACTCTTCCTTCAGCCGGTAGAGGCCGGCGGAACCGACCAGGTCATCCGGGCGCAATTCGCGCAGGTAGACCTGGAAATTGTCGATCACGCGCGGCATCAGCTCGTTCAGCTTCGGCGTCGACAGCGGTTCCTGGTGTTCCAGCGCCACCTTCAGCTTCAGATAGCTGGCCTGCCGGCCGGTGGCATTCAGGTTGACCAGAATGTCAGGCAAATCGTGGAAAACCGTCACTTTCGGCGGCTCCGGCTTGGCCTCTTCTTCCTTCTTGGCACCACCGAACACGCCGAGGAAGTAAGCCGCCGCGCCACCGCCCAGCAGCAGCACCAGCAGCAGCGGCACCACCACGAACACGATCATACGCTTGCCAGAGAGCTTCTTTTTGCCCCCGGCTTCGCCGCCCTCGCCGCCTTCACCTTCAGTTTCGTCAGCCATTGCAGACCTTCTCTACCAATCACCGCATGGATACGCCGCAAGTGTTAACGAACCGTCATCACTGGGCAGATTTTGCCGGGTAGGCCGTTTCAGCCGCCCGGCGGTTTTTGCCTCCGGCCCCGTTTTCCGAAGTTTTTTCTTTATTATTCAATATTTTAGCCAGTTGGCACGGAGCCTGCAATTCCTTTTGCGACCCCGGCCCCGAGCCGACCCCAGGATGAAGCGAGCCCCGTCATGGAGAATACGAGCTACATCGCCCTTTCCAAGATGTCCGCCATGCGGCGGCAGATGGACGTGCTCGCCAACAACCTGGCGAACATGAATTCCAACGCCTACAAGGGCGAGCGGGTGATGTTCGAGGAATACCTGAGCCGTGGCAATACCAACCTGGATACCCGCCAGAACCGCTTCAGCTTCGTCACCGATACCGGCGTGCTGCGCAATTTCGCCACCGGCAAGCTGAACAACACCGGCAACCCCTTCGACCTCGCCATCACCGGCCCGGGCTATCTCAGCATCGACACCCCGCAGGGCCGCCGCTACACCCGCGACGGCCATCTCCGCCTCGATGAAGACCGCCGCCTGGTCACCGCCGGCGGCCATCCGGTGCTCGACAACCGCGGCCGCGAGATCGTGTTCCCGCCGAATGAAAACAACCCGCCGGCCATTGCCGCCGATGGCACCATCACCGTGGGCCCCAATCAGCTCGGCAAGATTGACCTGGTGACCTTCGAGAACGAGCAGGGCCTGCGCAAGACCGCACAGGGCATGTTCGCCACCGACCTTGAGCCGGAGGTGGCACCCGCCTCCTCCACCATCGCGCAGGGCATGCTGGAAGGCTCGAATATAGAGCCGATCATCGAGATGACCAACATGATCGACCTGCTGCGCTACTACCAGAACACCCAGAACCTGATCGACGGCGAGCATGACCGCATGCGCCGCGCGGTCGAGCGGCTTGGCCGCGTTACCGGCTAACGGAATTTAAGGAAGAGGAGAGAGCCATGCGTTCGCTCAGCACCGGCGCCACCGGCATGATGGCCCAGCAGCTCAATGTTGAAGTCATCTCGAACAACATTGCCAACATGAACACCACGGGCTTCAAGCGCCAGCGCGCGGAGTTCCAGGATCTGCTCTATCAGAACCAGCGCCGCCCCGGCGCCACGTCGTCGGACGCCAATACCATCGTGCCCTCGGGCATCCAGATCGGTGTCGGTGTGCGCGCCGCCGGTGTCTACCGTATCCACGAGCAGGGCAACCTGACCTCGACCGGCAATCCCTACGACATCGCCATCAACGGCAAGGGCTTCTTCCAGATCACCCTGCCATCGGGCGAAACCGCCTATACCCGCGCCGGCTCCTTCCAGGTCAATGCGCAGGGCCAGGTGGTGACCGCCGATGGCTACCTGATCAACCCGAACATCACCGTGCCGCAGGGCACGCTGGCGGTGAGCGTCGACAACACTGGCATCGTCGAGGCCCGCATCACCGGCCAGACCGCGCCGCAGCAGCTCGGCCAGATCCAGCTCGCCAACTTCGTCAACGAAGCTGGCCTGGAAGCGGTGGGCGACAACCTGTTCCTCGAAACCCCGGCCTCGGGCCAGCCGCAGGTCGGCAACCCGAACACCCAGGGCCTCGGCACACTGCGCCAGGGCTACCTGGAAACCTCGAACGTCAACCCGGTGCAGGAAATCACCAACCTGATCACTGCCCAGCGTGCCTACGACATGAACTCGAAGGTGATCACCACCTCCGACGAAATGCTGCAGACCACCACCCGCCTGCGCTGATCCAGAGCCAGACCAGGAGACCCGCCATGGCCCGCACCGCTCTTCTTCTCATCGCCGCCGCCGGCGCCTTCGCCATCGGCGTGGCGCTCAGCCAGCAGGCACACGCGCAGCAGCAGATTGCTTCGGCTGCGCCGGTTGCCGCCGCGAAGGCTGCCGCGACGCGCTACGTTTCGGAGCGCGAAGTGGCCCGCCGCGTGGTGAACATGATCCAGCAGCGCAATGGCGGTCGCCCGGTGGAAGTGGCTTTCCACGGCAACGACAACGGCCTGACCATGCCGGCCAGCGCCGAATGGCGCATCGACAGCTTCACCTACGACGACCGCTCCGGCCGCTTTACCGGCACGGTGGCGGCCAGCGGCACCAGCGAATTCCTGCGCATTTCCGGCCGCGCCAACGCGGTGGAAGCCATGCCGGTGCTGCGTACCCGCATCGCGCCGGGCGAAGTGATCACCACCGATGCGCTGGAATGGCGCCAGGTGCCGATGGGCCGCTATACCTCGGCCTATATCGACCGCATGGACGATCTGGTTGGCATGACCCCGAAGCGGGCGCTGAATGTCGGCCAGCCGATCCGCAGCAACGATGTCGGCCGCCTTGAACAGGTGACCAAGAACAGCCTGATCACCATGGTGGCGCAGGTCCCCGGCATGACCATCACCACCACCGGCCGCGCGCTGGAAGGCGGCGCCATCGGCGATGTGATCCAGGTGATGAACCTGCAGAGCAAGAAGACCATCCAGGCGACGGTTACCGGCAGCAACGTGGTGCAGGTGGTGACCGCGCCGCGCCTGATCGCCAGCAACTGATAATAACAAAGCATCACAGAGAGAGACCCAGCCATGACCCGCTTCAGCAACAGCTTCCGCCTTATCGCCCCCCGCGTCATCATGCTGGCCGGCGTTGCCATGAGCCTTGCCGCCTGCGATGTCGGCCGCCTGACCGAGATCGGCAAGCCGCCAGCCCTGAGCAAGATCGACAATCCCACCGAGCAGAAGGATTACCGCCCGGTGAGCCTGCCGATGCCGTCGCCGGAAGTGTCAGCGCGCTCCGCCAACTCGCTGTGGCGCCCGGGCTCGCGGCAGTTCTTCAAGGATCACCGTGCCGCCAAGGTCGGCGACATCCTGACGGTAAACATCGACATCCAGGAACGCGCCTCGCTGCAGAACAACACCACCACCTCACGCGAGAGCAGCGAAGAAGCCAACATCACCAACCTGCTGGGCCTGGAATCGGCTTCCGATGGTGCTGGCGGCGTGACCACGGGCGCCGGCACGGCCTCGACGCTGAACAAGATTTTCAAGAATATCAATCCTTCGGCGGCGGCCAATCTCGGTTCCACCTCCTCGGTCACCGGTCAGGGTCAGGTGCAGCGCCAGGAACAGATTACGCTGCGCGTCGCCGGCCTCGTCACCCAGGTGCTGCCGAACGGCAATCTGGTGGTACAGGGCCGCCAGGAAATCCGCGTCAACAATGAAGTGCGCGAATTGATGATCCAGGGCATCGTGCGGCCGGAAGACATCACCGCCACCAACACGGTGAGCCACACCCAGATGGCTGAAGCTCGCATCGCCTATGGTGGCCGCGGCCAGCTCACCAACGTGCAGCAGGCGCGCTACGGCCAGCAGATCTACGACGTGCTCTTCCCCTTCTGATCCGAAGACGGAAGAAAACAAAAAGGCCGGTCAGAATGACCGGCCTTTTTTATTGTCTCGCAGATGCGAGCGATTAGATCATTAGATCAGATATCGTCGCGATGCGTCCGCTCGCGGCGCTCATGGCGTTCCTGCGCCTCGATGGAGAGCGTGGCGATCGGGCGGGCTTCGAGGCGCTTCAGCGAAATCGGCTCGCCGGTTTCCTCGCAATAGCCATAGGTGTTGTCGTCAATCCGCTTCATCGCTGCATCGATCTTGGAGATCAGCTTGCGTTGGCGGTCGCGGGTGCGCAGTTCCAGTGCGCGGTCGGTTTCCACCGAGGCACGATCGGCGATATCCGGTTCCTGGCTGGTGTCTTCCTGCAAGTGCTGCAGCGTCTGGTTCGACTCCCGCAGGATGTCGTCCTTCCAGGCCTGCAGCTTGCGGCGGAAATACTCCCGCATCTTGGGATTCATAAATGCTTCGGACTCGGTGGGACGGTAATTCGGCTTCAACTGGATACCCATGCGAGAACCTCCAAAACCCTGCCCCGCCCCCGGAAACACGACTCGTTTGATACTGGGGGGCTGGCAACGGCGGCGGGAGTATATGAATCGACCGGGGCCGGAGCAAGCACGGAGATTGCTCTCGGAACCCATTGAAATCGTGAAATAATTGTGAAGTTCAGGGGTTGACCCTGTGTCTGGCGGCCCTAGCGGGCAGGCCGGCGGCGGGGCTAGTAGCCGAGCTTGGCCAATTCCACTTCGCAGCGCAGTTCAATTTCACCGATCAGCTCGGCCAATTGCGGGTCCGCCACCATCATGCGCTCCTGGCGCAGCATCTGGGCCAGGCCCTGCAACCGGTCCAGCGGGATGCGGCCCATCAGCAGGCCCTCCTGGATATCCTCCAGCTTGTCGAGCAGACCGGAACCGCGCCGGGCAGCGCGGCGGCGTTCCTGCTTGTGGGCATCGGCATCCACCGCCTGCAGCATCAGGGTGGCATCCAGCGCAGCCATCGGGGCCGCCCCGGTGACGCCGCTGGTGGCGGTTTCCGGGCCTTTTAAGTAGCTGGAAAAGCTGGCGCCACCGGCCGAACCGGTGCCGCCGGCACGCTTGGGTGCGCCGGGCTGAACGCCGCCGGGGCCGCCGATCTTGTTAATGCTCATGCGCCGCATGGTGCCCGAGAAATTCCACCCGGTAAAGTCGGCAAATTTTGCCGCCCGGCAGCCGCTTAACCATTATTTTCTCAATAAAATCAATGCACTCCGCGTTGGCACGATACTCGCATCCATATTGCCCAAGACCGGGCGTTGGCAAGAATTGCCGGCGGATCGGTCAAACGACCAGAGAGAGCGACCACCATGATCCGCACTGCTTCCAACCGCTTCCGCCGCAAGGCCGCCAAACTGGCGGTCAGCCTCGTGGCTGCCTGCGCGATCCTGGCGGCACAGCCGGGCCCCGCCCTGGCCGGTTCCCGTATCAAGGACGTAGCCGACTTCGAGGGTATCCGCGAAAACATGCTGATCGGCTACGGCCTGGTGGTCGGCCTGGACGGCACCGGCGACAGCCTGACCAACGCCCCCTTCACCAAGCAGAGCCTGCAGGCCATGCTGGAACGCCTGGGCGTCAACATCCGCGACGCCGGCAACTTCACCACCAAGAATATCGCCGCGGTGATGGTCACCGCCACGCTCCCCCCCTTCGCCCGCCATGGCAGCCGCATCGACGTCACCGTCTCCACGCTTGGCGACGCCAAGAGCCTGCAGGGCGGCACCCTGATGGTGACGCCGCTACTCGGCGCTGATGGCGAGGTCTATGCCGTCGGCCAGGGCGCCGTCGCGGTCAGCGGCTTCAAGGCCCAGGGCGCCGCCGCCCAGATCACCCGTGGCGTGCCCACCGCCGGCCGCATCGCCAACGGTGCGATCGTCGAGCGCGAGGTCGGCTTTGAACTCGCCTCGCTGCCGGTGCTGCGCCTGGCGCTGAAGAATCCCGATCTCACCACCGCGCGGCGCATCAGCCAGGCGGTGTCGACCCTGGCCGGCGTACCGACCGCTCGCGCGCTGGACCCGACCACGGTGCATATCGACGTGCCGCAGCGCTGGCGTGCCGACCTGATCGGTTTCATGACCGAGATCGAACAGTTGCAGGTCGAGACCGACCAAGTTGCCCGCGTGGTGATCGACGAACGCTCCGGCACCATCGTGATGGGCCCGAATGTGCGTATCGACACTGTTGCCATCGCCCAGGGCCAGCTCACCATCCGCGTTACCGAGACGCCGCAGGTATCGCAGCCGAACCCATTTGCGCCGGGCGGTGTTGCCGTGCCGGGCATTGCCGGCACCTCCGCCGCCACCGGCACCGTGCAGGTGCCGCGCATCGGCCCGGATGGTCAGCCGGTGCGCGATGCCCAGGGCAATGTGGTGTTCGATCCCGTGACCCAGGCCGTGCCGGGCACTGGCACGCCCACCGTGCCGGGCCAGGTCGGCGGCGGCGCGCAGACCGTGGTGGTGCCGCGCACCGATATCCAGATCGACGAACAGGTGGATCGCCGCCTGGCAGTGATGCAGCGCGGCGTGTCGCTGCGCGAGCTGGTGGATGGCCTTAATGCGCTGGGCGTCGGCCCGCGCGACATGATCACCATCCTGCAGGCGATCAAGGCTGCTGGCGCCTTGCAAGCCGAAATCCAGGTGATGTGAGGCCCGCCATGATCAACGCCCAGGTCGCCTCCCCCATCGTCAACAATTACGCGGTCGAACAGGCCCGCGCCCAGCGCGCGAGCAACGATGCTGGCGGCAAGTTCATGGCCGCTGGCCCGCAGAGCGAAGCCTCAATGCGCAAGACCGCACAGGAGTTCGAATCCTACTTCCTCGGCCAGATGTTCGAGTTCATGTCGACCGGCATCAAGACCGACGGTCCCTTCGGCGGCGGCCAGGCGGAAGGCACCTGGCGCAGCTTCCTCAATCAGGAATACGGCAAGTCGATGGCGCAGAGCCGCGGCATCGGCATCGCCGACATGGTCTATCGCCAGATGCTCCAGCTTCAGGAGGCCAAGTGATGCAACCGCAACTGCAGCAACAGCAGCGGCAAGGTTTGCCGCCGGCACTGGCGCGGCGCCTGCAGCGCCCCGCCAGCAACCAGCCGCCCGAACCGGGCCGGCCACGTGATAACACCGGCGCCGGCGCCATCCCGCCGACCCCGAAGGAACTTTACGAACTCGGCGGCCAGCTCAAGGGCCTGATGCAGGAGGAAATCGCCGCCATCGATCGTCATGACTATGCCGCGCTGGGTCCGCTCGGCGAGCGCAAGCGCATCATCTCCAGCCTGTTCAAGGAAAAGCAGAAGGTGATGATGGAGCATCTCGACACGCTGAAGGACGCACCGCGCGAGGAGCGCATGGTGCTGGCCGATCTGCTGGAAGAACTGCGCGAGATTGCCCGCAACAACGAAATCGCCGTGCGCGGCGCCCGCGATGGTCACCAGCGCTTCCTCAACGCCATCATCCGTGGCGCCACCAAGATGGAGCAGCTCGGCAACGGCTATTCCCGCAACGGCCGCTCCACTTCACTTTCCGCCAATTACGGCGCCCAGCGCCCGGTATCGCTGTTCAACGACACCAAGTGCTGATCGAGATCCGCGCAAGCGGTTTCCTGGGGGAATAACGCATTCGCGTTAGTACCTCTCTCTCACCTAAAGCCCCGCCAGCAATGGCGGGGCTCTTTTTATTCAGGCTTCAGACGCGGAAGAACGCCACGACGCCGGCAAGGTCTTGCGCCTGGCTGTTAAGTGACTGCGCCGCCGCCGTGGTCTGCTCTACCAGGGCGGCATTGCGCTGCGTCATCTCGTCCATATGGCCTACCGCCGTGTTGACCTGCTCGAGTCCGGTGGCCTGCTCGCGGCTCGCCGCCGCGATCTCTGCGACGATATCCGACACCTTCTTGATCGAGGCGACGATATCGACCAGCGTGCCGCCGGCCTGGTTGACCAGCGCGACACCCTGGCGCACCTGGCCATTCGAGGTGCTGATCAGCGCCTTGATATCCTTCGAGGCATTGGCGGAACGCTGTGCCAGCGCCCGCACCTCCTGCGCCACCACGGCGAACCCCTTGCCTGCCTCACCCGCCCGCGCCGCTTCCACGGACGCATTCAAGGCCAACAGGTTGGTCTGGAAGGCAATCTCGTCGATCAGCGCCACGATATCGGAAATCCGCCGCGCGCTTTCCTCGATGCCGCTCATCGCCGTCACCGCATCCTGCACCACGTTGCCGCCCTTGGCGGCGGCTTCGCGGGCTGCCTGGCTGAGCTGGTCGGCAGCAGCGGCATTGTCGGCATTCAGCTTCACCGTGGTGGTGATTTCCTGCATCGAGGCTGCGGTCTGCTCGATGCTGGCCGCCTGTGCCTCGGTACGGCTGGCAAGATCCTGGCTGCCAGTGGAAATCTCGGCGCTGGCACTCTGCACCGCCTGCGCCGTGCCGCTCAGGCGCCCGGCGACCTCGCGCAGCTTTGCCGCCGTGGCATTGACATTGCGCCGCAACTCGCCAAAGACGCCACGATATTCCGTGACGATGGAGCGCCCGAGATCGCCCTGTGCCATGCCGCCGAGCACATGGGCAAGTTCGCCGGTCACCTCGCGCAGGGTGGAGGACAGGCCATTGAGCTGCTGCGTCAGGGTAAGTTGAAACCCCTCCTTGCCGCTTTCATCCAATTGGATCGACAAGTCGCCGCTGGCGATGCGCTGGCAGAGATCGGCAATCTCGCGCGCTGCCGCCGCCTCCTGCGCCTCCCGCTCCTTGCGCCGGGCCTTGCTGTTGCGTGCCTGCTCGGCATTCTCCGCTTCCAGCCGCTTCTTCTCCTCGGCGTTGCGCTTGAACACTTCGACATTGCGCGCCATCACGCCGATCTCGTCGCCCCGGTCAACGCCAGGCACCATTGACTCCTCGTCACGTGCCAGCTTCGCCATCGAGTCAGACAGGCCATTCAGCGGCTTGACGATGCCACTGCGCGCGATCAGGAAGGAAACCAGCAGCATCAGCGTAAGGCCGCCGATGCCGATAGAACTCAGCCGCGTGATGTGATGATCGTAGTAGCGTTCCAGTTCGCGCCGCAATTCGCCAATATTTTCCGCATTGTCCTTGGCCAGAAGCTGCACCGCGCGGTTCAGCGCCTGGCGATTGCTGCGGTTAGCTTCGTTGTCGCCGAATTCGCGCGCCTTGGCCGGGGTCTCCTGCGAGCCAAGCCGCGCCAGTTCGGTGCGGAATTCGATGAACTGCTTCACGCTGGTGAAGGCGGCGTTGCGGTCGGCATCAAGCTGCGCCGGCAGCAACGAGCGCCATTCCTGCATCGCCACGTCGATCTTCTTTAGGCCTTCAATCAGCAGCTTGCCGTAACGGTCCGCTTCTTGATTGGTATTCGACATATAGACGCCGCGCGATTCCATCACCACGGCATTGATCAGGCCGTTGACCTGCTCGGCGATCACTGCCTGGCGGCTCTCGCGCTCGATCTGTGCCAGCTTGGCATTATAGGTGCGCAAGGCATCCACGCCCATATAGGTCATGGTAGCGCCGAGCAAACCGGCCAACAGGACGATGAAATAGATTTTGCCGCCAAGCCCGATACGGGCCAAAGCCTGGGTCATGTGCGCCTCCCCTGCGACTAGCGGCCAGCTTTCCATGAAGCCGACTCTGCTTTTCATTCCCGGCTAAAATTCTATGCCCAGGCGCGCCAGGGGGAAACAACCTTCTGCTGGGAGGCAGCGCTGCCAAACGCCCCGCCCTGTCAAAAAATCGTGTAGTTGCTACAACTTATTCGATAGCGGGAGGATTCTTCGGCGTCGCAAGGTCGCTGCCCGCCAGGTTGGCGCCAGCCAGGTTGGTGCCTTCCATCTTCGAGCCGCGGAACTGGCAGCCGCGCAAATCGGCGCCGGAGAAGTTCGCTTCGCTCAAATTGGCATTCCAGCTTCGCCCGGTTGGGCGCCCCTGCCCGTCCAGCAATTGCAGCGCGCCGAAACGCGCGCCACGCAGCTTGGCGCGCAACAGCTTGGCCCGCTGCAAGGTGGCGCCGGCCATGTTGGAGCCATCCAGCGTCGCTTCCACCAGGTCGCAATCGGTGAAATCGGCCATGGTGAGGTCGCAATCGGTCAGCACGATATTGTGCAGGTCAGCAGCCCGGAACAGGGCGGCCCGCAGATCGAACCCGCCGAGATCAAGGCCCGCCAGAGTCTTGCCGCTGATATCGAAGCGCTGGCCCTTGGCACCGTTGGTATTGATCCACAGTGAATGCAGGTCCAGCTTGATCCGCAGCCAGGATGGCACCGGCGCATCGGAATTGCGCATCGCCGCATTGGTCAGGTTGGCACCGGAAAGATCGGTGGCGGAAAGATCGACATTGCGCAGATTGGCGCCGGAGAGATCGGCACCGGTGAGCCGCGCATGGGCCAGGTTGGCTCCCACCAGCACCGCCTCGCGCAACCGCGCGCCGGCCAGATTGGCGCCGGAAAGATCAGCGCCCGATAGATTGGCGGCGAAGAGATTCGAGCCGCTGAAATTGGCTTCCTTGGCCGAGGTCATCACCAGATTGGCCTGGCTGAGATCGGCCTGGGTCAGATTGGCGCCATCAAGATTGGCGTTGAGCAGGTTGGTCTCGCGTTCACTGGTTTGCTGCGCGCCGTTCTTCCAGGTGACCATCTGGCCTGGCCGCAGGTCGGCTTCCGACAGGTCGGCGTCGGTTAGCTTGGCATCCATGAAATTCACCGCCCGCAGGTCGGTCTTGCGGAAGCTGGAGCCGCGCAGGTCGGCATTGTTGAAATCGCTGGAAAACAGGTCGCAGCCATCGAAACGGCTGCCGCGCAGCAGCGAGCCGGTGAAATTGCAGCCCGACAGGATGGCTTCGCGCAGGTCGAGATTCGTCAAAGACAGGCGCGACAATTCGAGATGCCGCACCATCAGGCGCTTGCCATTGCCCTGACCGGACAAATAGCGGTGATGCGCATTCACCGCCTGCATGAAGGCCCTGGAATTGGGATCCATTTCGCCGCCAAATCCCCTGATTTCCGGGGCTTAGTAAAGCAGCCCGCCGCCGGCTTTTCCAGGGGATTTAGCCGCCGGATCAGACCTGCTGGATATTGTCGATATCAAACTGCCACGGGCTTCCATTGGTGCCCGTGATGGTGCCGATCAGAATTGCACCCGAGGAGAATTTGCCGTCGGCATCGTAGTACAAGCCACCGGTATCCTGGCGGTAGACAAAGCCGGCCTGACCGAAATTGACCGTATTGAATGCACTGGCCGAAGCGACCGACGTGATATTCACATTGTATTTGAGGTTCTGCGACAGCGTGAATGCATTGCCGGTCATGTCATTGGACCGATTTGTATCCAGCTCGATGACATCATTGTTGGACATGCCGGTGACGTTCATGCGGTCGGCACTGCCGGCAGAGATGAAGGTGAAGTAGTCGGTACCTGAGCCACCCACGGCAGTATTGACGCCGGCGCCGCCGACCATGCGAGCACCACCAGTGCCCCCGATCATCATGTCGTTGCCAGCCTCGCCATACAGGCGGTCGAAGCCTTCGCCGCCACTCAGCGTATCGTTGCCATCGCCACCATAGAGGCGGTCGCCATACTTCCAACCAGTCAGCGTGTCGTTGCCGCCGCCGCCATACATGGTGATCGAGGCGCCAAAACCAGTCGAGGTGATGACATCCGCGCCGGTGCCGCCATACACGGTCTGCACGCCGCTGACTTCGACCTTGTTGCTGCCATTGGCCAGCGTCAGCGTATCGCTGCCATAGCCAAGCTGCACCAGGCCGTTGGTCATCACCGTGCCGAGCGTGACATTGTCGGAGCCGCTGGAGCCGATGATGGTCTCGACGTTGTTCACCGTCACGGTGTTGCTGCTGCCATCCAGCACCAGCTTGTCGTTGCCGCCGGCAAGGTCGACCGTGCCGCCATTGATGCGGCTCTTCATCACCAGCACATCGTCGGTATCGCCGCCACGCAGCGTCTCGACATTGCTGACCGAGAGATTGCCGGTGCCCTGCACCACCAGGGTGTCGGTGCCGCTGCCGAGATCGACCACCACGGTATCGCTGCCGCCGAACAGCTTCAGCGTCACACTGTCGTTGCCGCTGCCGCCGACGATATTCTCGACATTGCTGATGGTCAGGCTGTTGGAAGCATTGGCCAGCACCAGCTTGTCGCTGCCGGCGCCCAGATCGATGCTGCCGTTGGCGATGGCGGCGCCGAGCGTCACCTGGTCGGCGCCAGTGCCGCCAGTGATAGTCTCGACATTGCTGGCGGTGAGCGTGTTGCTGCCATTGGCGAGCGTCAGGGTGTCGGTGCCGCCGAGCAGGTCAATATTGCCACCGGTCACGGCGCCAGACATCACCACGGTATCACTGCCGCTGCTGCCCTTCACGGTCTCGACGCCGTTCAGTGTGGCGGCCAGGCCAGCCACGCCGAAGGTGACGGTGTCGCTGCCGCCGGCGAGATTGAGGTTGGCCGAGCCGTTCAGCGTGATGCTGTCATTGGCGCTGCCGCCAGTGATGGTCTCGACATTCACCACGGTGATGGTGTTGGTACCAGACGAGGACAAGGTCAGCGCATCGTTGCCGGCACCGAGGTCGATGAAGCCACCGGCCAAGCCCTGGGCCAGGGTGACGCTGTCATTGCCGGTGCCGCCGAGGATGGTCTCGGTGTTGTAGACCATCAGGCTGTTGGTGCCATTGGCAAGCTGCAGCTTGTCGCTGCCCGCGCCGAGGTCGATATGGCCATTGGTGATCGCGGTGCCGAGCGTAACGCTATCGTTGCCGCTGTTGCCAATCACCGTCTCGCTGTTGCTCACCGTCACCGTGTTGGTGCCGTTGCCGAGCGTCAGTTTGTCGCTGCCCGCGCCGAGATCGTAGCTGCCGGCCGCCACGGCGGTGAGCAGCGTGATCGTATCGTTGCCGCTGCCGCCGGCAACGGTCTGCACATTGGAGATGGTCAGCGTATTGTCGGCATTGGCGAGCTTGAGCATGTCGCTGCCGCTGCCCAGATCAATGCCGCTGCTGGTCAAGCCGCTGCCGAGGGTGACAACGTCGTTACCGCTGGAACCGGTGATGGTTTCGGTGTTGCTGACCGTGATCGTGCTGGCGCCGCTGAGTACGATGCGGTCACTGCCGGCGCCGAGATCGTAGCTGCCGCCGGTGACGCCGCTGGAGAGCGTCAGCACATCGTTGCCAGTGCCGCCGATCACCTGCTCGATATTGTTCACCGCCACGGTGTTGCTGAAATTGCCAAGCTGCAGCGTGTCGCTGCCCGCGCCGAGATCAAGCTGCAGGCCAGAAGCGGCAGCCGCGAGCGTGACAGTATCGGCACCGGAACCGCCGGTGATGGTCTCGACATTGGCGACCGTGACAGTGGCGCCGCTATCGCTGAACTTCAGGATGTCGCTACCGGCGCCAAGATCGATGCTGCCGGAACCGGCGAAGGTGACACTGTCGTTGCCGGTGCCGCCGACAAGCTGCTCGACATTGGCAACCGTAAGCGAATTGGCGCCATTGGCGAGCGTCAGCTTGTCGCTGCCCGCACCCAGATCAATGCTGGCATTGGTGACTAGGCTGCCGAGCGTGATCGTGTCGTTGCCGGTGCCGCCAATGACATTCTCGATGTTGCTCAGCACCGCCGAATTGTCGGCATTGGCGAGCTTCAGGCTATCGGTACCGGCACCAAGATCGATATTGCCGTTAGCAATGGCGGCGCTGAGCGTGACACCATCATTGCCGCTGCCGCCCTGGATGGTTTCGGCATTCGCGACCGTCACGGCATTGTTGGCACCGGTCAGGATCAGCTTGTCCGAGCCCCAGCTCAGGTCGACATTGCTGGTACCGGCGATATTCACCACGTCGTTGCCGGCGCTGCCGGTAACGGTCTCGACATTGGCGATGGTGAGATTATTGGTGCCGTTGGACAGGATGAGCTGATCGTTGCCGGCGCCGAGGTCGATGGTGCCGCTCTGCTCCAGGCCCAGCGTGACGACATCATTGCCGGCGCCGCCATAGATGGTCTCGACGCAAGTGGCCGTGACAGTGGCGCCCACCGAGCCGATGGTCAGCACATCGTTGCCGGCGCCGAGATGAACAGTGCCGTTGCCGAAGAAGGTCAGCGTGTCGTTGTTGCTGCCGCCCTGCACGCTCTCCACATTGGTGGTGGTGAGGCTGTTGACGCCATTGGCCAGGACCAAGGTGTCATTGCCGGCAGCAAGGTCGACGCTGATGCCGGTGGCGGCGCTGGACAGCGTGATGTAATCCTCGCCCGAGCCGCCATCGAGATCCTCGACATTGCTGATCGTCAGGCGGTTGCCGTCATTGCCAAGCTGCAGCTTGTCACTGCCCGCGCCCAGATCGATGGTGCCGTAATAGGTGACGCCGCTGAGCGTGACGCTGTCGTTGCCGCTGCTGCCCAGCACGGTTTCGGTGTTGGACACGGAAACCGTGGAGGCACTGGTCAGAGTCAGCTTGTCGCTGCCATAGCCCATGTCGATGGTGCCGGTGCCGGCATAGCTCAGCGTATCGTCGCCAGTGCTGCCGACCACGGTCTCGATATTCGCGGCGGTGATGTTGTTGCTGCCATTGGCCAGGATCAGCTTGTCCTTGCCGGCGCCAAGATCGAAGCTGCCGCTCTGGGCGACAGTCAGGGTCACCACATCATCGCCCGAGCCGCCAATGATATTCTCGACATTCACCGCCGTGAGCGCGCCACCGGTATTGCCCAGCACCAAGGTATCGGTGCCGGTGCCGAGATCGACATTGCCGCCGCCGTTCAGCGTGACGGTATCGGCACCCGAACCACCCTGGATGCTCTCGATGTTGGTGGCGGTAACATTATTCGTACCACCCGAGAGCACCAGCTTGTCGCTGCCGCCGCCGAGATTGTAGCTGCCGGTGATGCCAGCCCCGAGCGTCAGGGTATCGTTGCCGCTGCCGCCCTGCACGCTTTCGACATTCACCGCCGTCAGCGTGTTGGCGCCGTTGGCGAGCGTCAGCGTGTCGCTGCCCGCGCCCAGATCGATGCTGCCGCTGGTCTGCACCGCAGCCAGGGTCACGGCGTCGTCGCCCGTGCCGCCGGTGATGGTTTCCGTATTCGCCACCGTCACGGCATTGGCCGCGCCGTAGAGGATCAGCTTGTCGTTGCCAGCGGCGAGATCGATGCTGCCGGTGCCGTTATAGGTAACGACATCATCGCCGGAATTGCCGCTCACGCTCTCGACATTGTTGACGCTGAGCGTGTTGTTGCCGCTGCCGAGGAACAGCTTGTCGTTGCCGGCGCCGCCATTGACGGTTTCGACATTGCTCGTCGTGATCGACCCACCGGCGGTGCCGAAGGTGAGCGTGTCGCTGCCGGCGCCAAGATTGACGCTACCCGAGCCGTTGAACACCAGGGTATCCGCGCCGGTGCCGCCCAGCACGGTTTCGATATTGCCGGTGGTCAGGTTGTTGCTGCCGTTGGCGAGTTGCAGCGTGTCGTTGCCAGCCGCCAGGTCATGGCTGACACCCGACACCACGTTGCCGAGCGTGACATAATCGTCGCCCGAGCCGCCGGTCAGCTTCTCGACATTGGTTGCGGTCAGCGTGTTGGCGCCATTGGCCAGCGTCAGGCTATCAGTGCCGGCACCGAGGTCGATACTGCCGCTGGTCTGCGGCGCGGCCAAAGTCACGGCGTCGTCGCCCGCGCCGCCTTGAATAGTTTCAGTATTTGCCACGGTCACGGCATTGGCCGCGCCGGTCAGGATCAGCTTGTCGTTGCCAGCCGCCAGATCGATGCTGCCGGTGCCGTTATAGGTAACGACATCATCGCCGGAATTGCCGCTCACGCTCTCGACATTGTTGACGCTGAGCGTGTTGTTGCCGCTGCCGAGGAACAGCTTATCGGTGCCGGCGCCGCCGGTCACAGTCTCGACATTGCTGACTGTGATCGAGCCGCCCGTGGCGCCGAAGGTGAGCGCATCATTGCCAGCGCCGAGGCTGACACTGCCCGAGCCATTGAAGGTGACGCTGTCTGCGCCCGTGCCACCCAGCACGGTCTCGATATTGGTTACCGTCAGGCTATTGGTGCCATTGGCAAGCTGCAGCGTGTCGTTGCCAGCACCCAGGTCGAAGCTGCCGCCCGCGACGGTGCTGCCCAGCGTGACATAATCATCGCCGCTGCCACCCGCGATGCTCTCGACATTGGTGGCGGTGAGCGTGTTAGCGCCATTGGCCAGCGTCAGCTTGTCGCTGCCGGCACCCAGATCAATGCTGCCGCTGGTCTGCGGCGCGCTGAGCGTGACGGCATCGTTGCCGCTGCCGCCGGTGACGGTTTCGACATTGGCGACCGTGACGGCGTTGGCAGCGCCAGCGAGAACCAGCTTGTCACTGCCGGCGCCGAGATCGATCGTTCCGGTGCCGCTATAGGTGACAGTGTCGTTGCCGGTGCCGCCGATCACGGTCTCGATATTCGCCGCGGTCAGGCTGTTGGTGCCGTTCGCCAGGATCAGCTTGTCATTACCGGCGCCAAGATCGAAATTCTGCCCTGTCACCGGGCTGGCCAGCGTCACCGTGTCGTCGGTGGCGGTGCCGACATTGGTGACATCCATGCCATTCAGCTTCATGCCATACTGGATGGTGAGCGTGGCACCGTTGCTGATGAAGGTGGCGTAGGTGACGCCGCCGATGGTGACGTCGGCGCCGCGCGCACTGAAGCTCGAGGCGCTGATATTGTCGCCGGCATTGCCGCGCACGGTGAGCGTATCGGTATCGGATACCCGCACGATATCGGCGGCGGTCAGCGTCACCGTCTTGGCGCTGCTGCCGGTCAGTTCCACCACCTCGATGCCGGTGATCTTGCTGTCGCTCAGGTTCAGCGAGGAAGCCGAACGCAGCGTATCGGTGCCGGTGCCGCCGGCGATCAGCGTATCGGCGGCGTCGTAGACCAGCGTGTCGTCGCCAGTGCCGCCATCCAGCTTGTCGGCACCTGCGCCGCCATCCAGCAGGTCGTTTCCGGCGCCGCCCCAGAGGTTGTCGGTGCCGTCGCCACCCGAAAGCGTATCGTTGCCGACGCTGGCCCACAGCACGTCGTCGCCGGCGCCGCCATCAATGGTGACGGAGCCGATAGTGTAGGTTTCGCTGGTCAGGTCGACGATATCGTTGCCGTCGCCGGCATTGATGATCTCGATATCCTTCAGCCGCGCGCCGACACCAGAAGGCTCGCTATACTTGTCGTCCAGGAACAAGGCATCGTTGCCGCTGGAGAGATTGACCGTGTCGACGCCCTCGCCGCCATCGATCACATCGTAGCTGCGCACCTGGCCGGTAATGCTGACCAGCTCGCCGGTGCCGGCGATGCCGCTGCCATTGCCAACATTCTTCGCCGACCAGCCGCTGGTCCAGATCGCATCAACGGAATTATTGAAGGTGTCGTTGCCCGCACCGCCATAGAGATAGTCGCTGCCGGCGCCGCCATCGATGATGTCGTTGCCATCGCCACCGCGGATGATGTCGTTGCCGTCGCCGCCGAGCAGAGTGGCGCCGGTGCTGCCGGTGGCCGTGATCGTATCGGCGCCGCTGGAGCCGGTGACGCTCTCGATGGCACTGACCGTGATGCTGCCGGCGCTGCCCAGCGTCAGGCTGTCGGCGCCGCTGGAGCCCTGGGCCGTCTCGACATTGGTCGCCGTGATGGCATTGCCGCCGTTGCCGAAGGTCAGCGTGTCGCTGCCGGCGCCGAGGTCAACGCGGCCCGAGCCGTTGAAGGTGACGCTGTCATTGCCCGTACCGCCGAGCACGGTCTCGATATTCGCCGTGGTCAGCGTGTTGGTGCCGTTGGCGAGTTGCAGCGTGTCCTTGCCGGCATTGAGGTCGTAGCTGCCATTGGTGACCAGGTTACCGAGCGTGACATAATCATCGCCCGAGCCGCCGGTCAGCTTCTCGACATTGGTGACGGTGAGGCTGTTGGCGGCATCGGCCAGCTTCAGGCTGTCGCTGCCGGCACCGAGATCGATAGCACCGCCGGTGATGCCCTGGCTCAGGGCCACGGTGTCGTTGCCACTGCCGCCGACGATATTCTCGATATTGGCAATCGTGACGCTGTTCGCCGTGCCGGTAAGGATCAGCGTGTCGTTGCCGCCGCGCAGGTCCAGCGTACCGGTGCCGCTGTAGGTAATGGTGTCATCGCCCGAACCGCCGGTGACACTCTCGACATTGGCGACCGTAGCAGTCTCGCCGGCATCGCCAAGCACCAGCTTGTCGTAGCCGGACGAACCCTGCACGCTCTCGGCATTGCTGGCGGTGATGGTGGCGCCGGCAGCGCCAAACACCACGGTATCGCTGCCATCGCCGAGATCGACGCTGCCGCCGGTGCCGCTGAGCGTGACGGTATCATCGCCCGAACCGCCCAGCACGGTTTCGATATTGGTCGCGGTCAGCGTGTTGGTGCCGTCCGCAAGCTGCAAGGTGTCCTTGCCGGCATTGAGGTCGTAGTTGCCGTTGCTGACCAGATTGCCGAGCGTGACGTAATCATCGCCCGAGCCGCCGGTCAGCTTCTCGACATTGGTCACCGTCAGACTGTTGGCGGCATTGGCGAGCGTCAGGCTGTCATTGCCGCCGCCGAGGTCAATATCGCCGCCAGTGAAGCCCTGGAGAAGGGTGACGACATCGTTGCCGCTACCGCCGGTGATATTCTCGATATTCGCTGCCGTCACGGCATTCGCCGCACCGACCAGGATCAGCGTGTCGTTGCCGCCGCGCAGGTCGATGGTGCCGGTGCCGTTATAGGTGACGGTATCGTCGGCATCACCGCCGGTGACGCTCTCGACATTATTGACCGCGACGTCGTTGCCATTGGCGCCCAGCACCAGCTTGTCGTAACCCGACGAGCCCTGCACTACTTCGGCATTATTGGCGGTGATGGTGGCGCCGGCCGTGCCAAACACCACGGTGTCGCTGCCATCGCCGAGATCGACATTGCCGCCAGTGCCGGCAAGCGTGACGGTATCATCGCCGGCACCGCCCAGCACGGTCTCGATATTGCTGGCGGTCAGCGAATTGGTGCCGTCCGCAAGCTGCAGCGTATCCTTGCCCGCCGCCAGATCGAAGCTGCCGCCGCTGACCGGGGCGCCGAGGGTGACATAATCATCGCCCGAACCGCCTGTGACGCTCTCGACATTGCTGACCGTCAGGCTGTTGCCGCCATTAGCGAGCTTCAGGCTGTCGCTGCCGGCGCCAAGATCGACTTCGGCGCCATCAACCGGGCCAGCCAGCGTGACGGCATCGCTGCCCGCGCCACCCAGGATGCTTTCGATATTCGCCGCCGTAACGGCATTGGCAGCGCCGGTGAGAATAAGCGTGTCAGTGCCGCCGCGCAGATCCAGCGTGCCGGTGCCGCTATAGGTAACGGTATCGTCGCCTTCGTTGCCGGTGACGCTCTCGACATTGGCAACCGTCAGTGTGTTGCCGCCATCGGCCAGGAACAGCTTGTCGTTGCCGCCCTTGAGGTCGACGCTGGCGCCATCCACCGGGCCGTCCAGCGTCAGGATATCGTCGCCCGAGCCGCCAGTGACGGTCTCAATATTCGCCGCCGTGATGGTGTTGCCGCCATCGGCGAGGTTCAGCGTATCGCTGCCATCGCCGAGATCGGCATAACCCTGGCTCTGCGCCGTGCCATAGGTGACGGTGTCGTCGCCGGCCCCGCCCTGCACGCTCTCAATATTGCTGACCGTGATGTCATTGGCGCCATCGGCCAGGGTCAGCTTGTCGTTGCCGCCTGCAAGGTCGTAGCTGCCACCCTGCACCACATCGGCCAGCGTGATGTCGTCGTCGCCATCGCCGGCCACCAGGGTCTCGACATTGGCCACCGTCAGCATGTTGCCATCGGAAGCCAGCACCAGCTTGTCATTGCCAGCGCCGAGATCGATGGTGCCCGGCACGCTCGGCGGCACCAGCACTACGGTATCGTCACCGGAGCCGCCGATCACGTTCTCGACATTGTTCAGCGTGACAACATTGGTGCCCGGACCAAGCTGCAGCGTGTCTTCGCCATCGCTGAGATCGACGCGGCCGGTGCCGCTATAGGTCAGCGCATCGTTGCCGCTGCCACCCTGCACGGTCTCGACATTGGCAACCGTCAGCGTGTTGTCGCCATCGGCCAGCGTCAGCTTGTCGCTGCCGCCCTTGAGGTCGATGGTGACGCCATCCACCGCTTCGGTGAGCGTGACATCGTCGTTGCCCGAACCACCGGTGATGCTCTCGACATTCGACACCGTTACGGTGCCGCCATCGGGGCCAAGCATCAGGGCATCGTTGCCGTCGCCCAGATCGACAGTACCGGAGCCATTGAAGGTGACGGTATCGTTGCCGCTGCCGCCGTTCAGGGTCTCGACATTGCTGACCGTGACGGTGTTGTTGCCATCAGCCAGGTTGAGCGTGTCGTCGCCGCCGCCGAGATCGACGCTGACGCCGGAAACCGGATCGGCCAGGGTGATATTGTCATCGCCCGAGCCGGCCACCAGGGTTTCGACATTGGCGACAGTGAGCGTGTTGCCGTCATCGGCCAGCACCAGCGTATCGTTGCCAGAGCCGAGATCAATGGTGCCCGGCACGCTCGGCGGCACCAGCACCACGGTATCGTCGCCAGCGCTGCCGACCACGTTCTCGACATTGGTCAGGGTGACGATGCTGCCGCTGCCGGTGAGCTTGAGCGTGTCCTCGCCGTCGCCGAGATCGATGGCGCCGTTGCCGTTGTAGCTGATCACATCCTCGCCGGTACCGCCGGTGAGGCTTTCGACATTGCTGACCGTCAGCGTGTTGCCGCCATCGGCCAGCGTCAGGCTGTCGTCGCCGCTGCCGAGGTCGATGCTGCCGCTGGTCTGCGGCGCCGCCAGGGTAACGTCGTCGTCGCCCAGGCCGCCGGTAATGGTTTCGACATTGGCAACCGTGATCGGGCCGCCCTCGCCGCCCAATTGCAGCTTGTCATTGCCGCTGCCGAGATCGACATAAGCGCCGTTGTTGCCACCGGTCAGGGTCAGGTCGTCGCTGCCATTGGAGCCAACCACGCTTTCAACATTGCCAGCGGTGATGTGGCCGCCATTGCCGCCGAAGCTGAGCGTATCGTCGCCATCGCCGAGATCCAGCGCGGCATCGCCGATCACGGTGACATCATCTGCGCCAGCGCCGCCGGTCAGGCTCTCGACATTGGAAATGGTGAGCGTGTTGCCGCCATCGGCCAGCGTCACCGTATCCTTGCCGCCGCCGAGGTCGATGCTCTCGCCGTCGAGATTGTCGGCGAAGGTGACATCATCGCCGCCAGTGCCGCCAACCAGGGTTTCGACGCCGGAAAGGGTGACGGTGTTGCCGCCATTGCCGAGCACCAGCTTGTCGTTACCGGCACCAAGATCGATGCTGCCGGTGCCGCTATAGGTGATGGTGTCGCTGCCCGAACCACCGGTCAGCGTTTCGACATTGGTGACCGTGAGCGAATTGGTGCCATCGGCGAGCGTCAGGCTGTCATCGCCGGCGCCGAGGTCGACGCTGCCGCCGGTGACCGGGGTGCCGAGGGTGACATCGTCGCCGCCCTTGCCGCCGGTTACGGATTCGACATTGCTTGCCGTGACCGTGTTGCCGCCATCGGCCAGCACCAGGCCATCCTTGCCGCCACCGAGATCGATCTGGATGCCGCCGCTGGTGGTTTCACCCAGCGTGACGATATCGGTGTTGTTGCTGCCCTGGATGGTTTCGGTGCCAGTAACGGTGTAGCTGCCGCCACTGGTGCCGATCTGCAAGGTGTCGTTGCCGCCACCGAGATCGGCATTGCCGCCGCCGTTGAAATAGACCGTATCGTTGCCCGAACCGCCGGTGACGGTCTCGATATTAGTAACCGTCAGCTTGTTGCCGCCATCGGCCAGGATCAGGCCGTCATTGCCCGAACCGAGGTCGAAATTGCCGTTCGCCACCGTGGTGTCGAGCTGGAAGGTGACATTGTCCTTGCTGCCGGCAGCAACCACGGTCTCGACATTGACGGCAGTGACCTGGGTGGTCTCGCCCACCAGCACCAGCTTGTCGATGCCGTCGCCAAGGTCGATATAGCCCTTGCCGGAGAAAGTGACGTAATCGTTGCCCGAGCCGCCGATCACGGTCTCGACGTTATTGATGGTGAGCTGGTTGCCGCCATCGGCCAGCACCAGCAGGTCATTGCCATCCATCAGGTCGATGGTGCCGCCGGTGCGGCCCTCGGTGAGCACAACGGCATCGTCGTTCTTGCCGCCGGTGATGCTCTCGACGTTGCTCGCCTGGATGTAATTGCCGCCATCGCCCAGCGTCACCTTGTCGGCGCCGGCGCTGCCGATCACCTTCTCGATGCTGCTGATGGTAACATTGCCGCTGCCGGCACCCAGCGTGACGGTGTCGGCACCAAGGCCACCGATGATGGTCTCGGTATTGGCAATGGTGAGCGTATTGCCGCCATCGGCCAGGATCAGCTTGTCGCCGCCGCCGGCCAGATCGATGCTGCCGCCCTGCAGGCCCTGGGTAAGCTGCACGGTATCGGCGCCGGCGCTGCCGACGACATTCTCGACATTGCTGAGCGTGACACTGTTGGCGGTGCCGTTCAGGATCACGGTATCGCTGCCGCCGGCCAGATCGATGCTGCCGGTGCCGGCATAAGTAATCGTGTCGTTGCCCGAACCGCCGGTAACACTCTCGACATTGGCGATGGTCAGGCTGTTTTCGCCATTGGCCAGCTTCAACGAGTCGATGCCGCCGAGCAGGTCGACGCGGCCGCCGGAGACGACGCTGGCGAGCGTCACGTTATCGCTGCCGCTGCCGCCGGTCACGCTCTCGGTGTTGATGGCATTGAAGGTGTTGCCGCCATCGGCCAGCTTCACAGAGTCGCGGCCTGCCCCCATGTCGATGCTGTAGGGGCTGGTGGCATTGCCAATGGCCGCGGTCAGGGTCAGCGCATCGTTGCCGCTGCCGCCTTCCACGGTCTCGAAATTAGAGGCAGTGGCGGCATTGTCACCGCCATCGGCGAAGCGCAGCAGGTCATTGCCGGCGCCAAGATCGACAGTGCCGTTGCCGGCAAAATAGATGGTTTCGTTGCCGGTGCTGCCGGTGATGGTCTCGATATTCGCCAGGGTAACGATGTTATCGCCCTTGGCCAGCGTCAGCGCATCATTGCCGCCAGCCAGATCGACCCGGCCATTCTTCAGTACGGTACCGAGCGTCAGCACGTCGCCATTGGCCGAGCCAATCACGGTTTCGATATTGGTCAGCGACAGGGTGCCGCCGGAATTGATGATCAGCGTGTCGTTGCCGGCGCCAAGATCGATCACCGCATTTGCCGGCTGGTTCGGGCCGAGCGCGATAGTGTCGTTACCAGTCGAGCCAATCACGGTCTCGATGTTGCTGATGGTGAAGGTGCTGCCACCAACGGCCAGGATCAGCTTGTCCTTGCCGGCGCCGAGATCCATGTAGCCGTTAGTGATCACGTCACCAACAGTGATGGTGTCGTTGCCGGTGCCGCCAAGCACCGTCTCGGTGCCATACACGGTCTGGGTATTGGCGCCATTGGCCAGCTTCAGGCTGTCATTGCCGGCACCGAGATCCAGGCTGATCGCCTTGGTCAGCGCCGCCTTCATGGTGATGCTGTCGTCACCGGCGCCGCCGACCAGGGTTTCGACGCCCGCCACGGTCACGGCGTTGGCAGCGCCCGTCAGAGTCAGCTTGTCGAGGCCAGTACCGAGATCGACACTGCCAGTGCCGCTATAGGTGACGGTATCGGCGTTGTTGCCGCCGGTCACAGTCTCGGCATTGGCGATAGTCAGGCTGTTGACGAAGTTGCCCAGCTTCACCGTATCGCTGCCGCCACCGGCATCGACAAAGCCGTTGCTGATGCCGTTCATCAGCGTGATCTTGTCGTTGCCACTGCCGCCGATGATGGTTTCCACATTGGCGAACGAGGCCGTGTTGTTGCCGTTCGCCAGGAACACCTTGTCGAGGCCGTCGCCAAGATTGAAGCTGCCCTTGGCGGTAGTGACGTTGTTGTAGATGACGTCGTTGCCGCCGAGGCCGACCACGGTCTCGACATTGGCCAGAGTGAGCGTGTTGTTGCCGTTCGCCAGCGTCAGCTTATCGACGCCGCCGCCGAGGTCGATCACCGAGCTGCTAAGCCGGTCATCGCTCAGCGCAACGATATCGGCCGCGCTGCCGCCGGTCAGGGTTTCAATATTGGCCAGGGTGAGCATGCTGGAGACATTGCCCAGCACCAGGCTGTCCTGGCCGCCGCCGAGATCGACATTGGCCCGCGCTGATTTGTCGAGGCGGACGCTGTCATTGCCACTGCCACCAACGATCGTCTCGATGCTGATCGCCGTGAGCGAATTGGCGACATCATCCAGGGTCAGGCTGTCGTTGCCGCTGCCAAGATCGACCTTGGCATTCTTCAGCGCACCGTCGATGGTGATTGTGTCGCCAGAGCCGCCGCCCGTGATGGTTTCGACATTGGCCACCGTGGCGCTGTTGGTGGCATGCGCCAGCTTCAGCGTATCGTTGCCGCCGCCGAGGTCGATCAAGCTGCCGGATACACCGCCGCCGATAACGACATTGTCGGTGCCGGAGCCGCCGACGATGGTTTCGACGCCATTCGCTGTGACATTGCCGCCACCCGGATTCAGCGTCAGCTTGTCGTTGCCGGCGCCAAGGCTGACCGTGGTCTTGGTGGAGCCGGTGCCGAGGTAAATGTCATCGGCCTTGTCGCCGCCGATTACCTGCTCGACATTGGCGAGCGTGACCGTGTTCGCGACATTGTCGAGTTCGACGCGGTCCGTACCCTTGCCGAGATCGATCGAGGCTTCACTGGAAATGGTGCCGGTAAAACGCACCGTATCGGCGCCAGTGCCGCCGACAAGAGTCTCGACATTCGAAACGTTGACGCTGTTGGTACCGTTGGCAAGCGCCAGCTTGTCACTACCACCGCCAAGATCGAAGGTGCCAAGCCCAGCCGCCGACACGGTGACATAGTCAGCCCCGCTGCCGCCGATAACGGTGTCGACATTCTGCACCGAGACGGAGTTGCCGCCATCGGCCAGCGTCAGCTTGTCGCCGCCACTGCGCAGATCGACCTTGCCGTTGGTGATATTGGTCTTCAGCGTCACATCGTCGTTGCCGACGCCGCCGACGATGGTTTCGACATTCGCCAGATTGATGACAAAGCCGGTGCTGCTGTTCAGCGTCAGCTTGTCCTGGCCACCGCCGAGATCAACGGTACTGTTCGTCTCCATCGCCGTCATGATGGTGACGTCGTCGTTGCCAGCGCTTCCTGTCAGCGTTTCGACATCGTAGACGGTAAGCTTGTTGCTTGCACCAGTCAGCGTCAGGCTGTCTTTGCCGGCACCAAGCGACACTACGCCGTTGCTGATGCCGCCACCCATGGTGATGTGGTCGTCGCCAGTGCCGCCGTAAATCGATTCGACATTGGTCAGCGTCGTGGTATTGCCGCTATTGGCCAGGATGGCGATATCGGCACCGGCACCAAGATCGACATTGTGCTGCGTGCCGAGATTGGTCGTGAAGGTGACGGAATCGGCGGCCGTGCCGCCGGTTACAGTCTCGACGTTGCCGACCGTGACGCGGTTGCCGCCGGTGCCAAGCTGCAATTTGTCGGCGCCGTCACCCAGATCATAGAGCGCATCGAAGCTGCCGCGACCCAGTACAACCGAGTCGCTGCCGCTGCCGCCAAGCAAGGTATCGACGCCCGTGGCGGTGATATTGTTGGTGCCATTGGCCAGGCGCAACGTATCGAAATCAAGGCCGAGATCGACCTTGGCATTGGCAGGCGCCGACAGCGTGATGTTGTCGACAGCGAGGCCGCCGGTGATGGTTTCGGCGTTGGCAATGGTCGCCGTGTTGGCGGCATTGTTGAAGATGATCGTGTCACTGCCAACACCGGTATCGATCGTGCCGTTGAAGGCTGTGTCAAATGTGATCTTGTCGGCACCATTGCCGCTGGCGACACCTTCGACATTGGACACATTGTACACGCCGCCGGCATTGCCGAACGTCACAGTATCAGTGCCGCCGCCGAGATCGACGGTCGCCTTGGTGGCGCCATCGCCAAGCTTGACCTGATCGTCGCCGCTGCCGCCATAAACGGCTTCGACATTGTTGGCGGTAACGCGATTCACGCCATCGGCCAGCCGCAGGCTGTCGCTGCCGCCGCCGAGATCAAGCGTTACGCCATCCGGCGTTGCCGCATTGAGCCTGACATTGTCGGAACCGCTGGAGCCGATGATGGTTTCGGCATTGGCAACGCCAATATCGGAAGCGGTGAGAATGGTCAGCTTGTCGTTGCCGCCGCCGAGATCATACTGGCCACCTTGCACGCGGCCGCTGATGGCAATGCTGTCGTCGCCGCTGCCGCCCACCAGCGTCTCGACACCGGCAATCGTGAGGTTATTGCCGCCATTGGCGAGATTGAGGGTATCGTTGCCGCTCAGCAAGTCGATCTTGACGCCGGTGGAAGCCTGCTCGAGCGTCACGACATCATTGCCGGCGGATCCGGTGATGGTCTCGACATTGGCGACGCTGACACTGTTGCCGACGGCGTTGAGCGTCAGTGCGTCGGCACCGGCGCCAAGATCGACGCGGCTGTCGGTAGTGAAAGCGGTATTGGCAATCACAATATCCGCGCCACTGCCGCCCAGCACGGTTTCGATGCCGCTGACAGTGACGCTGTTGCCTGTATTGGCAAGCTGCAGGCTATCCTTGCCGTCGCCCAGCGAAACGCTGGCGCGGCTCAACTGCGTGGTGGCGGTGATGCTGTCGTTACCGCCATTGGCGCTGATATTCTCGACATTGGCGACGGTGACATTGCTGCTGGCGCCAGAGATGCGCAGGGTGTCGATGCCGGCGCCAAGATCAACCTGCACGCCGCCGGCGGCATTGCTGAGATTGACCGTGTCGCCAAGCTTGCCGCCGAGTATGGTCTCGACATTGGCAGCGGAAAGATTGTTGGTGGTGTCAGGCAGGGAGAGATGGTCTTTGCCGTCGCCGAGATCGACAGACACGCTGCCGGTGAATTTGGACACGACAACCCTATCGTCGCCGCTGCCACCTTGCAGCGTCTCGACGTTGGTAAGGGTGTAATTGCCACCCTCGTCATTCAGGGTCGTGGTCGGCACGACTAAGACCTAAGCTCCTTCCGAACTTCTTTCTGACCATCAACCGCTCTACTGAGCGATCGTAACGAAGCTTTTGATAACGCAGCGTGCGCGACTAGAGTTGCCGGGCTGCTCGCGCTTTCGCCCGAGCCCGGCATCATGCAGTCGTCGCCCGACGTTCTCGCCTGCGACTTCCAGATGATTTACTCGACACGCAAAACAGATCGCTGGGTATGACTCAGGTCAAATCCGGGATGAAAATCTTGCGGAAGAACTTCCGCCGCCCAACCCGTGTGCGACCGACACACCCACGACACTGCACACAACGCTACGCTGCCGGCAAAGGGCCACGGCACTGAAATATGCCGCAACACCATTACCAAAACATCAATTCACTACCACAAATTGCTCACCCATTGCACGCCAAATTTTCCTGCAATTTCTGTGAATTGCGTCAAATTCTGGCATTTGTGAAAGGGGGTTCACGGAGCATATTCGTTCTCGCTTTTGGACCCCAGACTTCCCTGCATGGTTGCAATCGTCCTGCGAGTAATTGCAATTTCCAGCGAGGCTGACCTTGGTGGCGAATGCAACCAGCACCACCCATCTACCTGGAATCCAGAGGAAACCTCCACACCCTCCCGGCGGGTGCGAAGCCGGAACTGGCGCCATCAAACAGTTGTAGGTATCGCCGGGGAAAGCGCCCTCTACAGGCGAATATCCCCGCCCCGCCCCTGAAACCAGCCACGATGGATTTGTTTCAGTATCTTTTTTCGCAAAGCGCTCAGGCAAGTTTCGGGCGGCACCCTGGCTGGCTTGCCCAAAAACATCGGCTCGACGAGTCGCCCGGTGCGGATATCGATTGGCAAGCGGTGGTACAGGTAGCCAGGTTCCGGCTCAGACATCAGGTGACCCCGGCCTTTGCGGATACCGACCAAATAGCCCTCGTCGGCCTCAACCTCGCCGGATAGCTCATAAGACGGCAGCTTGCTGGCAATCAGCTGGCGCAGGCGCATGAAAAACGGAGCGCCGTGTTCGGTTACCCCCAACCAGGTCAGTTGCAGCCCGAGCTGCCGTCCCAGCAATGAAATACTCCAGCAGACGGACTTGCTGACGCGAACTCAGGCGGCTCCGGCGGGAATACCGGGAATACATCGCCGCTCTCCAGACCTCAAAGAGCGCCTTAGCAACCTCAGCCCCAGCGAAATATCAGGGATTGCCCCCTCTCCAAACGGGGAAAAGGTATGAATAGGCTCGCTCAGCGAGCTGACGCATCGCGTCCCGCTTGAATTCGTCTCTAAAATTGGTTTCGCCGATCTCGACGAGGCTCAGCCCGGCCCTGTGCGAACATCGCCCACGTGACGCATGGAATGTATCTCGCCCAGCACGGCGTAGTTCGGTCCGCCAATCCGACACACTGGCCGGAGGAGCGCCGTATCGATCTTGTTGGACTCGCACAGACCATCTCGGATGTGGAAAACCACCACCTCGCCGACGATGAATTCCGCGCCGGTTTCACCGAACTCGATGCTGCGCACGAACTTGCATTCCAGACTGATTGGCGTTTCTGCCAGATATGGCGTCTTGATTTTCTGGCTTGGCTTGACGCTGAAGCCCAGCAGATCGACCTCGCTGACATCGGGCGGATAGTCGATTGCGCTCTTATGAATGGCCTCGATCATTGTTTCGTCGCCGATGTTGACCACGAAATCCTTGTTGGCCTCGATATTGAGCGATGTGTCCTTGCGTCGACCGCTGCGCAGGCCGACGTTGATTCCCACCATCGGCGGCTTCGACGAAACAAAGGTGAAGCAGCTGAAGGGGGCCAGATTTACAATGCCTCCAGGCCCCAGGGTGGAAACCCAGGCGATGGGACGGGGCACCACGATTCCAGTCAGAAGCTTGTAGAGCTCCTGAGGCTCGATGCCGTCAGGTATGATCTCCATATTCCCCCCTCAATGCGGAACCGGCCTGGCCGCGCCTTCCTTCTCAACGGGCACGAATGCCGAGCCTGGATAGGCGCCGAGCTTCGTCGAAATGAGCGCAGCGGTCCTTTCGACGAGTTCTGCCAGACGCTTGTGTGAGTCAGCGTGGGCTTTTCCCTTCCCGACGGCAGCACTGATAGCGGCAATCACTTCGCCTGGCGCATTCCGGATGGGCGCGCCGACGGCAAGAATGCCGACAAGGTTTTCTTCATCGGAAATCGCATATCCCCGCTCGCGAATCTTCTTGATATCGGCGAGGAGTTTTGCCGGCTCGGTAATGCTGTATGGCGTCAGGCGGGCAAGCACCATCTTCTGCATCACCTTTTCCAGCACCTCGTCCTGGAGAGCTGCAAGAAGAACCTTGCCTGCGCTTGTGGTGTGCAGATGACCCGTCGCCCCCGTATTGATGCGGAAGACAGAGGGCTGCGAACCCTGGATACTGCACAGATACAGGAGGGCGGTATCGCTTCGAACGCCGAGGTAGACATTCAAATGTTCTTCCTCGGCAAGTCGATGCAGTTCGTCGTAGGCCACACTGTAGAGCGGGTTGCTCTGCGTGTAGCGCTGACCGACCTGAAAGGCACGTGCTCCGACCCGATAGCGCCGCGTAACCGGGTTCTGTTCAAGGAAGCCCTGTTCGGCCAGCGTGTTGATAAGTCGCGACACAATGCTCTTGTCGAGATCCATAAGGCGTGACAATTCGCGAACCCCGATTTCGGGTCCGTTGTTGCTGACGACATCGAGGATGTGCAGCCCGCGCGATAAGGACTGGTTGGTTGTCATGCACTTTCCACTGGAGGTTGCAATGCTCGGCCCGACTGCCGATTCCCGTCCCAGTATATAACCCGACTCTGTACCGCGCGAATAACGATGTGCCCAATGATGCCAATCATCGACAGCGTGAATACGCTGGTGAACATGGTTCCAACGTCAAAATTCATCGACGATGCCTGGATCAGATACCCAAGGCCCTGTTTGGCCGCGACGAACTCGCCGACAACGGCGCCGATCAGGCCCAGCACGATGGCAATCTGCAGGCCGGCGAAAATGGAATGTGCGGCGCCGGGCAGCTTCACATCCCAATAAACCAGCCAGCGCGGGGCCGAGAACGCCTTGTAGAGATCGAGCAGATCGGAATTGGTCGCACGCAGACCAGACAGCGTGTTTACGAAGACCGGGAAAAAGCAGATCAACGCAACGAGGATAACCTTGGAAGTCAGCCCGAAGCCGAACCACACGAGCAGGATTGGCGCCAGAGCTACCTTGGGCATCGACTGGAAGCCGATGACATAGGGAACGACGATCTGTTCGACAATTTCGAATTCGGCAACCAGGGAAGCAAGCAGGAAAGCAACCAGGCATCCGCAGGCATACCCCACCATCATCTCGGTCACGGTAATGCCGATATGCGGGAAGATCAGTCCGGTTGAGTACAGCTTGATTGCGGACTGCAGTACCGCGTATGGGCCGGGTAGCAGGTAGGCAGGCACGCCGAAAAGTACGGTGCCGTAATGCCAGAACAGCAAGAAGACGACGAGTGACAGAGCGGAGATGAGGCGACCCTTGAGCTTCTTCATTTTCATACCGCCTTACAGATTTCTCTTCCCGGCCCCGAACATCTCGCGAAGCTTGTTCGCGACTTCGGAGAATCGGGGGCTGGCCATGGTGTCGAGAGTTCGCGGACGCTCCAGGTTGACATCCAGCTCCAGCACCTTGGTACCCGGACGCCCCGACAGAACAACGACCTTGTCGGCTAAATAGACGGCTTCTTGGATTGAATGGGTGATGAAGACCACGGTCTTCCTGGTCTCCATCCAGATCGATTGCAGCTCATCGGTCATGCGCTCACGGGTCAGTGCGTCGAGAGCTGCAAACGGCTCGTCCATCAGCAGGACGGCCGGGTCGTGAATGAGACCACGAGCGATACCGGCACGCTGCTGCATGCCTCCGGACAATTCGTGGGGAAGATGGCCACCAAAATTTCCAAGGCCGACCAGATTCAACAGACGATCGGCTTCGACCTCATACTGGGCCTTCGGCAGACGCTGGGCGCGGATGGGCACCAGCACGTTTTCGCGGACTGTCTTCCAGGGCAGCAGCGTTGGCTGCTGGAAGACAATACCGACGTCCTTGCGTGGACCGGTGATCTTCTGGCCCGAAACCGTCACTTCGCCTTCAGCAATACCCAGCAGACCACTCACCACCTTGAGAAGGGTGGATTTGCCGCATCCTGAAGGCCCCAGGACCGCGACGAATTCACCTTTCCTCACCTGCAAATCGAGCTTGGAGAGCGCAGTAAGTGGGCCCCGCGTTGTCTCGTAAACAACGGACATATTCTGGATGTTTAAGACAACGTCGGGGCTTTGCATGACTACCTGGTCTCACATCTAGATGCTGGACTTACTTGTAGGCCTTGGCCTTGCTAATGACCGCCGCGCGGTCAAATTTATTGTACTCGGGAACAAACTCGTTCGTGTAGAGCGTGTTGAGCGGGATATTGGCGTCCTTCTCGATCAAACCACCAACCTTCAGAGCATTTATGAGGAGCTTCCAATCCTCTTCCGTGAAGGCACCCATGTTGGTCTCGTTCCGACCGGCGAGAAGGTTGGCCATGCGAGGCTTCATTACCTCGACCTCCTTCTTCATGTTGTCGGCATCCGAGCCACTAGTCGGCTTCAGTTCGGGATACTGACGCCAGAACGACAAGATGCAGCCTTCCAGATTGGCGTTGCAGGCAATTGCCGCCTTCGACATCGCCCGGCCGAAGCGGATGACAAGGCCTGGGTTCTTTTTCAGCAGCTCCTCGGTAACCGGGAAGCCATGGCTAGAAAGATTCTGGTATTCCTTCGGGAACGGGATGCGGCGGATCTTGGTGCCCGTCAGCTCAAGCGATACATGGGCGGTGTCCCACAGGTTCAGGCCATCGATGGACTTGCGGCGCAGCGCCTCGAAAGCCGGGACGCCCGAACCAGCGGCAATCTTTTGCACCGTGTTCCAGTTCACACCTTCACTCTGCGCCATCGCCTGGGTCATCGCGATATTGCCCGAGGTCAGCGACACGAAGCCGATCGTCTTGCCGCCGAAATCGCCCATCGTCTTGATCGGGCTATCTTCCAGCACCGCCATCTCCCAGATGGAGCGCGGCAGGAAATTATAGACGAAGCGCAGCGGGAAGTTGGGCTTCCCCTCCTGGCGTGAGATCGGCAACGGCTCCAGGCTCGCATAGGCCGAATGAATCGTGCCTGCCAGCAATTGGGGAATGATGACGCCCGATCCGGTCAGGACGATGATTTCGGCGTCGAGATTCTCCTCATCGAAGAAACCCAGAGCCTTGGCGAAGGTGAAATTGGCGGTGCCGGTATTCAGGGCCGACGGCCAGGCAAAGACAAATTTGTCTTTTGCGACAGCAGGTTGTGTGGCAAGTGCCGGAACCAGAACCGCAGCACCGATCAGGGCGCTCCGAAGCATATTAAAGCAGCGCGATACGCGTGGTGAAACTTGCATAAACCCCTCCTTGTCTCTTTATTTGCAATAATGTCTATAATATCGAGACGCACGTAGCGTCAAGCAAATTGCATGATTTGGCAATGTCCGCGTCACAAAAGCTCAATTGCTTTCGCGATAGCGCGTCGTGCGACATTGATGGTCAGTTCCGCCTTGTAGGCGTTGTCCTTCATCGGCAGAGCGCCGAATACCACTGACTTCGCCGCCTCGTCGATCAGGTCCTGAGATAGCGGATCAGACAGAAGGATATTCTCAGCGACCGGGATGCGGATTGGCTTCGGCGCCACGCCGCCCAGCGAGATGGCGACATAGTCGAGGCGGGCACGGGTTCCCGCTACATCAACCGCAGCCGAGGCTTCCGCGAAGTCACCAGCCCAGCGGGCGAATTTCTCGAAGTGGAAAGCGCTTCTGCGGGACGGCACGGGAATATTGATTTCCGTGATGATTTCATCCGGGTCCAGGACAGTCTCACCAGCCCAGACATACAGCTCGCCAACCGGAAGTTTTCGCGTTCGACGCGGACCGACCACAACCAGATCGGCTTTCAGCGCGGTCATGATTGGCGCGAGATCCGAAACACACGGCGCGGCACAGCGCCCAGTTCCCATGATGGAATGGTGCCTGTTCTCGCCCAGCACGGCGTAACACGGGCATGCCGGCCCGGAAAAACGGTAGCAAGGCGTCGCCGACCTGAAGAACCAGCAACGCTTTTCCTGGCACAGATCGCCAGCCACGGTGGCGCGGTTGCGAACGATAGGCGTCGCAATCTGCAGAATGGCATTCTTCAATGTCGGAAAATGAGTGTTGATAAGCTCGTCCTCAGCCAGAGCTGTCAAGGTGACGCCAGCGCCGACCCGAATGAAGCCTTCATCAAGTCGCATCTTCCGCATCGATGCGATATGGCCGACCGAAACCAACTGCCTGGGCGAGTAGATGCCCTGCTTTATGCCGGGGATCAGATCCGTGCCACCCGCGATGAGCTGGCTCTTGAGACCAGGAGTCGCAAGCGTATGAACCGCAGTCGCTATAGACTCGGCCTGGACAATTCTTTTCGGCGTGCTGGCATCGCGCGAGGCCCCGATGGCCTTGCCGAGTTTTTTCATCACGGGCGCCATCGCCGGATAGGCCTTGCGTACGGTCGCGATTTCGAGATTGCGCAACCGGCTGAGCGACTTCATATCCGGCAGAGGGGCATTTTCCTTCTTGCGCAGGGCTTCCAGAACCATTTCCGGCGTGATCGGAAGCTTGTGGAATCGAACACCCGTCGCATTGGCAACCGCATTCGCGATCGCGGCCACAGTGGCGTTGATGGTCGGCTCACCGGCAGCCTTGGCGCCAAAGGGGCCCAGATTTTCTTCTGTCTCGACGAATTCGACCACGATGTCCGGCGTGTCGAGCATCCGGGGGACACGGTAGTTGAAGAGCGACCGGTTGATCGGTCGGCCGTCCTGGAACAGAACCTCCTCGCTCAGTGCCATGCCGATGCCCTGAACGATACCACCGTAGGTCTGCCCCTCCAGTGCCGTAAGATTGATGACCTTGCCGACGTCCTGGACAGAAGCAATCTTGAGGACTTTGACCCGACCGGTCTCCGGATCGACTTCGACCTCGGCCGTCTGGGCTGCAAACGCATACGAGGCGGCGTAATTACCAAAGCCGGTCTTTGCATCCGGCCGTGCCAGGTCGATTTCGTAGAAGCCCTCAACCTTCAGCGTGCCATATCGTTGAGCTGCCTGCCCAAAAGTCATGAAGTCCGGGGCATCCGGCCGCTTGAACCGACCGTCTGCATAGTCAATGGCATCAACCGGAACCGACCAATCGATGGCCAGATTCTCCTTCACCGCAGCCACCAGTTTCCTGCCGGCATCGAGGACCGCATTGCCGGTGACAAAGGTCACGCGGGAGGCGGCGCTGCCCAGGTCGTCAGGGCTCTCTTCCGTATCCATGTGCAGGACGTCGATCCGGCTCATCGGGATGCCGAGGGAGTCCGACAGGAGCTGGGCAAGCAGGGTATTCTGGCCGGTACCGGTGTCGGCAGTTTGCGTGCCGATACGGAAGGTTCCGTCGGGATACGCAACCAGAGCAATCCTGGAGAAATTGCCTTCGGCATAGAGAACGCTGCCGCTGGCATGAATCATCGAAGCAACCCCGACGCCGCGATACTTGGGCAGCTTGCCGTACTTCTCCTTCCAGCCAATCAGCTCGGCCGAACGCTTCAGACACTCGTCCAGGCCGCAGGAGGTGATTTTCCAGCCCAGGATGGTTTCATCGCCCGGCTGATTGGCAATGCTCCGCCGATACTCCACAGGGTCCAGGCCGAGTTTCTCGGCGACTTCATCGACTTGGCTCTCGATCGCCCAGATGATGCCAGGTGCGCCCATACCCCGATACGAACCACCCGGAACCTTGTTGGTGTAAACCAGGTTGGCCTCGATTGCCGCCGCCTTGACCCGATAGAGATTGGTGATGCGGTGGCGCATTGCCGAGATGTAGACTGGCCCCATATGGGTATAGGCGCCGTTGTCGACATGGGCATCCAGCGTCCGGCAAAGGATGTTGCCGTGTTTGTCCACGGCAGTACGCAGGTTCATATACTTGGCATGGTCGGTCTTGCCCGCGAGGTATTCCTCATCACGGCTCAGCACCACTTTGACCGGGCGGCAAGTTTGGATCGACAGGAGTGCCGCAATGGCAATCTGTTCCGGCGATTGCGACTTTCCGCCGAAGCCGCCACCAACCGCAACAGACCGGACGACGACCTTCTCGCGCTCGAACGGCAGGACACGCGCCAGTTCCTTACGGACAAAGAAAGGGGCCTGTGTGCCCGCCCAGATTTCCAACTTTTCTTCGCTCTTGTCGTAGGACGCGACCGCTGCATTGGTCTCCATGCAGACCGGCCAAACGATACCGTGTTCGAAATGCCCCTCGACGATCAGGGCAGCTTTGCCGAACTCTTCCTCGACATTGCCGAACATTGCCGAGATTTTCTGGGCCACATTCCTGGGCAACCCATCCCGGAGCGGATGTATTTCATCGGCGTTGGAGCTGATCGCCTCAAAAACATCCAGGGCCGGCTTCCAGACCTCGTAGTCAACCTTGATGGCTCGGACCGCCTCGCGAGCAATCTCCAGGGTATCGGCGGCCACTGCCGCCACCTCCTCGCCATAAAACCGTACGCGGCCGAGAGCCATCGGGCGACGATCCGAGTAGCCGGCGCCGTAGTTGACGTATTGTGCGTCTGCAAAATCCGAAGCCGTGATGACGGCATGGACGCCAGGCATGGCCTTGGCGGCCGAGATATCGATGCTGCATATCTTCGCCGATGCATGCGGGCTGCGCAGAATAGCGCCATGCAGCATATTGGGAAGCGAGATATCGTGAGTGTATTTGGAGCGACCGAAAATCTTGTTCCGGCCTTCGATCTGAGGGATGCGCCGACCGACGGTCTTTTCAAATACCTCAGACATCAGCCGCACGCCTTCCGGACGGCTTCGATGATCTGGACGTAGCCGGTACACCGACAGATATTGCCCTGCAATGCCATCTTGATATCTTGATCGGACGGGCAGCTATTTCGCTGCAAGAGAGCAGCAGCCGACATCATCATGCCCGAGGTGCAGAAGCCACACTGGAAGGCGCCGTTTTCCAGAAAAGCCTGCTGCAGCGCCGTCGCCTCGCCATCTGGCGAAAGACCCTCGATGGTCGTTACGCTCCGGCCATCAATAGTGGCGGCAAGTGTCACGCAAGCGGGGACGGCGACGCCGTCGAGATGGACCGTGCAGGCACCGCATTCAGCGCTGCCGCACCCGATCTTCGTACCGGTCAGTTGCAGCCGCTCCCTCAAAACCTCGGCCAAGGACGCGAATGCCTGCACCTCGACCACTATATCCTTGCCGTTCAGATTGAACTGAACGAGGACGGTGTCGCCGGCTACCGCGCTTGCATTCGATATGGCCGCAGCTTCAGTCATGCAACAAAATCTTTTCTGCTGTAATAGGCAGGCTCATGATGCGCTTGCCCGTCGCACTGAAGACGGCGTTTGCTATCGCCGCTGGAGGTTGGATGGTCGGAGGTTCTCCCACTCCCTTCGCTCCATATGGGGTGGAGGTGGCAGGGTGCGTCACGAGGATAACCTCGATTGGCGGAACATCCATGGAAGTGGGCATCTTATAGTCTGTCATGTTTGCATTCATGACATGGCCGTCGACTATGACGAGTTCCTCGAATATCGCTTGGCCAATCCCCTGAACCGCACCACCTTCCAGTTGGCCTTCGAGGTTTGACGGATTGATCGCATAGCCAACGTCCTGTGCAACAACGTAGCGATTAATAGTAATCGCGCCCGACATCTCATCGACGCTGACATCTGCAGCATGAACATGGAAACTCGCCGCCGGCCATGCTGGCGAGTAGTGCTTGCTCACGCGTGCCGGATCATGTGCAACTGCGTCGGCGATATAGTTCGCCTCTGCGGTCAGCCCTCCCCCACCCATATTCGCCGTGGCGGCCAGCTCGGCATAAGTGATTTTCTTTCCATTCGCCGAAAAGCCTTTGCCGCCGAGTTCGAGATCGACCTCAGCTACGCCAAGGGCCTTGGCGGCCATCGGACGCAACTTCTTCATCAGGTTTTCCCCCGCCATGCGTGCGGCGTTGGCGACCGTAACCATGGTGCGGCTGCCTTGAGAACCGAAATCATATGGAGTGGTCTGGGAGTCCGCGCTGACGACCGTGATGTCCGAAACATCGACGCCCAGGTCTTCGGCGAGAATCTGAGCCACACCAGTCAGAGCGCCGGTGCCTAGTTCAACCACCCCGACCATCAGGGTGAAGACTCCACCGGATGACAGCTTCAGGTAAGCCCCCGATGAGCCACGGGAGGTCATCCATGCCGCGCAGGCCAGGCCCTTGCCACGATTCTTCTCCGGGTTCCGCTTATCCCAGCCGATGGCTTCAGCCGCCTTGAGCAGGCATTCTTCCAGACCTACCTGGGTCATCACCTGGCCGGTCGGACTCAGATCGCCTTCATGAATGATGTTGCGCAGACGAATCTCCAACGGGTCGATACCCAGATCGTGCGCGATGATGTCCATCTGGGATTCAGACGCGAAGTTTGACATCGGACCGGACGGGGCGCGTACTGAGCCGGTCGGATGGTTGTTAGTGTATATCGAGCGCCCTTCGATAAGAAGGTTGGGCAGCTTGTATGGACCAGCCAGTAGCGTGACACCTGTCGAGGCAATCAGCGGGCCGGAACCTGAAGCGGCACCGGTATCGACCAGAAGTCTGCCTTGTTTGGCGATAATGCGGCCTTCCTTGTCGACACCGGTCTTCAACCAGATATGAGCTGGCTGCCGGAACAGTGCCGCAGACAGCTCCTCATGCGAAGTCGACATCACGCGCACAGGCCGCCTCGCCGCATGAGCCAGAGCCAGCGCGAAATGCTCCATGCCAATGCGCAGCTTGCCGCCAAAACCGCCCCCAATCGCCGGGACGATAACGCGGACTTTTCCGGGCGAGATACCGAAGATTTCGGCAAGACTGCTCTGGGTATCGAACAGTAGCTGGGCATTGGACCAGACGGTGGCATCACCGTCGGGCGTCCATTGTCCCACAGCCACGCGCGGCTCGGTATAGCCGGCATGCACCGGGGCGGTACGGAAGGTGTGCTCGTAGACGCGGTAACTGTCCTTGAAGCCTTGCTCAACATCACCGGCCTTGATGACTGTTACGCTCGATTGATTGCCGTCGGGGGTCGCAAGCGGATGACCCTTCAGGTTCTTCAGATCAGGATGAACCAGCGGCGCACCTTCTTTGATCGCCTCCGTCAGTTCAAAGACAGCCGGGAGCGGCTGATATTCTATCTCAATCAGACCAAGCGCCGCCTCCGCGATAGCTTCCGTATCCGCAGCAACAGCCGCAATAGCCTGGCCGACATACTTCACCTCGCCATCGGCGAAAACTTCAAAATCCTTGATGAAATTGCCATAGAAATTGAGCTTCATGGTCTTCGCGGACACAATGGCTCGCACCCCCGCAAGGGCCAGAGCCTTCGAAGTATCCAGACGAATAATTCTGGCATGGGCCTGGGTACTGCGGAATACGCGGCCATGGAGCATTCCAGGCAGAGTGAAGTCAGCAGCGTAAATCGTGGCTCCCTGAACCTTTGAAGACGCGTCAATGCGCTTGTGGCGGCTGCCTATCAGACGGTTATTGCTCAGAAGACCTGCGCTCATGGTTTACTGTCTCGCCTGTGCTGCGGCCTGCACGGCCTCGACGATCTTGTTGTAACCGGTGCAGCGACAGAGCGTGCCGCACAGTCCTTCGCGGATTTCCTCGGCGCTTGGATTCGGCAATTCATTTAGAAGACCGGCCGCCGTCATCACCATGCCGGGAATACAGTAGCCACATTGCACGGCATCACAGCTTACGAATGCCTCTTGAATCGGATGCATCTTGCCGCCGACCGCCATGCCCTCGATAGTCGTGATTTTCCGGCCTTCGCACTGGGCGGCAATCAGGATGCATGAGTTCACCGATCTTCCATCGAGGAGGACGGTACAGACGCCGCATTCAGCCTCGAGACAATTCTGCTTGGTTCCGGTGAGAAAAAGCTTGTCGCGCAGGACTTCCAGAAGCGTCGCACTATCCTCGATTTCGAGGTCGTGAATTTTGTTATTGATATCGAATTTGACCTTGAGCATTTCAGCCTCTCAGCGCATTGGATATGTCGGTCAGCGCTCGGTTGACACTGCCCTCAATGACCTTGCGGCGGTATTGATCAGAGGCACGGACGTCTGTGCGCGGCGTGCAATCCTCACAAGCGGCGATCTTGGCCGCCTCCGCGATGATTGCGGCGGTGAGGTGCTGCTCCCTGAGGGCGACTTCCGCCTTAACGGCACGCAGTGGCTTTGGACCCACGGCACCGAGCGCGATACGCGTCGATAGAACCTTTCCGTCGGCATCGGCATTCACCAGCACCGCGACGGAGGCAACGGCGATTTCCATCGCTTTGCGACGCCCGATCTTGATGAAATCAGTCGCATAGCGGTTACCGCCATCCGTGAAGACACCGGGCTTCGGGATTGCGATACCCTGGATGATCTCATCTTCCCTAAGTATCGTTTTGCCCGGAGCCAGGAAGAAGTCATCAATGCTAATGGACCGAGTGCCGCCATTGCCCGTGACCATGACACTGGCGCCAAGGCCCAGTAGAGCAATGGCGACATCGGCTGCCGGGGAGGCATTCGCGATGTTGCCGCCGATAGTGCCGACGTTGCGGACCTGATGGCCGCCTACGACACGGGCTGCCTTGCACAGTGCCGGAAAATCAGCCTGCAGGCCCGCATGGCTTTCGATATCCTTGTGGGTGCAAAGGGCCCCGATCTGATAGCCGGTCGAATGCTTCTCGATTTGCTTCAGCCCGGTCATGCCTGATAGGTCGATAAGCTCTGGGCAGACCCGGATGCCGCGGCGCAACTGCACCACAAGGTCCGTGCCGCCAGCGATATACCGGCAATGCCCAGCATACCGTGCCGCCAGGGCAATGGCCTGGGACATGCTTGCCGGCCGATGGAGCGTGAACTTCATTTCAGGGCCTCGCTGGCGGCGGGCCAGACTTCGGTCGCGAACTTCTCCAATGTGGATGCGACGTCGTATCCCTTGGCAGGCAGCACAGAGACGATCACACCATTCATACCCACGGCGAACAGGCCCTTGAGCTGTGCCGTGACTTCAGCCGGGGTGCCGCAGAGCGAAATGGCGCGAACCATATCCTGAGTCACGTCCTGCTTGATGATCTCGTATGGCGCGGCCCCAGCTTTGTAAGGGACGTCGGCGACTTTCGCCTTGACCGCATCGCTGAGTTCCAAGCCTTGCCGGGCCAGGGTCTCGAAGTGGGTACGTCCAGAAGCCAGCGTCCGAGCGGCACGCAGGCGCAGCGCATCGAAGGCATCAGAACTGACTTCGCTTAAGGACAGATTCAGACGGACGATGCACTTCACCGATTTCGGATCGCGGCCCTTCTTGGCGGCCGCCTTGTCGATACGTGCGCGCATGCTGGCGGCTTCTTCAGCATTGCCGCAGCCTTCCATGATGCAGGCATCGGCGTACGAAGCGGCCATGTCCTGACCAAGCGGGCCATTGCTCGCGACCCAAATCGGGAGATCCTTGCGGGTCGGCTTGAATCCCAGCTTACCTGCATTGAACTGGACAACTTCACCCTTGTAGGTAACCTCTTCGCCAGTAGAGAACTGGCGGATAAATTCGATTGCTTCCCGGATCGCGCGGGCGGGTTTGGCGCGCGGGACGCCCATTTCAGTGAACCCCGAAACACCGGCGCCCAGGCCCAGGATGGCACGGCCATGGGAAATGTCATCGAGCGTGTGAATGGCCATGGCGGTGAGAGCCGCATGGCGGGAATACGGATCGGTGACGCACGGACCGATATTGATTTTCTCAGTCTTTGTGGCGATCAGGGTGAGCAGCGAATAGACCTCGCGATAGAAACGCTCGTCGGCAATCCAGACATCGGTGAAGCCGAGCTTCTCTGCTTTGACCGCCAAATCAGAGAGAGTGTGCGGGTCGCTGAGACCTGCCATCAGAAGGCCGAGCGTCACTGTCTTTCCTCCACTGGGACATAATCGATGTCGAAGCCGTAATGCCGGGGGCCATGTGCTGCGACGATCTCGGGAACCCGAAGCTGCTTTGGCGCAGGCGTTGCGATGATGGAAACATCCATGCCTTCCTGGATGTTCGTGTTGGTGTCCGACTCGCCGGTTCGGCTATCATGAATGGTGATGAGGTCGGGGGACGTGGCTTTCACTTCGCCATCGATCCAGAGAATGTGATTCTCGTTTTTCAGCCAGATGCGGGCTTTGCTACCGTTCGGCGCCTCGATGTAGAGGTCGCCATACATGTAACCGTCGCGTGATTCCCAGACTTTCTTGACGATACGGCCAGAATGCAAAATGTAGCCGTTGAGATATTCGGCAATGCGCTTCACCGGATCCTCACCTGCCTGGCGCGCCGCGGAAATGGTGCGGCCGAGGTTCAAGGCACGTGTCAGATTGCCGCCGATGGCATGCTTCTTCAGCGTCCTGCCATCGACAACGAAGGCCGCACGGGCACATTGCGCTTTCATATCGGCCGCCTTCGTGACCGTACTGATGGCCTTGCCCAGGCGTTCGCCCAGCACGCTCGAATTGCAGCCGGTAACGGTCAGCGACATGCCCCAGGGATCGGCATAGGAGGCCGGGGCGAACGGAACGCCAGCGAGCGCGATCAGGTTTTGCGACATCTCTGGAATGGCCTTGCCGGCGCAATCGCAGTCGACCATGTCGATGCCAGCCGCCATGGCCGCAGCCAGCGGCGTGGTGGAGTTGCCAGCGCCCAGCTCGATGGGATAGACGCCTGTGACCGTCTTGCCGAGATGGGCTTCCAGCGTACGGAGGGCCAACACCATCGGCGGGGTCGTCAGTTGCTTGGTGGGGTAGCCGTTGGATACCAGCTGCTCCTCGGTCATCGGTGGGACCGGCGCAATCGAGCCGATACCTGACAGCGAGCAGAAGAGCTCATCGTCGCCAACCGTATCCAGGTCACGCCAGCGAGGGACCACCCCCTTCTCGATCAGGGGCATCAGGGCGTCTCGGCCGGCATCGATACGACCACCGCCGCCGGTGCCGTAAATAGTCAGTCCACTGATGAAATCTTCAACATCCCGGGGGCTGGTAAGTTGTCCGTTGGGCATAGCCTGTCTCTCAAATAGGGACAATGTCTTATATGTAGAGACATTAATCGCGCCAAATTCGAAGAGTCAAGCTGAATGAACGTTAGGTTCCCCTATAACGATGCCCTGCTCCAAAAAAACCAGATCGCTCTTAGCCTGGCCCCCACACTCCATCCTTTGCGCCGCGCAAAACAAGCGCACGCAGCCCGCGCCACCGCTCAAGCCTCGCGCGATCTTTTTGGCAGCGGACATCCCATCCGCCAATAAGCGGGCCGCACCCGTATCGGCCGCTATCGGCAATTCATCCCGTCAGCCGCAGCGAACCTGATCAAGTCTGGCTGGCGCAAACGCGCCGTCAGTCCATCACTGCCCCGCCCAAGAGCGGGGAATTTATGGAACAACTCCCGCTCAAAGAATGAGGCCGCCCGGGGCATCAAGTCATACTTGCAGCAGGGTTTGCGAGGTGGTCGGCGGAGCCGTCAAGGCGTCTTAAGAACGACGCGAAAAGAGGGTGAGCACGCGCCCCGTTTTCGAAAAATTTTTCGGATCGGTCTCGGGATTTTGCGAAAAATCCCAGACAGGCCCCGAGGCCGCCCCGCCACCTCGGCTGAAGGCAGTCAAATAATTGATCAAAAAAGGGAAAATGGCGCGCTCGAAGAGATTCGAACTCCTGACCCCCAGATTCGTAGTCTGGTGCTCTATCCAGCTGAGCTACGAGCGCGTGACGCGGTGTGCCGCGACGGGGCCGGACCCTACTCAAACTCGCCCCCCGATGCAAGCCTCTCGCGGAGAGCTTTCCAGAGGCCCGCAAGTCTCGGATTTTCAAGGAAGAAGGTGCTTGCCTGGGCGATGCGCCTTTCGTTAGTATGCGGGCCAGTCCGTCTCCAGCCTGCAAGCTGGTGGCGAAATGGGGGTTGCCTCAGGATTGAATCGCGGTGGGAGCGCCATTGTCATGGCGGTGCCGCCGCATTACCGGTCCTGAGCAAGCTGTAACGCAAAAACGACTATGAACGTGAGACGGCGCGGCATGTCACATCCTGTTGTTCTCGAGGCCCCTGTTGTTCTCGCAACCGAGATTGGGCGGGCGCCAGCGAAGCCGGTTGCGGCACAGCGTGGCTTGCGCTTGGTTTCCGCCCTCGCTCTGGTCTCGCTGCTTTCCGCCTGCTCCTATGTCACCGATGAATTGTGGCCCTCGCTGACCGGCGAGGAACCGACCGGCCGTCCGCTGGCGACGCAGCAGATCGCGCCTGCCGCAGTTGAGGCCAATCCGCAGCCGACCTTGAGCATGCCGCAGCAGCAGGTGGCGCAGCTTCCTCCCGCCCCCGCCCCGGGTGGCCCGGTGATGGGCAGCACCGGCTATCAGCCGATTGGCGTCACGCCCGGCCAGCCGACCGGCACTTTTGTCGGCCAGAAGGTGCAGCAGATGCGCGCCGAACTGCAGCAACTGCAGCAGGCCGTATCGCAGCGCAGCCAGCAGGTGCAGGCGGTGCGCGGCTCGGCCACCACGAATTCGCAGCGCTACCATGGCACCGTGGCGGCGATTAACACCCGCCTGCAGATGGGCACCACACCGGGCAACCCGATCCTGGTGAACCAGTGGAATCAGGCCCAGGCCGATCTCGACCGCATGGCCACCGATGTGGCGGCGATGAATAGCTTGAGCAATGAAGTCGCCGCCGATTCCGCGATGGCGACCTACCTGCTGCAGGCCACCAAGTCGACCTACTCGATTTCCGGCGCCATCGACGAGGATCACCGCCAGCTTGCCGTGCTTGAGGATGAGACCTCGAAGACCGTGGTGCAGATCGACCGCCTGCTCGGTGAACTCTCCGAGGATGTGGCGCGCCAGACCGCCTATGTCGGCACCGAGCGCGGCAACCTCACCACCGTCGCCACCGCGATCAAGAGCGGCGAGGCCCTCGGCCCGTCGCTCGGCACCCGCGCCTTCGCCGCCGCCACCATGGCCGGTGGTCAGCCGCTTGGCTTCGCCTCGCCTGGCGGCGCGATAAGCGGTGCTGTCACCACCGGTGCGCTGCCGGTGGTTGGCACCGATGGCCGCACGCCGCTGGTGGTGATCCGCTTCGACCGTGCCGATGTGCCCTACCAGCAGGCGCTGTACAACGCCGTGACCAAGGCGCTGGAGCGTCGGCCGCAGGCGCAGTTCGATGTCGTCGCTGTCGCCGCCGGCCAGGGCAATGTCGCCCAGGTGGCGAGCAACCAGAACCAGGCCCGCCGCAATGCTGACCGCGTGGTGCGCAGCCTCGCCGATATGGGCCTGCCGGCCAGCCGCGTGACGGTTTCCGCCGCCGGCAACCCGCAGAGCGCCGCCAACGAGGTTCACGTCCTCGTCCGCTAAACTCCGCGCTTCGGCACTGAAAAAAGAAAAAGCCCGCCATTGGCGGGCTTTTTTTTATGCTCGATCATCGAGGCTCAATCGCCCCTGCTCAATCATAGGCGCAGCGGAAACCGATATAGACGGCATAGAATGACGCCGGCTTCCATTGCATCGCCTCGGCGCGGGTCTGCTCGGCGCCATACCACCAGGAGCCACCGGCCGTGAGGGCTTCCCCGCCCTGCCCGTCATTGCCAACGCCGCGGCGATCCGCGAGCCATTCCCAGGCATTGCCGCCCATGTCGTAAAGACCGTTCACGCCGCGCTTCGATTGCGCCACCGGCCAATGCCGCTGCCGCCCATTGTTCATGCCCTCAGGCGTATCGCCAACGGGATAGACATAGGTGCGGCCAAGTACGAAGCCATCGCCCGGCTCGTCGCGGCTTTCGGTATAGGCGGCCTGTTTCCATTCCGCCGCTGTCGGCAGGCGGCCGCCCTTCGCGTGGCAAAAAGCATCAGCCTCGGCCCAGGTGACATGCACGGCCGGTTCGTTCTCGCCCGCCACCGCACCGAAAGGCTGTGCCCAGGTCCAGCCCGGCCGCCGTGTCCAGCCGCCGGCATATTCGAAGCCGCCGCCCTCAGCTTCGGCCATGCTGCGGCGCTGGCGCGCTGCCATGTAGGCGCGGAAGGCGGCAACCGTGACTTCGGTACGGTCGATGCTGAAACTGCCGATGCGCTGGCGCCCGAACTCGACGGCTTGCTCTGCCCCCTGCGCAGCAGCCGGCAGCATCAACACCGCGATCACGCCCATGACGATGATTTTATGCCGTCGCATCCAAGTCCCCAGCCGCTGTAATCCAGCATGCATGACCGGGAATGGTGGCGAAAAAATGGTAGGCTGCAAGTCTGGTGGGCGGTGAGAGGGTCGAACTCCCGACATCCTCGGTGTAAACGAGGCGCTCTACCACTGAGCTAACCGCCCGCGCTGCAGACGGCCGCTTATAGCAGGCGGCGCCATTGCTGCAAAGGTGCTGGGGCTGCAAAGGTGCCGGGGGCAGCAAAGGTGCTGGCGCGTTGGGGCGAATTCGTCCAAGCTGCGGCCCGATGACCGCACGTGATCTGAGCCTGCTGCCGCCTGACCTGAAAGCCTTCCTGGATCTTTGGGAGAGCAAGCGCCGGGGCCGTGCCATGCCTCAGCGCAGCGACTTCACGGTGGAGGAGTTCACGCCTTGGCTTGGCCGCCTGCATCTGGTGCGGGTGGAAGGCGAGAATGGCGAGGATGGCCGCTATATCGTCTTTGCCACCAGTTCAGCCGAGCGCTATGGCCGCGAGATGACCGGCAAGCTGATGAGCCAGTTCGAACCCGCCGAGATGGCGGAACGAGCCATGGAGGATCATCGCCGCATCCTCAATGCCCGCGGCCCGGTTCATAGCGAGATCAACGACACCTTCGGCCCGATCCTGATGCATTGGAGCCGCCTGGCGGTGCCCTTGAGCGACGACGGGCAGCGGATCGACCGCTACCTGGTGGCGTTGCATTATCATCTCTGAGAATTCCGCCGCCTGGCGCAGCCCGGCACCGGCCTAAAAGCCCCGGGCCCGCGAAACAGCTTTGTCATGCCATCAACGGCAACGGGCAGCGCCATGATGGCACTGCCCGTTGTGTTTCCCGTCGATGAAAGCTGGTGCGGCTTAGCCGACCGCTTCCTTGAGGCTCTTGCCGGCGCGGAACTTGGCCTGACGCGTTGGCGGCAGGTCGATCCTCTCGCCGGTGCGCGGGTTGCGGCCCGGGCTTGCCCGCCGGGTGCCGACGAAGAAGCTGCCGAAGCCGACGATGCGCACCTCTTCACCACGCTTGAGCGATTCCGTGATCAGGTCGAACACGGACTCAACAGCCCGTTCCGCCTGCTCCTTGCTCAAGCCGGTCGCCTCGCGCACTTGCACCATCAGATCCTGCTTATTCACGCCGCCTCCGTTTCCCGTCTAGTTCAGGCCGAAGCCGTTGAGTTCAGTGCTTGATCACGCCGTGCTCGCCTTCGGCCTCCGGCTCCACCGGGGGCCGCTTGTCGAGGTCCTCCGTGTCGGACCATTCGATGGCGGTCAACGGCTGGGTGAGCGCTTCGCGCAACACTTCCTCGCAAGTCGACACCGGCAGGATCTCCAGCCCCTTCTTCACATTGTCGGGGATTTCGACCAGGTCCTTCTCGTTTTCCTTCGGGATCAGCACCTTCTTGATACCGCCGCGATGCGCGGCCAGCAGCTTTTCCTTCAGGCCGCCGATCGGCAGCACGCGGCCGCGCAGCGTCACCTCGCCGGTCATCGCCACGTCCTTGCGCACCGGAATGCCGGTGAGCACCGAAACGATGGAGGTGACCATGGCGACGCCGGCAGACGGGCCGTCCTTCGGCGTGGCGCCTTCCGGCACGTGGATGTGGATGTCGCGGCGGTCGAAGACCGGCGGCTTGACGCCGAAGGCGATGGCCCGGCTGCGCACATAGGAGCGCGCTGCCTGCACCGATTCCTGCATCACTTCGCCGAGCTTGCCGGTGATGGTCATGCGGCCCTTGCCGGGCAGCATCACCGCTTCGATGGTCAGCAGCTCACCGCCCACTTCAGTCCAGGCCAGACCGGTGGTGGTGCCCACCAGATCTTCCAGCTCGGCCTCGCCGTAGCGGAACTTGCGCACGCCGGCATACTTCTCGAGATTCTCCGGCGTCACCTTCACGCTCTTGGCTTCGGTGGAGAGAATCTCCTTCACCGCCTTGCGCGTCAGGTTGGCGATCTCGCGCTCCAGCGAGCGCACCCCGGATTCCCGCGTGTAGTAGCGCACCAGGTCGCGCAGGCCGTCATCCGAGATCGACCACTCGCCCTTCTTCAGGCCGGCTGCCTTGATCTGCTTCTCGATCAGATGCTTCTTCGAGATTTCGATCTTCTCATCCTCGGTGTAGCCGGGGATGCGGATGATCTCCATGCGGTCCAGCAGCGGCTGCGGCATGCGCAGGCTGTTGGCGGTGCAGATGAACATCACGTCCGAGAGATCGTAATCGACTTCCAGGTAATGGTCGTTGAAGCTGTTGTTCTGCTCGGGGTCGAGCACTTCCAGCAGCGCCGAGGACGGATCGCCGCGGAAGTCCTGGCCCATCTTGTCGATCTCGTCGAGCAGGAAGAGCGGATTGGTGCTCTTGGCCTTCTTCATCGACTGCACGATCTTGCCGGGCATCGAGCCGATATAGGTGCGGCGGTGGCCGCGGATCTCGGCCTCGTCGCGCACGCCGCCGAGCGACATGCGCACGAAGTTGCGGCCCGTGGCGCGCGCAATCGACTTGCCAAGCGAGGTCTTGCCGACGCCGGGCGGGCCGACGAGGCAGAGGATCGGGCCCTTCAGTTTCGACGAACGCTGCTGCACCGCCAGGTATTCAAGGATGCGCTCCTTGACCTTCTCCAGGCCATAGTGATCGTCGTTCAGCACGCTCTCGGCGTTCTTCACGTCCTTCTTCACCTTGGTCCGCTTCTGCCACGGGATGGTCAGCATCCAGTCGAGGTAGTTGCGGATCACGGTGGCTTCGGCCGACATCGGGCTCATCGAGCGCAGCTTCTTCAATTCGGCCTGCGCCTTCTCGCGCGCCTCCTTGGTCAGCTTGGTCTGCTTGATGCGGGTTTCGAGTTCGGCCAGCTCGTCGCGGCCATCCTCGCCCTCGCCCAGCTCCTTCTGAATCGCCTTGAGCTGTTCGTTGAGGTAATACTCGCGCTGCGTCTTCTCCATCTGGCGCTTCACGCGCGAGCGGATCTTCTTCTCCACCTGCAGCACGCCGATCTCGCCTTCCATCAGGCCATAGACGCGCTCCAGCCGTTCGATCACGGCAGCGGTTTCCAGCAGCTCCTGCTTCTCGGCGATCTTCACCGTGAGATGCGAGGCGACGGTATCGGCCAGCTTGGAGGAATCCTCGATCTGGTTCAGCGAGACCAGCACTTCCGGCGGGATCTTCCGGTTCAGCTTCACATACTGCTCGAACTGGTTGATCACCGAGCGCACCAGCGCCTCGACCTCGCGCTGCTCGCCCGGCACATCGGGCAGCGGCTCGGCATAAACCTGGAAGAAATCCGGGTTCTCGGCGTATTTCACGATCTTGGCGCGCTGGCCGCCCTCGACCAGCACCTTCACGGTGCCGTCCGGCAGGCGCAGCAATTGCAGCACGGAGGCAATGGTGCCGACGGTGTGGATGTCTTCCGGCTGCGGGTTGTCCTGGCCCGCATTCTTCTGTGCCACCAGCAGGATCTGCTTATCGTCCTTCATCACATCTTCAAGCGCCTTCACCGACTTCTCGCGACCGACAAAAAGCGGCACGATCATGTGCGGGAAAACCACGATGTCGCGGAGCGGCAGAACCGGATAAAGCTGGGCACGGGGGGAAGTGGGCATGCGAAATCTTTTTGCTACTGGGCCGCTGGGGAAATCCCTGCGGCAACCGTTAGTGGGTAAGATGGGAGCTTGCCGTGGTTCCGTCAAGCCATGGTCCCCACACCCCACTTCACCGGACCGTTACTGATGATTCTCGAATCGGCGTTGCTCCACATACGGAGCGGAATGGAATCGGATTTCGAAAAGGCGATGGCAGAGGCCGCGCAGTTCATCCGGCAAGTTCCTGGATTCAAAGGGCTGGAAGTGCGGCGCGGGATCGAACGCCCCGGCACTTACCTGCTGCTGGTGCGCTGGGCCAGCCTGGAAGCGCATACCGTCGGTTTCCGCCAGTCACCACACTACCGCGAGTGGCGCGCCCGATTGCACGGCTATTACGAACCATTCCCCTTGGTGGAACACTGGGCCGAACCGGTGGTGGAGGCAGAGGCGTGAGCCACGGAGATGATGGGAGGAAAATCCTGAAGGGTTGCGCGGCATCGTTGCTAAATCCCTGAAAAGATTGCGCCGCGCGGCTTATTTTTCCTTATTCCTCCTTATTCCTCCTTATTTTTCCTTATCTCGGCTTATTTCTTCTTATTCCACCTTATTCGCGCTTAAGCGTTTGGATCGAATGGGGGAAATTCAGGAACATTATACCGTGAGACCGGCCCAGCGTCAAAACCAAATGGGATTCATTGTACGCGCGCGCGAGTGACGGCCCCTGAACAACATCGTCATGCGCGGGCTTGACCCGGGCATCTCGTGCCGCCTGGCCTGAGATGCGCGGATCAAGTCCGCGCATGACGATAATAAAGTACGCTGGCCACTCCCTCTCCTATCATCCCCGCGAAAGCGGGGATCCCATTGTTTTCAATCCGAAATGGAACCCTCGCTTTCGCGAGGGTGACGAAGAGAAACAGGGAGTGACGGAACACAGAGAGCGTGGGCCTCAAAAACGAAATGCCCGGCTTGTGGCCGGGCATCGCGTGAAGTCTTGGTCAGGGAGAGCCGGGCGTTTAGGCGCCGACATCCTCGCGCTTGCGGTCGGCGTAGATCAGCAGCGGCTTGGCGCGGCCTTCCACGACTTCCGGCGAGATCACCACTTCCTCGACGCCTTCCATGTTCGGCAGGTCGAACATGGTATCGAGCAGGATGCCTTCCATGATCGAGCGCAGGCCGCGGGCGCCGGTCTTGCGCGCAATGGCCTTGCGCGCGACGCCGGCCACGGCCTCGTCGGTGAAGGTGAGGCGCACGTCTTCCATGTCGAACAGGCGCTGATACTGCTTCACCAGCGCGTTCTTCGGCTTGGACAGGATATCAACCAGCGCGCTCTCGTCGAGATCGTGCAGGGTGGCGATTACCGGCAGACGGCCGATGAATTCCGGGATCAGGCCGAACTTGAGCAGGTCATCCGGCTCCACTTCGGCCAGGATGTCGCCGGAGCGGCGCTCGTCCGGGCCGCGCACTTCGGCGCCGAAGCCCATCGAGGTGCCCTTGCCGCGCGCCGAGATGATCTTCTCCAGGCCGGCGAAGGCGCCGCCGCAGATGAACAGGATATTGGTGGTATCGACCTGCAGGAATTCCTGCTGCGGATGCTTGCGGCCGCCCTGCGGCGGCACGGAAGCAACCGTGCCTTCCATGATCTTCAGCAATGCCTGCTGCACGCCCTCGCCCGACACGTCGCGGGTGATCGAGGGGTTGTCGGACTTGCGGCTGATCTTGTCGACTTCGTCGATATAGACGATGCCGCGCTGGGCGCGCTCGACATTATAGTCGGCGGACTGCAGCAGCTTGAGGATGATGTTCTCCACGTCCTCGCCGACATAGCCGGCCTCGGTCAGCGTGGTGGCATCCGCCATGGTGAAGGGCACTTCCAGGATGCGGGCCAGGGTCTGCGCCAGCAGGGTCTTGCCGCAGCCGGTGGGGCCGACGAGCAGGATGTTCGACTTGGCGAGTTCGACATCGTTGCCCTTGGCGCCGTGGCCGATGCGCTTGTAGTGGTTATGCACCGCCACAGCCAGCACCTTCTTGGCCAACGGCTGGCCAATCACGTAATCGTCCAGAACCTTGCAGATTTCCAGCGGCGTCGGCACGCCGTCACGGGTCTTCACCAGCGCGGACTTGTGCTCCTCGCGGATGATATCCATGCAGAGTTCGACGCATTCATCGCAGATAAAAACGGTGGGACCGGCGATGAGCTTGCGCACCTCGTGCTGGCTCTTGCCGCAGAAAGAACAGTAGAGAGTGTTCTTGGAATCGCCGCCGCTGAGCTTGGTCATGCCTACTCCGTCTTCTGGCCGACACCGGACGAACCGGGCCCCGCCCTGCCCGCCGGGAAACACCGACGGGGCTTCATCGAATCACCATAATAAGGAAGCACTTCGCGTCACACAACGCCCGGCTCCGCTGCCGCGCGCCCTACACCAGCCACGATACTAGTCACGGTGGGGTTAGACAGGAATTAACGCGGACCGGCGGAATGGCAATCGGCTGAACTGATCCGTCAAGCCGCCCTGCGGGCAAGCCCGGAATTGCATGCAACCGCCGAATCGGCAGCCATGCCAGCTTGGCGGCAATCTGCCTAATTCCCAGGCTTAAATCCGGGGCCGGCTTACTTCTTGGCGTCGTCCGGCACAACCCGCTTATCGACCACTTCGTCCACGATGCCGAATTCCTTGGCCTGCAGGGCGGTCATGAAATTGTCCCGTTCCATTGCCGCTTCGATCGCGGCGAGCGGCTGGCCGGTATGGCGGGCATAGATATCGTTGAGGCGGGCGCGGAGCTGCAGGATCTCGCGGGCGTGGATTTCGATATCCGCCGCGGCACCCTGATAGCCGCCGGACGGCTGGTGCACCATGATGCGGCTGTTCGGCAGCGAGTAGCGCATGCCCTTCTCGCCGGCGGCGAGCAGCAGCGAGCCCATGGAAGCCGCCTGGCCGATGCACAGCGTCATCACCTTCGGGCGGATATACTGCATGGTGTCGTAGATCGCCAGGCCGGAGGTGACCAGGCCGCCCGGGCTGTTGATATAGAAGGCGATTTCCTTGTTCGGGTTCTCGGCTTCGAGGAACAGCAACTGGGCGGTGATCAGCGAGGCGACCCCGTCATGCACCGGACCGACCAGGAAGATGATGCGCTCTTTCAGCAGGCGGGAATAGATGTCGTAAGCCCGCTCGCCCCGATTGGTCTGTTCGATGACCATCGGAACCAGCGTATTCATGTAGGTGTCGATCATCTTGTCCATAGACGCCTGTCCGGTCGGCTCGCGTTGATTCGAGCTATGTTGCCTGGAGCACAATAGTGGGGCAGCAAACGCCGCTCGGCAACTGCCGCCCCCTATTGTTTAACGCCCCTGGTCTTAACCCTGGGCTTCTTCCGCCGCCTTGGTCAGCTCTTCCTTGCTCACCGGCTTCTCGGTAACCGAGGCCATCTCGACGATGAAGTCGATGACCTTGTCCTCGAAGATCGGGGCGCGCAGGCTGGCGGAAGCTTCCGGGTTCTTCTGGAAGTATTCCATCACCTGGCGTTCCTGGCCCGGGAAACGGCGGGCCTGCTCGATCATCGCCTTGGTGACTTCCTCGGGCTTGACCTCGATATTGTTGCGGCGGCCAACCTCGGAGAGCAGCAGGCCGAGGCGGATACGGCGTTCGGCGATCTTGGTGTATTCCGCCTTCAGCTCGTCCTCGGTCTTCTTCTCTTCCGCCAGCTCGGCCTTGAAGCGCGCCTCATCCGAGGTCACTTCCTTCCAGATCTGGTCGAATTCCAGTTCCACCATGCCCGGCGGCACGTCGAACTGATTGGCTTCAGCGAGCTGGTCGAGCAGGCTGCGCTTCATCTGCAGGCGCGACAGGCCCTTGTATTCCTGGCCCAGGTCGCGCTTCACATTCTCGCGCAGTTCCTGCAGCGAGCCGAGGCCGAAGCGCTTGGCGAATTCATCATCCACGGTGGCCTGCTGGCCGGCCTTGACTTCGCGGATGGTGCAGGCGAATACGGCGGCCTTGCCGGCGAGATCGCTGTTGCCGTAATTCTCCGGGAAGGTGACGTTCACGGTCACCGGCTCGCCCACGGCCTTGCCGATCAACTGATCCTCGAAGCCCGGAATGAAGCTGTTGGAGCCCAGCACCAGCGGATAGTTTTCCGCCGTGCCGCCGTCGAACTTCACGCCGTCCACGCTGCCTGAGAAATCGAGCAGGATCTGGTCGCCCTTCTCGGCGGCGCGCTCGACCTTCTCATAGGTCTTCTGGTTCTCGGCGATCTTGGCGACGAATTCGTCGACCTCGGACTCGCCGATCTCAACCGTCATGCGCTCCAGCTTGATCTGCTTGAAGTCGCCCGGCTCGATCTCCGGCAGCAGCTCGATGGTGAGCGAGCATTCCAGGTCCTTGCCCTCCTCGAAGGAGGTGATCTCGACCTTCGGCTGCATCGCGGGCTTCAGGCCCTTGCCTTCGATCGTATCCTTGAGCGCGGAATTGACCTGCTCTTCCATCGCCTCGCCCAGCAGGGCGCGGCCATACTGCTTCTTGACCAGGGCGGCCGGCGCCTTGCCCGGGCGGAAGCCCGGCATGTTGACGCGCTGGCGAAGCTGCTCGAGCTTCTCGGACACGACGGCATCAAGGGCGGCGGCGTTGATCACCACCTTGTATTCGCGCTTCAGGCCCTGTGCGCTGACTTCCGTAATCTGCATGGTCTCAACACCTGTGGTTCAGAATTCCGTGGCTCTGCGATCCCGGCGGCAGGGCTTACAGGCTGCATTTTTCAGGCAGGCTGTCGGGCCGGCGGGTGGTGCGGGCGGAGGGATTTGAACCCACACGCCTTGCGGCACGGGAACCTAAATCCCGCGTGTCTACCAGTTCCACCACGCCCGCTTCCCCAAGGTCCGGGACCGCGCCGGCTGGGCCGGCACGAGGGCGCAGTCTATAGCATGGGCATAAGCCCCAGGATAGGGCTTTCGGGGCTTTTGCAGCGGCCTTGAGCGAAAAGCTCAACCGCCTGATTTGGCGGGCTTTTTGGCCTTGCTCTGGTCGCAATGGAGCATCGCTTCGCGCTCAGCCAGCCACTCGGCGGCATAGCCGCAGTCGCGGAAGTCGTCATAGAACGGGCCGCCGGACGTGTAATGCAGGTTGCCGACATCGTTGCTGGGCGGGTCATAATCGACCAAGTGGTTCCAGCGATGCGGGATTTCGCCGATCCGGGCGTCGTCCTTGAGCCACTTGAACTGGTGCAGTTCCAGGCCGGTGGCACTGTTGACGTAATCCGGCGTCAGCGCCCGGCATTCGGCGCAGTTGAACAGCATGACGCTGGACCAGTTCTTCTTCTCGTATTTGGTCTGCACCTTTTCGAGGAATTTCACTTCCTCCTTCGGCACATGGTCGTGCTTCACCACCTGCACGGCATAGGCCGGATCGCGCAACGCCCACAGCTTGGCGATGTCGTCCTGGAACAGCATGTCGTCATCCGTGAACAGCGCCCAGCCCTGGAAATCGCACAAACTCGGCACCAGGAAGCGCGAGAAGGAAAAGTCGGTGGATTGCAGCTCATGGCGCGGCCGCGTGTAGATGCCGTCAAGCTGGTTCAGCGCCAGATAGGTGAAGCTGACCGGCTGCGAGGCACGGCTGGCGATGCTGTGGGCGGCCACCGAGGAGGCCACCGGCGCGGAACGGCTGTAACCGAGAAAGACCCTGATCATGGCGCTCATCCTGCGACAAAAAGCCCATACAATTGGTTAAGAATTCCGCTTTCCAAAACCTGGTTTCGGGAGGAAGATGGAAAGTAGTGCGGTAATATCATACCGCCGCTAATATTGAGTTAAGCCCATGCTCGTCCCCAAACTTGTCACCGTGCTGCGCGACGGCTACGGCCTGGCCGCATTGCGCAAGGATGCCTTGAGCGGCCTCACCGTCGCCATCGTCGCCCTGCCGCTCGCCATGGCGATTGCGATTGCCAGCGGCACCACCCCGGACCGGGGCCTGGTCACCGCCATCGTCGCCGGCTTCATCATTTCGGCTTTCGGCGGCAGCCGGCACCAGATCGGCGGCCCCACCGCCGCCTTCGTCATCGTGGTCTATGGCGTGATCCACCAGCATGGCTATGACGGCCTGCTGCTGGCCACCCTGATGGCCGGTGGCCTGCTGCTGCTGGCCGGCCTGTTCCGGCTCGGCAGCCTGATCCGCTTCATCCCCCATCCGGTGATCACCGGCTTCACCGCCGGCATCGCCATCACCATCCTCTCGACCCAGGTGAAGGATTTCTTCGGGCTTCAGATCGCCGAGGTGCCGGCTGATTTCATTGCCAAGCTCGCCGCCTTCATTGCCGCCGCGCCGAGCTTCAGCCCCCTCACCTTCGCCATCGCCGCCCTGTCGCTCGGCATCATCATCGCGCTGCGTCGCTGGCGCCCAACCTGGCCCGGCTTCCTCATCGCCATCACTGTCGCGACCCTGCTGGTGCAGCTTCTGCATCTGCCCGTCGAGAGCATCGAGAGCCGCTTCGGCGCCATTCCCGCCAGTCTGCCGCTGCCGGCCCTGCCGCAGATCAGCGGCGCCCGGCTGCTGGAATTGCTGCCCTCGGCCTTCACCATCGCCCTGCTCGCCGGCATCGAGAGCCTGCTTTCCTGCGTCATCGCCGATGCCATGACCGGACGGCAGCATCGCTCCAATATCGAACTGATCAGCCAGGGCCTGGCCAATATCGCATCTCCCTTGTTTGGTGGTTTGCCCGCCACCGGCGCGCTGGCGCGCACCGCCACCAATATCCGCGCCGGCGCCCATGGCCCGGTTTCCGGCATGCTGCATGCCGTGTTCCTGCTGCTGTTCATGCTGGTGTTTGCGCCACTGGCCGGGCTGTTCCCGCTCGCCGCACTGGCCGCCCTGCTGGTGGTGGTGGCCTGGAACATGAGCGAATGGCACCAGATCAAGCAGACCGCGCGCGGCCCGAAAACCGATTTCGCCGTGCTGCTGATAACGCTGGCGCTGACCGTGCTGCTCGACCTCACCGTTGCCATCGTCGTCGGCACGGCACTGAGCTATGGCCTGAAGCTACTGCCGCAAACGCCGCAGCACCGGGCGTAACGCTTCCGGCAGATCATCGGCGATCAGGCCGGGGCCGCTCTCAGAAGCCGCCGCGCCATGCAGCCACACGGCGGCGCTCGCCGCCATCAGCGGCTTCATGCCCTGGGCCATCAGGCCGGCGCAGAAACCGGCCAGCACATCGCCGGCGCCGGCGGTGGCGAGATCGGGCGGCGCGTTGTCATTGATCACCGCGAAGCCATCGGGCGAGGCAATCACCGTGTCGGCGCCTTTCAGCACCAGCACCGCTTTCGCCCGCGCCGCCGCCTGCCGCGCGCGCGCAAGCTTGTTGGTTTCAGCGGCAATATCGGGAAACAGCCGGGCGAATTCGCCGTCATGCGGGGTGAGCACCGCCGGCCCCTGGATGGCCGCGAACAAAGCCGCCGGGTCGTCGGCGAATACCGAGAGCGCATCGGCATCGAGGACGCAGGCGCGTCTGGTTTTCAGTGCCGCCAGCACCGCCGCGCGGGTCTCGGCATCGGTGCCGTTGCCGGGGCCGAGCAGCAGGGCGTTGCGGCGTGGATCATTCAGGGCGGCGATGAAATCATCGGTGCGCATCAGGGCATCGGGCGGGCCATGCAGCGGATCGGGGCTGGCAATGGTGCAGAGCCCGGCGCCGATGCGCAACGCGCCGCGTGCCGCCAGCCGTGCCGCCCCTGCCTGGCGCCCGCCGCGCACCAGCACATGGCCGCGCGCGTATTTATGGCCATCGAGGCGCGGGCGCGGCAGCACGGCCTGCCAGAGCCCCGGCTCGTTGCGCGCCTGGCGCGGCTTGATGCTGTCCAGCACCCCGGCGGAGATGCCGATATCGGCCAGCGCAATGGCGCCGCAATGCACCCGGCCGGGCAGCAGCAGATGGCCGGGCTTGAGGCGGAAGAAGGTGATGGTGCGGTCAGCACGGATCGCCAGCCCCAGCGGCTTGCCGTCATCGCCATGCAGGCCGCTCGGCAGATCGACCGCCACGATGGGCTTGCCCGACGCATTCGCCGCCGCGATAAGCTGCGCCGCCATGCCTTCCGGCGCACGCGACAGGCCGGCGCCATAGAGCGCGTCGACGATCACGTCGCAGGCCGAGAAATCCGCCTGCTCCGGCGTCAGCACCAGGCCGCGCCATTGCTGCGCCATCGCCGCCGCATCGCCTTTCAGCGCAGCGCGCTCGCCCAGCAGCACCAGCCGCACCGGCCAGCCGGCACGGTCCAGCAGCCGCGCCGCGACGAAACCATCGCCGCCATTGTTGCCAGGCCCGCACAGCACCAGCACCGGGCCGAAGGCATAGTTGAGCCGCACCGCATCGGCCACCGCCGCACCGGCATGCTCCATCAAGGTCAGGCTCGGCACACCGCTGGCAACGGCGAGGCGATCGGCCTCGGCCATTTCCGCAACGGTGAGCAGCGCGCTCATGGCAGTAAGACCGGCATGGCCGTCAGACCGGCGGGCGCTTGGTATGCCAGTCGGTCGCCGCCTGATAGGCGGCACCGGCTTGCAGCACCAGATCATCGCGGTGCATCGGGCCGACGAATTGCAGGCCGACCGGCAGACCACCGGAGGTGAAGCCGCAGGGCACCGAGAGCGCCGGCTGCTGGCTCAGGTTGAACGGATAGGTGAAAGGCGTCCAGGCGGTCCAATAGGCATCGCCCATCGCCTTCGGCGCCAGCCGCCCGGCCTCGAAGGCCGGCACCGCCAGGCTAGGCGTCACCAGCAACGCATATGTCTCATGGAAGCGGCGCATCGTCACGCCAAGCCGTGCCCGTGCCGCCACGGCATCGAGATACTGCGCCATGCCAATCGCCGAGCCACGCCGGAAGGTTTCCTGCAAGCCGGGATCGAGGTCAGCGAAATGCTTCTCAGGCAGCGCCTTGAGCGCGTTATAGGCGCCGGTCCACCAATGGGTGTGGAAGCAATCGGTGGGATCGCCGATATCGGGATCCACTTCCTCGATGATGGCGCCTAGATCGGCCAGCACGCGCACGGCTTCCTTCACCTTTGCTGCCACTTCCGCATCGACGCGGGCAAAGCCGAGCGTCGGGCTGTAGGCGATCTTGAGGCCCTTGATGCCGGCGCCGAGCTTGGCGGTGTAATCCACATCCTCCCAGGGCAGGCTGAACCAGTCGCGCGCATCGGGCCGCGCCAGTTCGCGCAGCATCAGCGCCGCATCTTCCACGCTGCGGGCCATCGGCCCGAGATGCGCCACGGTGCCGAACGGGCTCAACGGCCAGGCCGGCACGCGACCGAACGACGGCTTGAGGCCGGTGATGCCGGCAAAGCCCGCCGGAATGCGGATTGAGCCGCCGCCATCGGTGCCGATGGCAAGCGGACCCAGGCCGGCGGCAACCTGCGCCGAGGCACCGCCGGACGAGCCGCCCGGCGTGGTATCGAGATTCCACGGATTGCGCGTGATGCCGGTGAGCGGTGAATCCGTCACGCCCTTCCAGCCGAATTCCGGCGTCGTGGTCTTGCCGAGCAAAACGCACCCGGCTTCGCGCAGCCGCGCGGTGGCCGGCGCATCGTCGTTCCACGGCTGGTTCGGATCGACGCTTTTCGAGCCGCGCAAGGTCGGCCAGCCCTTGGTGAGGATGATGTCCTTGATCGAGGCCGGCACGCCGTCGATCGGCGACAGCGGCTGCCCGGCGCGGTAGCGGGCCAGCGACGCCTCGGCATCGCGCAAAGCGGCTTCCTCGTCCACCAGATTATAGGCGTTCACCTTCGGGTTGACGCGGCCGATCCGCACCAGCAGCGCGCGGGTCACTTCTACCGGCGACAGCGTGCCCTTGGCATAAGCTTCCGCCATCGCCGCCGCCGAGAGATAACAGATATCGTCGCTCATCGCTTGCTCGCTATCATGGGCAGGCCGGGCTGCGGCCTGAGGGTGATCTTGGCAATCGGTTCGATCTTCGCGCCCGGTACCAGGTCGAAGCGGAAGCGCCGCGCCAGGGTGGCGAGGATCAGCACCGCTTCGGCCATCGCGAAGGCCATGCCGATGCAGATGCGCGGCCCGGCGCCGAATGGCAGGTAGACGAAGCGCGGCCGCGCGGCGGCCTGGGGGGCCGCAAAGTTTTCCGGGTTGAAACGGTCCGGTTCAGCCCAGTAGCGGCGGTGGCGGTGCATCAGCCAGGGCGAGACGATCACCGCCGTACCCTTCGGGATGTCGATACCCATGGCGTGATCGTCCTTGAGCGCCACGCGCGAGGTGCTGTGCGCCGGCGGGTAGAGCCGCATCGCCTCCTCGATCACCATGCGCGTATAGGGCAGCTTCTCGATATCGCCCCAATCGGGATCGCGGCCCGGCAATACACTGTCGATCTCGGCCCACAATTTCGCCTGCACGGCGGCATCCTGGCTCAGCAGATACCAGGCCCAGGCCAGCGCCGTGGCGGTGGTCTCATGTCCGGCGAGGAAGAAGGTCGCCATGTGGTCGCGCACTTCGCGATCATCCATGGCACTGCCGTCCGCTTCGGTATCGCGGGCAGACAGCAACAGGCCGAGCAGGTCGTCACCGGCCGGCTGGCCCTTGGCGATCAGCATGCGGCGGCGTTCGATCAGGCCGTTGATGATGCTGTCCATCTGGCTCAGCGCGGCGCGGCCCTTGGCGGCACCCTGGCGCGGGAACCAGGACGGCAGCCCGAGCAGGTCCGGGATGCTCGGCCGCACCGTCACCTGATAGGCATCCATCGCCGCGCCGACCTGCGACACATCGGAGGCCGGATCGGCGCCGAACATGCTGCGCGCGATGATTTCCAGCGTCACATGCATCATGGCTTCCGCCATGTCGAACCGCTGGCCGCTCTGCAACGCATCGCCAAGCGCGGCGGCGCGTTCGGTCATCAGCGGCGCGAAGGACTGGATGCGCCGCGGCGAAAAAATCGGCGCCATCAGGCGGCGCTGACGCTTCCAGTCCAGCCCCTCGCTGGTCAGCAGGCCATTGCCGAGGCCAGGTTCGAGAATGCGCTGACCAAGCGGATCGCGCACGTAATTCGCCACGTTGTCGAGCATGACATGGCGGATCAGGTCCGGGTGATTGGCCAGCAGCACCCGGCGCATGAACATCTTGTAGTGGATGTAGTCGCGCTCGTAGGCTTCCTCGCTCCAGGCCGCCACCACATTGTCGCGGATGGTGCGGATCACCTTGAACAGATTGCGCCGCTGCAGCGGCTGTGGCTTCACCGGCATGAAGTCTGCGGCATCTACCACGGCCATGGCGTTATCCGAACAACGTGGTGGTCATGCCGCCATCCACCACCAGCAAATGGCCGTTGACATAGCCACCGGCCGGCGAAACCAGATACAGCGCCGAACCGGCCAGTTCCGCCGGCTGACCCCAGCGCCCGACCGGCGTGCGGTTGTTGACGAAGGCGACGAATTCCGGCCGCGCCATCAGTTCGGCATTCAGCTCGGTTTCGAAATAGCCCGGCGCGATGGCATTCACCGTCACGCCCTTCGGCCCGAGTTCGGCGGCCAGCGCCTTGGTGAGGCCGAGGATGCCGTGCTTCGACGCGGTATAGGCCGGGATCGTGGCGCGACCCAGCACCGAGAGGATCGAACCGATATTGACGATGCGGCCATAGCCCTGCTCGGCCATCTTGAGGCCGGCGGCCTGCGACAGCACGAAAGCGGCGGTCAGGTTGGTATCCAGCACCTGGCGCCATTCCTCGAGCTTGTACTCGGCGAGCGGCTTGCGGATATTCATGCCGGCATTGTTGATCAGGATATCGAGATGTCCCTGCTCGGCGGCGATGCGGTCCACCGCCGCCTTGGCGGCTACACTGTCCATCACATCGAAGGCGGCGATGCCGGCCTTGATGCCTTCCTGGCGCAATTCCGCAGCGCGGGCTTCCAGGGTATCGGCATGGCGGCCATTCAGCACCACGCTGGCGCCGGCCTGGCCGAACAGCCGGGCGATCTCGAGGCCGAAACCACGCGAGGCGCCGGTGATCAGCGCCACTTTTCCATCGATCCGAAACGCCTGCACGCCCAGTTCCCCCTAACAGCTTCCCTAACGACTTTTCTAACAGACAGTTTAGCGTTTTGCGCGCTTTACACCAGCGCCCAGCGCTCGCTAGACTCAAGGCCAGTGCTTACCCAGGGTCAAGCAAAAGAGAAGAGGAAACATCGTGCTGCGCAGCTATCAGGTCGCCGAATTCGCCAAGCCGCTGACATTCAGTGAGCGCCCCCTGCCGGAGCCGACCGGCGCCCAGGTGCTGGTGAAGATGGACCGCTGCGGCGTCTGCCACAGCGACCTGCATATCTGGGACGGCTACTGGGACCTCGGCGGCGGCAAGAAGATCATCGCCGCCAATAATGGCAGCCTGCTGCCGCTGACCATGGGCCACGAGATCGTCGGCACCGTGATCGCCAAGGGCCCGGAAGCCACCGGCGTCGAAATCGGCCAGCGCCGCCTGGTGTTTCCCTGGATCGGCTGCGGCGTCTGCGCGGTGTGCAAGGAAGGCGCCGAGCATCTCTGCGCCGGCAAGGCACAGGCGCTGGGCGTGTTCCTCGATGGCGGCTTCGCCAGCCATGTGCTGGTGCCGGCGGCGCATTACCTGCTGGATTACGGCACCCTGGATACCAACCTTGCCTGCACCTATGCCTGCTCCGGCCTCACCGCCTATTCGGCGCTGAAGAAAATCGGCAAGCTGCCCGATGGCCAGAACCTGCTGATCGTCGGCGCCGGAGGTGTCGGCCTCAACGCCATCGCCATGGCCAAGGCGGTGACCGGCCAGGCGCCGATTGTCGCCGACCTCGATCCGGCGAAGCGCGAAGCGGCGCTGAAACTCGGCGCCAAGCAGGCGATTGATCCGCGCGAGGACGGCATCGGCCGCACCGTGATGAAGGCCACCGGCGGCATGGCTGGTGCGGTGGATTTCGCCGGCTCGCCGCAGAGTTTCGATTTCGCCTATGGCCTGCTGCGCAAGGCCGGCCATCTGGTCAGCGTCGGCCTGCTCGGCGGCCAGACCACGCTGTCGCTGCCGCTGCTGGTGATGAAGGGCGTGACGATTTCCGGCTCCTATGTCGGCAGCCTGGAAGAACTGAAGGAACTGCTGGCCCTGGCCCAGGCGCAGCATCTGCCGGCCCTGCCCATCGAGGTGCGGCCGCTGGATGCGGTGAACGGCGCGCTGGAGCAGCTCAAAGCCGGCGGCGTGGTTGGCCGCATTGTTTTGAGCAACTAGAGCTTGCTCTATAGAAACAGCGTCAGCACGCCGGTATAGCCATAGAGGCGCGCGGCGGCAATTTCGCCGCCGCAATACATGCCGAGCAGCGGCAGGCCGGGAAACGCAGCCGCGATGCGCGCCAGTTCACCCGGTTCCTGCACGAACTGGTCCTGGCTGCGTGCCATGCAGGAAAAATAGATCGCGCCGCGCGGCTCGGTACCACCGCAGCGGCGCTTGAGGTCGGCCAGCATACGGTCCATGTCGCGACCCGCGCTCTCGACATCGCGGCGGCAGAAGAACAACTGATCGCCCTCCTCCACCAACGCGCCAATGGCCAGGGCGCCGGCCTGCGGATCGATGCCCATGATGTTGCGCACCAGATAATCCGGGCGATCCGAACCGCCGATCGGCAACGCCACCATCAGGCCTGAGCCGAGCCGGCGCAGATCCTGCATCGAGCGGATATTGAAGGCTTCCTGCAATGCCTCATAGGCCGGGCGGTGATCAAGCTCCAGCAGCATGTTGCCTTCGGCGGCGGTGATGGTGAGTTGCGGGCCGGCCTGGGTGCAGCCCTGGCTCAGGCCCGTGAGGATCGGCTGCGCATCGGAAAACACCACGCCGGAAAGGCCACTCTCCACCAGGCCACCGGCCCATTGCGGCCGCGCCTCGCGCGAGGCCACCAGACCGCCGACCAGATACGCATTCGAGGCCTCGCCGATATCCTGCAGGATTTCCGGCAACGCCGGCACATGCGGATCGGCATGCACGATGCCGAGCCAGCCCGCTGGAATCCGGTTCGCCTGGGTGAATAATTCCGCGCTGCCTTCAGGCACGGTACCGAGCAGGCAGGCAACGGCAGGCTCATCGCAATATTCGCGGCTGCCGGCAGCGATGGAATGACTCACGGCACCGAGCAGATTGCTGATGCCGGTGGCCTCCGTGATGCGACGCAGCACCTGTGGCATCTGCGCGGCGAGATGTTCGGTGACATAGACAAATCCGATATTGGCGCTGTCGCCAACCGGCATCACCTGCAGCAGACTGCCATCCACCGCCATGCGCCAATCCGCCGCCGTGGCGGCACCGAGACGGAATTTGGAACCGATGGCCTGTTCAGTCATGGTGCTGCTCCTGGCATGGCGCCGCTCCTGGTGGAGTGACACCACTATATACTATCGTTTCAGCCCTGGCCCAGCCTTGACGCGAAAAAGTGATTGCGCTCGGATGGCAACAAATCATGCCGGGATGACACCATGCGCCGCCTTCTTCTCCTTGCCGCAGCCCTGCTTTGCCTCGCTTCGGCGCCGGCGGAAGCCGCCGACTTATCCTCGCCGATGGGACGCTGGCGAACGATTGATGATGAAACCGGCAGCGAACGTTCGATTGTCGACATCGCCCTGGTCGGCGGTGAATTGCAGGGCCGCATTGTCAAAATATTTCTGCGCCCGGATGAAAAGCCTGATGCGGTTTGTGACAAATGCGAGGGCGAGCGCAAGGACCAGCCGATCATCGGCATGACCTTCCTCTGGGGCCTGAAGCCGGACGGCAGCAGCAAGACGGAATGGGCCGGCGGCGCCATCCTCGATCCGAAGAACGGCAAGGTCTACAACGCCAAGGCCGCATTGGCGGATAACGGCCAGACGCTCCGTGTGCGTGGCTTTATCGGCACGCCGCTGCTGGGCCGCAGCCAGGTGTGGAAACGCGAAGCCGAGTGAATTGCATGAGATACCCGCATCAAGTGCGGGTATGACGACAATTATTTTTAAGCGTCTTGCCCGGGCCAGCCCATCGGGCATCTCATATCCACCGTTCAACGCGGCCCGAGATAGCCCCATACCGTGGCAAGGAAACGATCCACCTGGATCGGCTTGGTCAGGTAGTCGTTGAAGCCGGCGGACGAACCGCGCTCCAGCGAACGCTTGTCGGCATCGGCGGTAAGCGCGATCACCGGCGTATCAACCAACGATGTGTCGGCACGCAGTTGGCGCAACACCTCGAAGCCATCCATATCCGGCAGGTGAATATCGAGCAGGATCAGATCCGGCCGCTCCTGCTGCGCCATGGTGACACCGTCACTGCCCTTGTCGGCGGTGAGCAGCAGCAGATTCGGCACCGAGGCCAGCATACGCTTCACCAGCAGCACATTGGCCGGATTGTCCTCGATATACAGCACCCGTCCGGTGGTGTTCTGTGCGAAATGCAACGGCCGGGCCGGCAGCGCGGTCATCGGCGGTGGTGGCGCGGTTCGGGCGAAGCGAACCCAGAAACGGCTGCCCTTGCCCGCCTCGCTCTCGAAACCGATATCGCCCTGCATGAATTCCGCCAGGCGCTTGGCGGTGACCAGCCCGATGCCGGTGCCTTCGACCGCGCTGCCCTCGCGCCCCAGCCGGTTGAAGGCCTCGAAGACCTTGCCCTGCTGTTCGATAGGGATGCCAACGCCATCGTCGGCTACATAGAATTCGATACGGCCATCCGGCACCACACGGCAGCCGATCTCGATATGCCCGCCATAGCGGCCATACTTCGCCGCATTGGAAATGAAATTGGTGATGATCTGGTTGAAGCGCGTCAGGTCAATCAGCACATGCGCATTCTCGGGCAGTTGCTTCACCTCGACATTCTGGCCGCGCCCCTCGGCTAATGCCCGCGCGATACGGCTCAGATCGGTGAGCAGGCTATTGGCTTCGATGCTCTCCATCGACAGCGTGACGCGGCCTGCCTCGATCTTGGCCAGATCAAGTACCTGTTCGATCAGTGCCAGCAATTGCCGGCCGCTGCCCTCGATCATGTGGATGAATTCGCGCTGCTGTTCGGTCAGGCTGTCGCGCGTACCCATGGCCAGAAGCTGCGCAAAGCCGAGCACGGAATTGAGCGGCGTGCGCAACTCGTGGCTCATCGAGGCAAGGAAGCTGGACTTGGCAAGATTGGCCGCCTCGGCCTGCTCGCGTGCGACACGAAGCTGTTCCTCGGCATGGCGCTGCTGCGTGATATCCACCACCACGCCATCCCAGATGATCGAATCATCGGGGCCACGGCTGGGGCGGACATAATTGCGCACCCATTTCATCGGGCTGCCATCGGCGGGGTGGATACGGGAGTCCACCGCCAGCGGCCGCAGATTCTGGTCCGCCGCATCAACCTGGGCGAGATAGCGCGCGCGGTCGCCCGGCTCCACCACGGCGGAGAGCAGGTTGGGATCGCGTTTGATCGCCGCCGGCTCCAGGCCGAACAGCGCCTTGGCGCCAGAACCGACGAAGGGATAATGCAGGCTGCCATCCGGCCGCTGTATCCGGCGATAGATCATGCCAGGGAAATTGTCGGAAATACCCTTCAGATGCCGCTCGAGGTCGCGGCGTTGCGCCAGCAGCAGGATGCCGCCGCCGAGGATCAAGGTGCCGATCGCCACTTCCACGGCGAAACCAAAGCCATTTGCGATCAGCAGGCTCTTAGCCAGCGGCGCATCCAGCAGCATCAGCACGAGATAGCTGGTCAGGGCCGCCGGACCGATCAGCAGCGACAGAAAAAGCAGATGGCGGAAACTCGGCCGGGCGCGGCCATCGGCTTCGCGCGCCATATGCCAGATCAGCATGCCAACCAGCGCGGTGATATAGACCGAGACAACGCCACCATAAACACCGACGCCCCCGAGCCAGGCCCGATAGGCGGCGGCGGCCGTGGCCGCGATCAGGCCGGCGATGGGACCGCCGAGCAAGGCGCCGAGGCCGACAGCGACATGGCGCGCATCCCAGACCAGGCCATTGCCCTGGGCCGCCGGCATCTGCATGGAAAGCAAGGCAGCGACGGCGAATATCACACCAAGACATATCGTATGCAGATTGCGGCGGCGCGCCAGACGGCTGGCGGAAAGCGCGTCATGCAGCAAGGCGACGACCAGGAACAGCACAAGTGTGCCGGCGAAGCTGCTGATGCTATCTGAGTGTATCGGCACCATTCCACCAGTATAGAGTGTTGGTTGCCGGCGGCCAATCCGGCTGTTCCATTCATGGTGCGTCCGTTCCCGGAGTATCCTGCGGCCCTGCTTGCCCGGCTGGCGGGTGCGGCGTAGGGTGGCTGCCATGTTGGAGAAACAACACGGACCGGCCACCATTCTGCCGGAACCCAGCCGCTGGGAGCGGCTGTGGCGTGGCGCCGTGCCCACCCTGGTGATCTCCGTGGCGCTGGCTGCCAGCTTCTACGGCCATGCCCTGTTGCGCGACCGCGCCGAGGATCGCGCTACCGCCAATCTGCGCCTCGACACCGCCGCCATGGGCGATGCCCTGGAGGACCGCGCGGCCCGGGCGAAGCATATGTTCCAGGCGGTGACGGCTTTCTTCCACGCATCGCAGACCGTATCGGCGGAAGAATTCGCCAGCTTCGTCACACTGATCCATGCCAGCGGCAATGTGCGCGGCGTGGATTTCATCAGCTACCTGCCGGCAAATCAGATTCGCGCCGGGCAATACGCGCCGCTTTATGCCAATGGCTTCGAACTGCAGCGCCGTATCGACACCGCAACACCGGCGCTGCTGGAAATATGGCGCGAGACCATCGACCGTGCGCTGAGCAACGGCCAGGCCGTCACCATGCTGCCCCTGGGTCTGCCGGCGCAGTCCAATCCACAGCCAAACCAGGGCGTCTTGTGGGCGCGGGCAGTCTCCAGCGGTGAGCAGCCCGGCGAAATCCTCGGCGTGCTGGCGATGCAGGCCGACATCACGCAGATGGCGGCGGAGGCTTTCGAAACCTGGCGGACGCGCCATGGCATCCGGCTTTCGGCGGAAGCCACGGCTGCCATGCCTGCCGTATTCGAGCGCAATCTCGACCGTCCGGCCGAACCACGCCAGCAAGCCGGCGAAACCCTGCAACTGTTCGGCCAGGCCTGGCGGCTTGAAACCTGGGGCCTGCAGCAGAACCGGCTGAGCGGCGACGCATTGCTGGCAAAGCTGGCGCTTGGGCTTGGCGTCATCGTTAGCCTGATCCTGTTCGGTGCGTCTCTGAGCCAGAAGCGCGCCCGCATCCAGGCCGATCAGGCGCGGCGCCGCCTGATCGATGCGCTCGACAGCATGCGCGACGGCTTCGCCGTATTCGACGCCGAAGACCGCCTGCTGCTGTGGAATGGCAAATTCCTCGCCTGCCATCCCTTGACTGCCGGCCATATCCGCATCGGCCTGTATTATGGCGACCTGCTGCGCGAAGGCCTGCGGCTTGGCGAATATGCCGGCATTGACGGCGACAGCGAAGCCTGGCTCAGCGACCGCCTTGCCGCCCGCGCCGCCGAGCGGCCGGAGGAAGTGCATTTGCAGGACGGACGCTGGCTGCGCTGGATGGCCTTCCGCACCTCCGATGGCGGCAGCGCCCTGCTCTGCAGTGACGTGACCGAGGCCAAGCAGCATGAAAACCGGCTGGCCAGCCAGCTCGAAATCCTGGAGCATATGACCGGCGGCGGGCGGCTGAACGATCTGCTCGGCGAAGTGATCGGCTGGCTTGAAGGCAATCTGCCTGGCGCGCTGGCCTCGCTGCACCGCCTGGATGCCAATGGCAAACGCTTTACCTCTTCGGTCTGCGGCCAGATTCCGCCCGATTATGCCAACAGCCTGACTGGAATCGAGATTGGGCCCGACGTCGGCTCCTGCGGCACCGCCGCCTTCCGTCGCGAGATCGTGATCAGCGCTGAAATCGCCAGCGATCCGCTATGGCGCAACTACATTGGTCTTGTCGAACCTTATGGCCTCAAGTCGGTATGGTCAGTACCGATCATGGGCGACAGCGGACAGGTGCATGGCACGCTGGCGGCTTATTTCAAGCAACCGCGGCACCCAAGCGAAAGCGACCTCAAGATCCTGCGCATGGCGGCGACCATGGCGCGACTGGCACTGGAGCGCGAAGCCTATCTGGCCCGGCTGACCAATCTGGCCAAGCTGGAGGCAGTGGACCGTCTCTCCGGCGGCATCGCCCACGACTTCAACAATCTGCTGCAAGTCATCGAACAGAGCACCGCGCTGCTGCGCAAATCGCTGAATGAAGCGCGGCAACGCAATCTTGCCGACATGACCCTGGAAGCAGCCGGCAAGGGCGCGGCGCTGATCAAGCGCCTGCTGGTTTTCGCACGCGGCCAGCCGCTGCAACTCGGCGGCATCGACCTGGCGCAGACCATGCGCGAACTGGAGCCGCTGCTGCGCCAGGCCTGCGGCGATATCGACATCACCTTCGCCCTGGAAGAGAATGTCGGCAGCTCTCATACCGACCGCATCATGCTGGAAAGCGCATTGCTCAATCTGGTGATCAATGCCCGCGACGCGATGCCCGATGGCGGCGCGCTGCGCGTCGCGCTGAAACGGCGTGAATTCGTCACCGCTGATACTGGCCTCGGCCTCTCTCCCGGCAGTTATGCCGCGATCAGCGTCAGCGATACCGGCACCGGCATGGATGCGGAAACCCTGCGCAATGCCGTGGTGCCGTATTTCACCACCAAGCCGGTGGGCAGCGGCAGCGGGCTGGGCTTGAGCATGGCCTATGGTTTTGCCCGCGAGAGCGGTGGTGCCTTGCAGCTCGACAGCCAGCCGGGACAAGGCACGGTAGTGACCTTGTATCTGCCGCTTAAGGCCTAAGATTAGTCAGGGCTTGAGCACTGTTGCCAGGGTATCCACCAGCGTCTCGCCGGTGAACGGCTTGGAAAGCACCGCATCAGCGCCGAAAGTGCTGGCGAATTGCAGGAAATCCTGGTTGCCGCGACGGCCACCGCCAGACATGGCGATCACCCGGATGCCTGGCGCCAGGGCGCGCACGGCGCGGATCAATTCCAGCCCGTCCATGTCCGGCATCAGGATATCGGTGATCACCGCATCAAAATCGCCCTGCTGGCGCAGCAGCTCCACCGCTTTGCGGCCGTCGGCGAAATTTTCCACCATGTGGCCATAGGCTTCCAGCGTCATCCGCAGGCTGCGACAGACGAGTTCGTCATCCTCTACGAGCAGAATGCGAGCCACGTGCGTTTCCCCGAACCAGGCAACTTAAAATCCGCCCTTAAGCTATACCAGCCACCGGGTGTCGGCTAGCGGCTAGAGCATGATGACATCCTATTGATGCCCTAATCATAGCGGATGGCGAGGACTTCCAGGCTTTCGCGGCCCGTGGGCGTGCGCATTTCCACCGTGTCGCCAACCCGCGCCTTCAGCAGCGCGCGGGCCACCGGCGACACCCAGCTTATCTCACCCTGTTCGATCCGTGCTTCATCGACGCCGACGATACGCACCGTGCGTTCCACATCCTGTTCGTCGACATAGGTGACGGTGGCGCCGAAGAAAACCTGGTCGCGGTTCTTCTGCAACGCGGGATCGACCGGCTCGGCGATTTCCAGCCGCTTGAGCAGGAAACGGATGCGGCGGTCGATTTCGCGCAGCCGGCGCTTGCCATAGATGTAATCACCATTCTCCGAGCGGTCGCCATTGCCCGCCGCCCAGGACACCACCTCGACGACCTTGGGTCGTTCCACCGAGCGCAATTGCTTCAGCTCGGCGCGCATGCGCTCCAGGCCTTCCAGCGTGATGTAGTTTTTCGCACCCTTGGGCAGCGCCGGGCCGGCCGCCGCATCGTCTTCGGCGTCGTCGCCGGCGGACTCCCCGTCGGATTCCTTGGTGAAGGCCTTGCTCATGCCGCCGGCTTCCCCTGGCGCCGGGCCGAAACCCGGACGCCTCCGATTCACTTAAGTATTTGAGAAAATTTGGGGCGAGAGACGGGACTTGAACCCGCGACCCCCAGAGCCACAATCTGGTGCTCTAACCAACTGAGCTACTCCCGCCGCAATGGGCGCCTTATTAAACAAGGCCTTGGCCCAGGTCAAGGCCAGCGGGGCGACAACCGCGTGGATTGTGTAAGTTGTTGTTCTAGCAGTGCGAGCGGGTGATTTTCTTGCTCTGGGGGCGGGAACCCGCCAGAATTCCCGCATGACGGAATTCTGGCTGATCCTCGCCGCGCTGCTCATTGGCATCCCCGGCGCCCTCTTCATCGTGATGCAAATCAACGCCGCCCATCGCCGCCAGGTCATGGCCTATGAGTGGAACTCGGCCGAAGTGATCCGGCGCGGGCAACGCCTGGACCAGCTCGAAAAGCTGACCAAGGACGCGCAGAAGAAGATCGCGGAGCTGACCAAGGAGAATTTCGAGCTGCGCGCCCAGGTCGCCAAGCTGGAACGCCTGGCCACCGCCGCGATCCAGGCCCCCGCCCCCGACGACAAGACCTTCAGCGTCGCGGTGTTCAACCAGGAAGTCCGCCGTGCCCATATGATGGGCCAGAAGCACCGCAACCTCGACGATAAATGGGCCGAGATCAATTACGAGGACGTGAGCGCCGCCAACGAGGACGCGGTGCGCAAGAAGATGCTGCGCAAATATCCGCCGGAGCGCGGCTTCGTGATCGAGAGCGTTACGCTGAAACGCTGAGATCGCTGCTGGCGAAGACGCGCAATTCCAACGCGGCCTGATTATCGATCTCGCCGAGCGGTGCCAGGTTCCAGCCCCATTCCTTCTCCGCCACCGGCGGCGTGATGTCGAACAAAGCCGATTCCGACATCACCACCTCGCCGGCACGATTGCGGAAGATGCGGCGCTGCTCGCTGACCAGACCGACCCGGCAATCGAGTTGCCGCAAGCCGGCGAGATGTGCCGCAACAATGCGGCGGCCATAAGCCTGGCGGGTGGCGAAGGACTGCCCTGCCCGCTCCAGCTTCTCCAGCGGCAGCAACGGCAGTTGCGATAGCAGATTGAGCGACAGTACCAGACCCGGCTTGTCCGCATCCAAACCCAGCAGCGCAGCAGGCTGCGGCTCGGGCAGCGGCTTGCCTACGCGCCATTCAAGCATCATGGGCGCCAGGCCGGAAACATCGAACAGCCGCGCCTCGACATTGGGATAGCGCTTCAGCCGCCAGAGCTGCATCGGCAGCCAGGCGATATCGGCCAGCAGCACGCGGTCGAATTTCGCAGCCAAGGCGGCGAGCGGCAGGTCGTCCAGCAGCCCGGCGCCGAGCACCCAGGCGGTGCCGCCCTGTGGTTGGCCTGCCAGCAGGCTTTCGACGAAGGCGCGGGTTTCGGCATGATGCGGCGCCCAGGCCTTGGCGCAGCGGCGCGAGCGCGACCACAGGCCAACCTGGGCGCGGCCATAGCCCAGCCGCCGCGCCGCCGGCTCGCAGCGCACCAGACTATTGAGCAGCAATTCCGCCAGCATGGCTTATTCGGCAGCGGCCCGCCGCCCGAACCGCGCCACGGCCTGCTCGCGCGTGTAATAGCCGCGCGCGATATCGCGCTCGATGGCAGCGGCATCGCGGGCGGCCGGATCGCCATAGCCGCCGCCACCTGGCGTGGAGACACGCACGCGGTCGCCGACCTTGATGGCGATATCCTGATCCTTGGAAAGATGCGGCGGCACATATTTGCCGCTGTTGTCGCGCTCGATCAACACGGTGTTGAGGCCGCCATCCTCGCCGCCCAGCACGCCACGCGGCCCCGTCCGGCCATGGTCCATCACCATCGATGCCCGCGCCTCGCCGCGCCGCAGCCGGATGGTGTAATTGACGCCGAAGCCACCACGATACTTGCCGGCACCGCCCGAGCCTTCATGCAGCGAGTATTCCTCGAACAGCACCGGGTAATACTGCTCCATCACCTCGATCGGCGTGGTCTTGGAAATGCCGATGGTGGAACAGCCGTTGCTGATGCCATCACCGCCATGCCAGCCGCCATAGCCGCCGCCGGAAATCACATACATGACATAGGAACGATTGCGCGCCGGATCGAAACCGCCGAGCGCGAGATTGCCGGATGTGCCGGCGGGAGCCGCGAACAGCTTATCCGGCATCGCCTGCACCAGCGCATTGAACACCGCCTCCGCGATGCGCTGGCTGACTTCCGCCGCGCAGCCCGAAACCGGGCGCGGATACTTGGCATAGAGGAAGGTGCCTTCCGGATCCTTGATCTTCAGCGGCTCGAAGGTGCCGGCATTGATCGGCACATCGGGGAAGATATGCTTCACCGCCAGATAGACCGACGACTTGGTGGTGGCCAGCACCGAATTCATCGGCCCCTTGCAGGGCGGGCTGGACCCGGTCATGTCGAAGTGCAGTTCGTCGCCCTGCTTGGTCACGGCCATCTCGATATGCAGCGGCTCGTCCACCACGCCATCGGAATCAACCACCGCCGAACCGCGATAGACGCCATCGGGAATGGCGCGGATGCGGGCGCGCATCTGCTGCGAGGCGCGCGCCTTCAATTCGGTAATCGCCGCTTCCACCGTGTCGGCGCCATAGCGGTCGAGCAAAGCGGTCAGCCGTTTTTCGCCAATCGAGAGGGCCGCGGCCTGGGCCTTGATGTCGCCGATGCGCTGATCGGCGATGCGGATATTGCTGAGGATGATGGACAGGATTTCCTCATCCAGCACACCCTGCTTGTAGAGCTTCACCGGCGGCAGCCGCAGTCCTTCCTGCTCCACTTCGGTGGCATTGGCCGAGAAGCCGCCCGGCACCATGCCGCCGGTATCCGGCCAATGGCCGGTATTGGCCAGCCAGGAAAACAGCTTGCCACGATAGAAGAACGGCTTGACGAATTTCACATCCATCAGATGCGTGCCGCCGAGATACGGATCGTTGACGATATAGATATCGCCAGGCTGCGGGCTGCGCGCCCGCTCGATCACGGCTTGCGTCGAGAATTGCATGGTGCCGACGAAAACCGGCAGGCCGAGATCGCCCTGGGCAATCAGTTCGCCAGTATCGCGGTGATAGATGCCATCGGAACGGTCCAGCGCTTCCGAGATCACCGGCGAGAAGGCCGCGCGGCAGAAGGCCAGATCCATCTCGTTGCAGACCTGCTGCAAGCCGTTCTGGATCACGACAAGAGTTACGGGATCGAGCTTTGTCATGGCGTCACCGAAACGATCAGATTGCCGAGAGCATCGACATGCACGCTGTTGCCAGGATCGATCACCACCGTGGTGTCGAGTTGTTCGCAAATTGCCGGGCCGGCGAAAGTCACCCCGCGCGGCAGGCGTTCGCGGTCATAGACCGGCGTATCCTGCCAGCCGCCGGCATCATACCACACCTTGCGCATGCCCTTGCGGGCACCGGCAACATCGGCGGCGGGCGCTGCCGCCAGCAGGCGATCCAGCGTCAATTGCGGGCGGCGGCCGATCACGGCGGTATGCAGGTTCACCAGTTGGGCGCGGATTTCTGGCAGTTCGACCTCGAAACGCTGCCAATAGGCGGCCTCGAACGCGGCCTGCAATTCCGCCGGGGTGATATCAAGGCTCGGCACTGGCACGGTGAGCAGATGGCTCTGGCCCTGGAACTGCATGTCGGCGGTATGCAGCACCTGGATTTCCTCCACCGCCACGCCGTCGCGGGCGATGGTGTCGCGGCCTTCCTGGATCTGCTGCTGCAACACGGTTTTCACCAAGCCCGGATCCAGGGCGGCAACCGGCCGGTTCACCGTGCGCACATAATCATGGCGCAGATCGGCGACGACGCAGCCCAGCGCATTGGTGATGCCCGGCCGCGCCGGGATCAGCAGTTTCGGGATGCCGAGTTCGAGCGCCAGGGCTGCAGCATGCAACGGCCCGGCGCCACCGAAGGCAAACAGCGCGAAGTCGCGCGGATCATGGCCACGGCTCAAAGATACCATGCGGATGGCATTGGCCATCTTGTCGTTGGCGATGCGCAACACCGCCGCCGCCGCTCCCTCTGCGTCGAGCCCCAGCGGCTTGCCCAAGCCAGCCATGGCGGCGCGCACGTCATCCAGCGAGACTTTGTTATCGACCGAGAGCAGGCCATCGGGATTGAGCCGGCCGAGCACCAGGTTGGCATCGGTGATGGTGGGCCGCGTGCCGCCACGCCCGTAGCAGATCGGCCCGGGCCGCGCGCCGGCACTTTCCGGGCCGACCTGCAACATGCCGGCCTCGTTGATGAAGGCGAGCGAGCCGCCACCGGCGCCGATGGTATGCACATCCACCATCGGCACATGGATCGGCATGGCATATTCGAGTTCAAGCTCGGAGGAGACCTGCGGAACGCCATCCTGAATCAAACCGACATCCGACGAGGTGCCGCCCATATCGTAGGTGATGACATTCGGCAGCCCGGCGGCGCGCGCCGTGTAGGCAGCGGCCATGACACCGGAAGCCGGCCCGGACATCACGGTATTCACGGCGGCCTCGGCGACAATGCTGGCGGCGATGGTACCGCCATTGCCCTGCATCACCAGCAGATCGCGCCCGAAGCCGCGATTTTTCAGTTCGCCATCCAGGCGCTGCATGTAGCGATGCAGCACCGGCTGCACGCTGGCATTGACGCAGGCGGTGGTGCCGCGCTCATACTCGCGGTATTCGGAGAGCAATTCATGGCCGGCGGTGACATAGCCGTTCGGCCACTCTTCGGCGGCGATTTCCAGCGCGCGCTTCTCGTGACTCTGGTTGATGTAGCTGTGCAGGAAATGGATCACCAGGGCTTCGCAACCGGCGTCTTTCAAGGTGACTACGGCGGCGCGGAACGCGGCTTCATCCAGCGGCACCACGACATTGCCATCGGCATCCATGCGTTCGGGCACTTCCAGGCGCCACTGGCGCGGCACCAGAGGCTCGAAACTGCCGGTGAGGCCATAGGGCGTCGGGCGCGTGCGGCGGCCCAATTCCAGGCTGTCGCGGAAGCCTTGCGTGGTGATCAGGCCAACCTTCGCCACCTTGCGCTCGAGCAGCGCATTGGTGGTGGTGGTGGTGCCATGGACGATGGTGGCGGTATCGGCCAGCGCGATGCCGGCCTTGTCCAATGCTGCCAGCACGCCGAAGGCCTGGTTCTCTACCGTGGTCGGCACTTTCGCCAGCGACACCAGGCCGCGCTCCGGCTCAATGCCGATCAGGTCGGTGAAGGTGCCGCCCACATCGATGCCGACGGTCCAGGCCATGCCGCTACTCCTCAGACGGAAAGAAACTAGACGGAAAGATACTGTTCGCGCACGGCGGCATCCTGCGAGAGTGCCGCCATGGTACCCTGGTAGCGGATGCGGCCCTTCTCGATGATATAGGCGCGATCCGCCACCAACTGGGCGAAATGCAGGTTCTGTTCAGACAGCAGCACCGTGAGGCCCTCGGCCTTGAGCTGCAGGATGGTCTTGGCCATCTGCTCGACGATCACCGGCGCCAGGCCTTCGGAGGGTTCATCCAGCAGGATCAGGCGTGGATTGCCCATCAGCGTGCGCGCAATGGTGAGCATCTGCTGCTCGCCACCCGACATGCGGCCGCCCGGGCGGTCCTTCATGCGGCCGAGATTGGGGAAGAGTTCAAACAGCCGCTCCGGCGTCCAGGTCGGTGTATCGCTGCGCGGCGCCTGGCGGCCGATATCGAGGTTCTCCATCACGGTGAGATCCGTGAAGATGCGGCGCTCCTCGGGCACATAGCCCAAGCCCAGTTGCGCGATGCGGTGCGGCGGCAGATGGTCGATGCGCTTGCCCTCGAAACTGATCTCGCCGCTTTGCGCCGCCACCAGGCCGATCACCGATTTCATCGTGGTGGATTTGCCCGCACCATTGCGGCCCAGCAGCACCACCACTTCGCCGCGCTGCGCCTCCAGCGCCAGATCGGCCAGGATATGCGCCCGGCCGTAGAAGGTGTTCAGCCCGCTCACGCTCAGCATCAGTGGGCCTCCGCGAATGTGGCGCCGGAGCCGAGATAGACCGCCTGCACTTCCGGGTTGGCACGTACTTCCGCCGGGCTGCCCTCGGCGATCAGCTTGCCGCGGTTGAGCACGATGATGCGGTCGGCCTGGGCGAACACCACGTCCATGTCATGCTCGGTGAACAGCACGGCGATGCCATCCTTGCGCGCAACACGGGCGGTGAGATCCATCAGCGCCAGGCGCTCGTTCGGCGCCATGCCGGCCGTCGGTTCGTCCATCAGCAGCAAGGTCGGCTGATTGGCGAGCGCCACAGCCAGTTCGACGCGCTTCAGGTCGCCATAGGCCAGGATGCCGCAGGGCCGTTCGGCCTGGTCGGTCATGCCGACGCGGTCGAGCAAGGCCATCGCTTCGTCGCGGTAGAGCGCATTGGCCGGCCGCCACAGGCTCATCAGCCGCTTGTTGAACGACAGCAGCGCCATCTGCACATTCTCGCGCACGGTCATGGAATTGAACGTGGCGGTGATCTGGAAGGTGCGGCCAACGCCCAGCCGCCAGATATCGCGCGGCGCCATGCCGATCAGGCTCTGGCCATGCAGCTTCACCTCGCCGCTATCGGGCTTGAGCTGGCCATTCAGCATGTTGAAGCAGGTGCTTTTGCCGGCACCATTGGGGCCGATCAGTGCCAGCAATTCGCCAGCGGCGACGTCGAAGCGCACATCCTGCACCGCCTGCACGCCGCCGAACGATTTATGCAGGCCAAGAACCGTGAGCACCGTCATGGCACGGCCTCCGCCTGGGGCTTGAGCCTTGCGGCAGCCAGTTTCAGGAAGCCGGCAATGCCCATCGGGAAGGCCAGCACGATCACCAGGATGGTGAGGCCGAGAATGGCCCGCCAGTATTCCGTATTGCGCGCGATGGTATCCTGCAGCCAGGTGAACACCGCCGCCCCCGCCACCGGACCGGTAAGCGTCTGCACGCCGCCGAGCAGCACCATGACGAGGCCATCCACCGAGCGCGGCACCGCGAGAGTCTCGGGCGAGATCGAGCCCTTGGAGAAGGCGAACAGCCCGCCGGCCAGGCCGGCGAAAATACCGGCCAGTACGAAGCCGAACCATTGGAAGCGGCGGACGTCAATACCGATGGCATCGGCGCGCAGCGGCGAGTCACGCCCGGCCCGCAGCGCATAGCCGAAGGGCGCATGCACCACGCGCCACAGGAACAGAATACCAGCGATGCAGAGCGTGAGCGCGAAAGCGTAGAACAAGGTCTTGTTCTTCAGCCAGTCGGATGGCCACAGCCCGATCAGGCCGTTGGAGCCGCCGGTGAAGGCATCCCACTGATAGACCACCGACCAGGCGATCTGGGCGAAGGCCAGGGTCAGCATCGCCAGATAGACGCCGGACAGCCGCACGCAGAACCAGCCGAACACCAGCGCACCGAGGCCGCCAGCCAGCGGCCCGGCGAACAAGGCCACTTCCATCGGCAGTTTCAGTTTCAGGAAAGCCAAAGCCGCGCCATAGCAGCCGAGGCCGAAATACGCGGCATGGCCGAAACTCACCATGCCGGCCGGGCCCATGAGGAAATGCAGCGTGACGGCGAACAGCGCGAAGACCGCGATATCGATCAGCAGCACCAGCAGGTAGCCATCGCCCTTGAGCGGCAGCAGGCCGAGCAGCACGACGCAGCCAAGCACGGCGAGCCAGAAGGTCTGGTTCAGCGGATAGAGCGGCGGCTCGACCATGAAGGCGCCGCGTTGCGCGCCCTGCTGCTTGCCGAGCAGGCCCCAGGGCCGCACCACCAGCACGATGGCCATGATGACGAATTCCACCACCAGGGTGAACTTGCTGAACGAAAAGACGGTGCCGAAGATGGTGACATCGCCAATCCCAATGCAGAAGGCCTTGGCCTGGGCAATGAGAAGCGCCGCCAGGAAGGCGCCGCCGATCGAGCCCATGCCGCCGACCACGACGACGACGAAGGCATCCGAGATCACGCTGATATCCAGCATGAGCTGTGCCGGCTCGCGGGGGAGCTGCAACGCGCCGCCTAGGCCGGCGAGGAAGGCACCGAGGAAGAACACGCCGGTGAACAGGCCGCTCTGGTTGACGCCGAGCGCGCCGACCATCTCGCGGTCCTGGGTGGCAGCGCGCACCAAGCGGCCCCAGCGCGTGCGGTTCATCAGCAGCCACAGCAGGCCCAGCACCACCGGGCCGATGATGATAAGGAACAGGTCATATTCCGGGAAACGCTTGCCCATGATCTGGACCGCGCCGCGCAGGCCGGCGGCACGCGGGCCGACCAGATCCTCGGCGCCCCAGATATAGAGCGCGGCGTCCTTGATCACGAGCACCAGCGCGAAAGTGGCAAGCAACTGGAACAGTTCGGGCGCGCGGTAGATGCGGCGCAGCACCAGTACCTCGATCACCACGCCGATCAGGCCGACGCCGATGGCAGCCGCCACCACGCCGCCCCAGAAGCCGAACAACGTCGAGCGGCCGAGATACTCCACGAATGTGTAGGCGAGATAGACGCCCAGCATGTAGAGCGAGCCATGGGCGAAATTCACGATCCGGCTGACGCCGAAGATGATCGACAGGCCGGCGGCGACCAGGAACAGCGACGAGGCGCCGGCAAGGCCATTCATGAACTGGATGACGATATTGGCGAGCAAGGCCGCTTTCCGGTCTGGCTAGAGAGGTGGGAGATCCCCCGCCCCGGATCGCGCCGGGGCGGGAGACAGCATAAGCAGCAGTTTACTTACTCAGCCGGGCGCAGCTTGGCGACATCGGCATCCGAGGGCAGGAACTTGGCACCATCGGCATAGTACCAGTCGGTCATGATGCCCTTGCCATCCTTGAGGCCGATCTTGCCGACATAGGCGCCCATGGTGGACTGGTTGTCCTGCGGACGATAGGTGATGTCACCCAGCGGGGTCGAATGGGTCAGGCCCTTCATCGCCGCCACCAGCTTTTCCATGTCGAGCGTGTTGGCCTTCTTCAGCACCGCGACAGCCGACTGCACCGTGGCGTAGCCGACAATGGAGCCGAGGCGCGGATAATCGTTGAACTTCTTCTGATAGGCGTCGGCGAAGGCCTTATGCTCCGGCGTGTTAATCGCATACCAGGGATAGCCGGTGACCCACCAGCCGACCGGCGCCTCGTCCTTCAGCGGATCGAGATATTCCGGCTCGCCGGCGAGCAGGTTGAACACCGAGACATTCTTGAACAGGTCGCGGGTCTGGCCTTCGCGCACGAACTTGGCGAGGTCGGGGCCGAACAGCGAGGAGAAGATCGCGTCGGGCTTGGCGGCGGCGATGGCATCGGCAACCGCGCCGGCCTCGATGCGGCCCAGCGGCGGCGCCTGTTCGACGACGAATTCCACATCCGGCTGCGCCGCCTTGATCAACTGCTTGAAGGCCGCGGTGGCCGACTGGCCGTATTCGTAGTTCGGATAGACGATGGCCCAGCGCTTCTTCTTCAGCTTGGCCGCTTCCGGCACCAGCATGGCGGTCTGCATGTAGGTGGAGGCACGCAGGCGGTAGGTATACTTGTTACCCTGGTCCCAGACGATCTTGTCGGTGAGCGGCTCGGCGGCGATGAAGAGAACCTTCTTCTCCTTGGCGAAGCTGGCAACAGCCAGGCCGACATTGGAGGGGAAGGTGCCGATCAGGAAGGCAACTTTCTCGCGCGTCACCAGTTCCTCGGCGATGCGCACGGCGTCGCCGGGATTGCCGTTATCGTCGCGGCTGACGATCTCGATCTTCTTGCCCATGACGCCGCCGGCGGCATTGGCCTGCTCGACAGCCAGTTCCCAGCCCTTCTTGTAGGGCTCGAGGAAGGCGGCGAAATTCTTGTAGGAATTCATCTCGCCGATCTTGATCGTGTCCTGCGCCTGCGCCGGGGCGGTGAGGCCGGCAAGGCCGAGGCCGATGATGGCCGAGGTAAGCAACCAGGTCCTGCGGTTCATGTGTTTTTCTCCTTGGTTGATACGCGTGTGGGGTTGACGTTCGTGTAACGGAAGAAACGCTAACGCAAGCCGTCCTCGCCCTTGATCTCATGCGCCTGCAGGCCACCAACACGGTGATGCAGGCGTGGCCCGGTGGCCATGGCGATGACGTAAACCAGTTCATTGGCGCGCGGCGCATCCGGCACGCGCAGTTCGAAGGCATCGAAATGGCTGCGCACATAGGCGGCGTTGACGTGGTGCAGCGGCACGTCGATGCTGGCGCCCATGCCGCCGACCTTGGTGACGCTGGGCACGATGGCCTTGGTATCGCCGCCATTCGGGCCGCCGAGCGCGCCGCGCATGCCATAGCCGCCCGGCACATGCCACAGCGCGCCATGCTCCATCTCGCCGGCTTCGCCGATGATGCTGCCCTTGCCGTAGGATTCGATCCGCTTCGGATCGCCGCCCAGCACATTGATCAAGCGCTGCGACATTTCCAGGCCGAGCGGCTTCAATTCATCCATGAACGGCATGATGTCTGGCTCATAGCGACCAGCAAAGGGGTTGCGCAGCACAACAGCAATGCCGGCACGCAGCAGCGGCTTCTCCGGGCGCGGTCCGCCTTCATGGAAGGCTTCCTCAACACTCAGGTAAAACTTACGCACATCCACGCGACTCATGCCACACCCCCTGCCCTATCGACCAGCATTGCCTCTCCGCCCACCACGTGGGTTTCGCCTTGCAGCGAAAGATAGGCCGCCTGGACCAGGCCCTTGCGTTTCAGATCATGCGCCACCGCGGCGCCGGACGACAAGGCTTCAAGTACCAGTGCAATCGGCAGCGTACTTACATTCTCGGTGACCAGCAGATCGCCGAGATCGGAATCCGGTTGCAAATCGGATGCCACGCGCCGCGTGATTGCCGGATGCTCAGCATTCACCGCATTGGCGATGACAGTGGCGGCGGCATCGGCTTCCGACGCGCTGCGGGCCAGCACTGTCACCGCATCGGCGATGCCACGCGAGAAGGAGCGGCCGCGCCAGCCCGAGGTGGCAATGCCACGACAAGGCGTGCTGGCGCGGATTTCAGCACGCGCATCGATATGCGGCTGATCGACATTGCCCACCACGCCGGCAGTGAAGCTCTCATTGCCTTCCAGCAGCAAAGCAATATCGCCACCATTATTCACATAAGCCTTGCGCAAACCGGGTGCGGCGGCCATGACGGCGATGATCTCTTCCGCTACCGAGCCGGCCACCGCCGCCATCGGCGTGATGAACATGCTACGATGCGGCCAGCAGGCAGCGGCCATGCGCCGCGCCACCCTGCCGCGCAGCAACGGATGCGCGTCGCCCAGCGGCTGGCGCAGCAGCGGCAATTCCGCCACCAGCTCATCCAGGATGGTCTGGAAGCGCGCCCAGGCATTGGTATAGGCGGCCTGCTCGGCATCGGCTGTGCCGAACGCCTCGATCACCAGATCGATCGGGCCATGCTGCAGATGCAGGCGCCTGCCCTGCCCGGATTGCAGCCATGCCGCCTGCGGTCCGGTCATGTAGTGCCGCCTTGATTAAGGCGGGTCAGGCGCGGCTCGCGCAGCACGTCCTCCAACCGCACCACATGATCCATATGACCACCGAGGGCCGCGTAATCCTCGCGCGTCATGGTGAACTCAATCGGCGCGACCAGGGCCGGCGTTGGCACATAGCCGAAGGAATTATCCGGCATCGCCAGCACATCCACCATGTAGGTGATGCCACCGCCGGGCCAGACAAAAACCGGTGCGCCGCCGGAGGTGACGCGGGTGAGCCGGTCCTTCACGCTGATGGTCAACCGCACCGGATTCTCGGTGACGCCGGCACGCAAGGAACCGCCGGCACCAGCCATGAACAGCACGGTGCAGAGCGACGGCTCGCAATTCTCCGCGATACGCTCCACCACCTTGGTGATCGGCGCCGGCATCTCGGCCGGCTGCGGCTTCAACTGCTCGTCCAGTACATACCAGGCGCTATGTTCGCCGGTGGTGGAAACCATCAGCAGCTTCATGCCCGGCCAGGCGGTCTTGGCGTCGATGCTTTCGATGATCTCCAGCGGATCGGAGACATTGGTGCCGCCCCAGCCCAGGCCCGGTTCAGCGACCTGGAAATAGCGGCCCGGCGTGGATTTGCGGCCCCGCACACGGATGCCGGCGGGGCGCATGTCGAGGAAACGGCCGGCCTGATGTTCGGTCAGCACGCCGGTGATGTGGTCGTCGACCACGATCACCTCATCGGCATGGCCATGCCATTGCTTGGCGAAAATCCCGATAGTGGCCGAACCGCAGCCAACCCGCATGCGCTGCTCCGGCGTGCCGTTGACAATCGGCGCATGGCCGGCCTGCAGCACCACTTCCGAGCCGCCATCAATGGTTACCGTCACCGCCTGCTTGTTGGCAAGCTTCAGCATCGCATCGCAGGTGGTGGTGCCTTCCTTCTTGCTGCCGCCGGTGAGGTGATGCACGCCGCCCAACGAAAGCATCTGCGAGCCGTATTCCATGGTGGTGACATGGCCGATGGCCTCGCCATTCACCCGCACCGCCGCCTGCTCCGGCCCGAGATAGCGGTCGGTGTCGATTTTCACCTTGAGGCCGCAATAGCTGAAGATGCCTTCCGTCACCACCGTCACCATATCGACGCCCTGGTGTTCGGAGGCAACGATGAAGGGCGCCGGCTTGTAATCGGGATAGGTGGTGCCGGCGCCGATGCCGGTGACAAAGGCAGGCAATGGTGCCGGTGCCATCATCTGGCCGTCCCAGGCTTCGCTGCCGGCGAGGAATGGCACCACGTTGCGGCCCGCGCTTGCCGCCTGCTCGGTCACCACCAGCGGATCGACGCGGGTCAGCACGCCCTCCACATTGGCATAGCGGTCGCAGGCGCCGGTCTTGCCGATACGGATGCGGCACAGCACCGGACAGGCATCGCAGCGGACAAGGTCCGAGCCCTTCGGCGTGGCGAGTTCGTTCATTCCGCCGCCTCCTTCTGCCTGGTCAGGGCGCGCAGCCGGTGCGGCAGCAGCGGCACCTGGGTGACGCGCACGCCCACCGCATCGCGCACCGCGCCGAGAATGGCCGGCGCGGTCGGCACCAGGCCAGGTTCGCCGACACCCTTGGCGCCATAGGGGCCAAGCGGCTCGGCATCCTCGATCAGCAGCACCTCGATCTGCGGCATGTCGCCGACCGTGGGGATGAGATAATCGTGCAAATTCTCGCTGCGGCCGGGGATATATTCCTCCATCAGCGCCAGGCCCAAGCCTTGCGCGATGCCGCCGTGGATCTGGCCTTCCACCTGCTGCGGGTTGATGGCGCGGCCGACATCATGCGCCGCCACCATGCGCAGCACCTTCACCTTGCCGAGTTCGGGATCGACCTCGACCAGCGCGATCTGCGCCGCGAAGGCATAGGTGGCATAGGGAATACCCTGGCCATTGGCATCCAGCGGCGTGGTCGGCGGATCGAAACGGCCCTCACCCAGCAGCACATCTTCGCCGGCAACACGCGGCAACGTATCCAGCGCCACGCGGTGCGTGGTGCCGCCATCCTCGATCAGGAGTTTGCTGCCCTCGAAGCGGAACACGGCCTTCTCGCCGGCATTGACCAGGCGCAGGATCTGGCTGCGCAGGTCGAGGCCGGCATATTCCGCCGCCTTGCCGGAAACGAAGGTCTGGCGCGAGGCCGAGGTCTTGCCGGCATCGGCGGTGCGGTCGGTATCGCCGGTGATGAGGTCGAACAGCGCCATCGGCGCCCCCACCGCATCGGCGGTGATCTGCGTCATGATGGTGTTGGAGCCCTGGCCGACATCGAGCGCACCGTTATAGAGCGTGAAGCGGCCATCGGCGCGCAACGCCACGCGCATAATGGAGGGATTCGACATCGAGGTGTTGCCGATACCGTACCACATGCAGCCGATGCCGACGCCGCGCTTCAGCCCCTTGCGCCGGGCGTTGAACCGTTGCACCTCGTCCTGCATCGCGCGCCAATGCGGCGCCAATGCATCGAGGCAGGCCGGCAAGCCGGCGGAATGTTCCAGCACCTGGCCGGTGGCCGTGGCCTGGCCGGCGCGCAAGGCATTGCGGCGGCGGATTTCCAGGCGGTCGATGCCGAGTTTTTCGGCCAGATCATCCAGCAACGCCTCATGCGCGATGGCAGCCTGCGGCACGCCGAAGCCTCGGAAGGCGCCCGATGGCGGCGCGTTGGTGAAAAAGGCGCGGCCCCAGTTATGCACATGCGGCACATGATACGGCCCGGTGGCATGCACCGGCACGCGGTTCGCCACCGTGGGGCCCCAGCTCGCATAGGCGCCGGTATCGAAATCGGCCTTGGTTTCCACCGCGACCAGAACCCCGTCCTTGTCGCAGCCGAATTTCGCTGTAATCGTCGCCGGGTGGCGCTTGGTGGAAGCCGCCATGCTCTCGGGTCGCGTATAGACGCAAGCCACCGGACGTTCCAGCAGCCAGGCGGCCAGCGCGATCAACGGCTGCACCGAAAGATCGAGCTTGCCGCCGAAGCCGCCGCCGCAGGCAGTCGGCACCACGCGGATCGCATCCAGCGGCATTTTCATCACGCCGGCAATCTCGTCACGGTCCATGTAGGGCGTCTGCGTCGTGGCATGCACCTCGATGCGGTTGCCGACGCGCCGCGCCCAGCCGGCTTCCGGCTCGATATAGGCATGCTCGACAAAGGCGGTCTGGAACACATCGCTGGCAACGGCTGCGCAAGACGCGAAGCCGGCGGCGATATCACCCTTGATCACGCCGCCCTGCAGCAGCAGGTTGCCGGGCTTTTCCGCCTGCACCAGTTTGGCGCCCGTGGCGCTGGCAACCTTCACGCCATGCAACGGTTCTTCCACGGCATAGGTCAGCGGCAGCTCGGCCTCGCGCACTGCTTCGACCGCCGCGCGGCTACCGACCAGCGCGATTACCGCCTCGCCGCGATAGCGCACCAGGCCATCGGCCAGCACCGGCTGGTCCTTGATATCGGGATAGATGCCATAGCCGTTGCGCGGCACATCGGCGGCGGTGAGCACGCGCACCAGGCCTGCGTATTTTTGCAGCAGCGGCGCGGTATCGCCGAGCTTGAAAGTGGCGCGGTGATGCGGGCTGCGGATGATGCGCAGCCAGAGCGCATCATCCGGAATCGAATCTGCGCCGTATTTCTCAGCGCCATCCACCTTAGCCTGGCCATCCACCTTGACGCTGCGGGCCCCCACGGCCTTGCCGGCCTCGGGTGCCACGGGCAGCGGCTGGTGCCGCGCGGCATCCAGCACGGCTTCGACGATCTTCTGGTAGCCGGTGCAGCGGCAGAGCACGCCGCCCAGCGCATCCTGCACGTCCTCGCGGCTGGGGCGGCCATTGCCGGCCAGCAGGTCTGTGGCGGCCAGCAGCATGCCGGGCGTGCAGATGCCGCATTGCGCGGCACCATGGCGCAGGAAGGATTGCTGCAGGCGGGAGAGTGCACCATGCGCCTTGAGGCCTTCCACCGTGATCACCAGCTTGCCTTCGGCCTGGGCTGCCGGCGTGAGGCAGGCGCAAACCTGCTTGCCATCCAGCATCACGGTGCAGGCGCCGCAATCGCCGGCATTGCAGCCGATCTTGGTGCCGGTGAGGCCGAAATCATCGCGCAGCACATCGGCCAGTCGCTTCACCGGCGAACCGGTATAGTCCTTGGCGGTTCCGTTCACGACCAGGCGCATTGCGTCACCCCTGCTGCTTGGCCAGCGCGGCAAGCGCGCGGCGGGTGATGGTGAGGGCCGCCTCGCGGCGATAGGCGGCGTCGGCGCGCAGATCGTCGATCGGGCTGAGTTGCTCGAAATATTTTGGCTTCGCCTTATGCGCCAGGCCGGCATTGATGCGGCGGCCGATCAGTTCGGCCTCCAGATAGGTGAGCCGCTGCGCCACCGCCGAGCAGGCACCGACCGCCACCGAGGCACCATGCACGATGCCGGCGGATTCCTCGATCACCACGCCGACCATGGCAATCGAGATCACCAGATATTTGCGCGCGCCGAGCTTCATGAAGATGCTGCGCGTCGGGTTCTTCGATTTCGGAATCAGGATCGCGGTGAGCAATTCGCCCGGTTCCAGCCGGGTCTGGCGGTTGCCGGCGATGAAATCGCCCAAGGCCAGTTCGCGCAGCCGGCCACGGCGCTGCAATTCCACCCGCGCCCGCATCGCCAGCAGCATCGGCACGCCATCGGCGGCCGGCGAGGCATTGCAGAGATTGCCGGCGATGGTGCCGGCATTCTGGATCTGGGTGCCGCCAATCTCGCGCGCTGCCTGGCGCAGGCCGTCGAATAGCGGCGGCAGGCTGGCCTCGGCAATGTCGCTCCAGGTGGTGGTGGCGCCGAGCCGCCAGTAGTCGGGCAATTCCTGGATGCCACGCAATTCGGGGATGGCGGTGATGTCGATGAGGTCGTCGTCCAGCGCACGGCCGACCCGGGCCGGGTAATAATCCGTGCCGCCGGCCAGAATCAGCGGCGCCTGGATCACCGACGACTGGCCAGCGGTGGCGCCAAGAAGCTCCAGCGCCTCGCTCAGGCTCGCAGGACGTGCATACGACGCCATTCCGATTGGGACCCCCACCCGCTCGTGAACCTCATTTGTGTACATATGATGCTGCCGTGTGATTTCAAAAAAAGCAACGTCAAAAAAGCGGCAGTTGTGGCTCAAAGCCTGGGCAGGTCGAAAACCGCGTGTCCGGCAATCAACACTATTAAAATGCATTAATTGGGTATTGCTTAAATCTTAGTGGACAATATGTTTGCCCCCGATGCGTACCCCAGATATTTGCGCTGGACGGTCGGGCTGGATAATTGTAAGTGTACATATGAATTTGGTCCCTGCCATTCCCTGCGCCTCTCCCGGATCGTGAAGCCAGAACCATGACTGCCTCTCCTGTTGCCGATACCGCTGCCCCCTCCACCCATCCGGCGCTCAAGCCGGGCGGCAATCTGCGCGAGGAGACGGTGACCTATGTGCATCACTGGACCGACACGCTCTTCACCTTCCGCACCACGCGCGAGCCGAGCTTCCGCTTCATCAACGGCCAGTTCGCGATGATCGGCCTGATCGTCGACAACAAGCCGCTGCTGCGCGCCTACAGCATGGTGAGTTCGAACCACGAGGACTTCCTCGAATTCTTTTCGATCAAGGTGCAGAACGGCCCGCTCACCTCGCGGCTGCAGCATCTCAAGGTCGGCGACCGCATCATCGTCAACCGCAAGCCGACCGGCACGCTGCTGCAGGACAATCTGGTGCCGGGCAAGCATCTCTACCTGCTCGCCACCGGCACTGGCCTGGCGCCGTTCATGAGCATCATCAAGGACCCGGAAGCCTACGAGCGCTATGACAAGGTGATCCTGGTGCATGGCACCCGCACCGTCGGCGAACTGGCTTACCAGGACTACATCACGCGCGAATTGCTGGAACACGAATTCCTCGGCGAAATGGCGCGCGATAAGCTGATCTACTATCCCACCGTGACCCGCGAAGCCTATCGCAACCAGGGCCGCGTCACCGATCTGATCAGCAGCGGCAAGCTGTTCCAGGATATCGGTCTGCCGCCCCTGGATATCGCACAGGACCGCGTCATGCTCTGCGGCAGCCCGGACATGCTGCGCGACATGCGCGCCTATCTCGATGAACGCAAATGGGAAGAAGGCTCCACCACCGGCGCCGGCCATTACGTGATCGAGAAGGCCTTCGTCGAGCAGTAAGGCTGCTGGCTTGCCATTGCCGTCACCCTCGCGCAGGCGAGGGTCCCATTTCGCATGAAAAATGGGATTCTCGCTTTCGCGAGAATGACGCGGCTTCTGATCCCGTCAGGTAATCCGCTTCAGCAGGGCGAGAAGCTGCTGCTGCTCGGCGGCGGAGAGCGGACCCAGCGTGATCTGTGTCACCTTGGGGCCGTTCTGCACCAGGCCTTCCACCAGGGCGCGGCCAGCCGGCGTCAGGCTGAGATAGCGGCGGCGCTTGTCGCTCTTGTCCGGCCGGTGCGCGATCAGCTTGCGCGTCGCCAGGCGGCGGATCACGCCCTGGATCGTCGCCGGGTCCATCGCCGTGAGGCGGCCAAGATGATTCTGCGACAACTCGCCGGCCTCATACAGCTTCACCAGCGCGGCATATTGCGTCGGCGTTACCTGGGCATCGCCGATGGTGCCGATGAAGATGGCAGTAGCGCGCTGGTGGGCGCGGCGGATCAGATGCCCCACCTGCTCTTCCAGCACATAGCCCGTCGGCACAGCAAGCGCAGCCTCGGTCGCCGCCGCGCCGTTCTGCGGCGTGGTGCGGGTCTCGGGTATCGCTGCGGTGGCCTTGCTTTTCGGCACGGTGCGGTTTCAATCCTCAGGAGCCATCAGATGGCGGCAGTCAGGCGGCGCGAGACTAGCGGCATTCAGCTACCGCCGCCAAGCCATTCGCACCAAGATTCGTGGGAATGCGGAAATTATACAATATACCAGCGTAATAAGCGGACTGCCGGCTTACAGCACCTGAGTCGATGCTTCCGCGCCGCGCTCCAGCAGCTTCAACGAGCCATCGCCGTTTTCGAACACGGTACAGGAGCAATGCGCCGGCTGGAACAGCACCAGGCGATCATCCTTGAGCGCCGCGCCCATGGCGGCATTGATCACCATGAAATGCGTGAAAATGACAATATCGCTGCGGCAAGAGAGCAGCGAGCCGACCACGCCCTGGCGCCAGGCACGCAGGATGCCGGGCTGATCGGCATAGCGCTGCGCCGCGATCCGCTTCAGCCATGGGCCACGCGCGGCCAGGCCCTGCATGGCGATTTCCGGCGGCGTCGGCACTTCCGACACGGCAGCGGAGATTTCGGCAACGCTGCCCCAGCGGTTGGCCAAAGGGGCTGCGGTTTCCTGCGCCCGCTGCAGCGGCGAACTCAGCACCGGCAACGGCCCCAGGGCTTCGAGCTTCAGCGCCAGATCGACGGCGCTTTCGCGGCCTTCATCGGAGAGGCCGGGGTCTTCGGCTTCGGCGAAATTCGCTGCCGCCTTGGCATGCCGCACGAGATAGAGCTTGGCCATCGCCGCTGATCCTAGAGCAGGTTGATGCGCATGTTTTCGCGCGCCACCAGCGCGCCGGACCACATCTGGCGCGCATCGGCTTCCAGACGCTCCATGAATGCATCTTCATGATCGGGATCGTGATGGAAGATCGCAAGCTGCTTCACCCGCGCCGCCAGGCAGAGTCGCACGCCTTCTTGCCAGGTGGAATGGCCCCAGCCGACATGGTTTTCGAATTCGCGGTCGGTATAGGTGCTGTCGTAAATCACCAAGTCGGCGCCTTCGATCAGCCCCAGGATATTCTGGTCCGGCTTGCCCGGCACATGCTCGGTATCGGTAACGTAGCACATCGACTTGCCGCCATATTCGACGCGGTAGCCGGTGGCACCATCGGGATGATTGAGCGGCGCGGTGCGCACACTGATGCCGTCACCGAGCGAGAAGCGGTCACCGGCACGGAAATCCTGGAACACAAATTCGGCGCCCATCTTCTCCAGCGGCACCGGGAAGAACGGCTCCGCCATCTGCGAGCGGAACACGCGTTCGATGCCGCCACGATCGGCGACATGGCCGGCGCGGACGACGAAGCGGCTGTTCTTGCGGAAGGCCGGCGAGAAAAACGGGAAGCCGTTGATATGGTCCCAATGGGTGTGCGAGAGCATCAAATCGGCACTGCTGTCGCCGCGGCGCAGCATCCAGTGGCCGAGATTGCGGATGCCGGTGCCGGCATCGAAGATCAGGATGCGGCCGCCGATCTTCACCTCAACGCAGGAGGTATTGCCGCCGAAGGCAATATGGCGCGGCGACGGCGTCGCGATGCTGCCGCGCACCCCCCAGAATTTCACCTTGAAGCCCATGCGTCTCCCCTCCGCTGGGTGTCCGGCTGATATCAGGCTGCCGGCAAAGCCATCTCCACCAGCCGCGCCCAGTAGCTGGCACCGATGGTAAGGGCTTCGTCGTTGAAATCATAATGCGGGTTGTGAATCATGCAGCTACCCTCGCCCGCGCCGTTGCCGATCCAGACATAGGAACCCGGCTTCTCGCGCAGCATCCAGGCGAAGTCTTCCGCACCCATGCTGGGCGCCAGGTTGCGTAACACATTGTCCTGGCCGACCACGGCAGCGGCGGCGCGTGCCGCCAGTTCGGTTTCATCGGCCGTGTTGATGGTGGGCGGATAGCGGCGCTGGTAATCCAGTTCGGCCACCGCGCCATGGGTGGCGGCGATGCCGGTGACGATCTGGCGCAAACGTGATTCGATCAGGTCCTGAACCTGCGGCGAGAAGGCGCGCGCGGTGCCCGAGAGCGTCGCCTCTTCCGGGATCACATTGGTGGTGTGGCCGGCATTGAACTGGCAGATGCTGACCACGGCCGGCTGCAGCGGATCGACATTGCGGCCGACGATATGCTGCACCGCCAGCACGATCTCGGCGCCGATCGCCACCGGATCGATGCCCTGGTGCGGGTAGGCGCCATGGGCGCCCTTGCCGCGGATCTTGATCCAGAACATGTCGGCGGAGGCCATCATCGGGCCGACGCGCACGGCAAACTTGCCGATGTCGTAGCCCGGCATATTGTGCATGCCAAATACGGACTCGCAGGGGAACAGGCGGAACAGACCATCGTCCACCATCACCTTGCCGCCGGCCAGATTCTCCTCCGCCGGCTGGAAGATGAAATGCACGATGCCGTCGAACTTGCGCGAATTGGCCAGATACTGCGCGGCGCCGAGCAGCATGGTGGTGTGGCCGTCATGGCCGCAGCCATGCATCTTGCCCTGATAGGTGGACTTGTGCGCGAAGTCGTTCAGTTCATGCAGGTCCAGCGCATCCATGTCGGCGCGCAAGCCGATGGCGCGGTTGCCGCTGCCGGCCTTCAGCGTGCCGACCACGCCGGTCTTGGCCAGGCCGCGATGCACCTCGATGCCGAAGCTCTTGAGCTTCTCGGCCACGATGTCGGCGGTGCGGTGTTCCTCGAAAGCAGTTTCGGGATGGGCATGCAGGTCGCGGCGCCAGGCCGTGAGGTCTTGCTTGCGGGCCACGATTTCATCAATCAACTGCATCTCGATCACCCTGCTGGCGCCTTGCTGGAGGCGCGGTAATTATTGCTTGTTTGCCGACACTAACCGATTGATTTTGCTGTTTCCAGGGCCTCCAACAGGGATTGACTCAAGGGCATCCGTGTGGTCTTGTCCGGGCCGCAGCAGGGCCGGTTTGCGCTTCGCCCGGCCCTCCCGCTCCCCTAAACACGCGGAAATCCATGGATTTTAATAGTCTAGGCTTAAGCGAGCCGGTGCAGAAGGCCGTTGCCGATGCGGGCTACGTGCAGCCGACCCCGATTCAGGCGCAGGCCATCCCGATCGTTTTGACCGGTCGCGACGTGCTCGGCACCGCCCAGACCGGCACTGGCAAGACCGCCGGCTTCACCCTGCCGCTGATCGACATCCTGGCCGGTGGCCGGGTCCGCGCCCGCATGCCGCGCGCGCTGATCCTGGAGCCGACCCGCGAGCTGGCCGACCAGGTGGCCAGCAGCTTCGCCACCTATGGCAAGTATTCCAACCTGTCGATGGCTTTGCTGATCGGCGGTGTGAACTACACCGACCAGGAAAAGCTGCTCGACCGTGGCGTCGACGTGCTGATCGCCACGCCGGGCCGCCTGCTCGACCATTTCGAGCGCGGCAAGGTGATGCTCACCGGCGTGCAGGTCTTTGTCATCGACGAAGCCGACCGCATGCTCGACATGGGCTTCATGCCCGATGTCGAAAAGATCGGCTCGAAGCTGCCGCCGCTGCGCCAGACGCTGTTCTTCTCCGCCACCATGCCGCCCGAGATGCGCAAGCTGGCCGACAAGTTCCTGAGCAATCCGAAGGAAATTGCCGTCGCGCGGCAATCGACCACCGCCGAGACCGTCACACAAGGGCTGGTCTATGTCGGCCACATGCTGAAGCGCGAGGCCTTGCGCAGTCTGATCCGCGCCGAGCAGGTGAAGAACGCCATCATCTTTTGCAACCGCAAGCGCGATGTGGACATGCTGGCCAAGTCGCTGCAGAAGCATGGCTTCGATGCCCGCCCGCTGCATGGCGACATGGACCAGGGCACCCGCACCGCGACGCTGGAAAAGTTCAAGCGCAACGAGATCGCCCTGCTGGTCGCCTCCGACGTTGCGGCGCGCGGCCTTGATGTGCAGGGCCTGTCGCATGTGTTCAATTTCGACGTGCCGACGCATCCGGAAGACTATGTACATCGCATCGGCCGGACCGGCCGCGCCGGCATGGAAGGCCGCGCCTACACGCTGGCGACCGACGAGGACGCCAAGTATGTGCGCGCCATCCAGCAACTGATCAACCGCGACATCCCGGTGGTGGAACTGACCGGCTTCGAAGCCGGCAAGACCGAAGCCGCTGAGGGCGAGGCGCCGCGTGAGGGTGGCCGTGAAGGTGGCCGCGAGCGCGGTGGCCGTGGACGCGAGCGAGGCCGCGACCGGGATCGGGGACGTGGCCGCGACCGGGGCCGCAACCGTGAGCGGGAAGCCGCGCCGGAAGCCGCCGCTGAAACCGCTGAGCAGCCAGGTCAGGAACAGCCGCAGCAGGAAGCCCGCGCAGTTCGCGAGGAGCGCCAGCCGCGTGAAGACCGTCCGCGCCAGGCCCGCGAACCCCGCCAGCCGCGCGAGGAACGCCAGCCCCGTGAAGAGCGGGCGCCGCGCGAAGACCGGCAACCTCGGGAAGATCGGGCCAAGGCCGAGCGCCAGAAACCCGAGCGCAACCGCAACCGCCATGACCGCGAGGATGGCCGCGACCCGCCGGTGGTGGGCATGGGCGACCATGTGCCGGATTTCCTGCGCCGGCCGGTACGCAAGGCCCAGCGCGGCTGATACACTGCCCCTCTGACATGCTGGCCGCGTTAAAGCCAGCGGTAAGTTGAGGCCAGCAGCAAGCGGAGCCGGTGATGCAGACGATCTTCGTGATGGTGAAGTGCGAACTGGGCCATGCCTATGACGTGGCGGCCCAGGCGGTGGAGACCATCGAGCAGGTTTCCGAGGTCCACTCGGTATCCGGCCAGTATGACCTGATGATGAAGTGCTACCTCCCCGATGGCGAGGATATCGGCCATTTCGTGGTCCATAAGCTGCAGACCATTCCGCGCGTGAAGGACACCTTCACCATCATCACCTTCAAGGCTTTCTCCTAATCCACCGCGTTCCGCAGCATGGCTGAGTCCGTCATCGGCTACGGCTTCGTGCTGCTGGTCGGCCTGCTGGCTGGCGGCATCAGCGGCATTGTCGGCTTCGGCTCCTCGATCATGCTGATGCCGGTGCTGGTCTACCAGTTCGGGCCGAAAGCCGCCGTGCCGATCATGGCGATCACCGCACTGGCGGCCAATCTTTCGCGCATCCTGCTGTGGTGGCGCGAAATCGACTGGCGTGCCTTCGCTGCCTACACAATCACCGCCGCACCCGCCGCAGCCCTCGGCGCCCGCACCCTGGTGGCCTTGCCGGGCTTCTGGGTCGATATCGCACTCGGCTGCTTCTTCATCCTGATGGTGCCGCTGCGCCACTGGCTGGCTTCGCGCGGCTTCAGGCTGACGCTGTGGCAACTGGCGCTGGCCGGGATTCCCATCGGCTACCTCACCGGCGTGGTGGTCTCCACCGGACCGATCAGCGTGCCCGTGTTTCTCGGCATCGGCTTGGTGAAAGGTGCCTTCCTGGCCACCGAGGCGGCCGGCTCGCTTGGCGTCTATATCGCCAAGGCGGCGGTGTTCCAGGCCTTTGGCGCGCTGCCCTGGGAGATCGTGCTGCAGGGCCTGATCGCCGGCGGCGCGGTAATGGCCGGCAGCTTCCTCGGCAAGCGCTTCGTACTCAGCCTCTCGCCCGATACCTTCCGCTATTTGATGGATGCGGTGATGGTGTTTGCCGGCGGCTTCATGCTGTGGAACGCCTTTTCCTGACCTGGTGTCAGATGGTTCCGTCGCGCTGCTGGCGCCGGATCATCTTGCGCAGCAGCGGGCCGCCCCAATAGCTGACGCCGGAAGCGGTTTCCATGTAATTCGCCTGATCTTCGTTCATCTCCGTCGGATCGATATACCAGTCGAGATGACGCGCCCAATAGGGCGGATAGCTGCGGAATGCCGGCCGCAGCCGCTCGAACGGCAGCCCGGCGCGATACAGCGCGAAGGTGGTATCGACAACGGCCTTGACCAGCTTCACCTCGCCGCCGCGCCACGGAAAGCGGCGCGTCCGATGCTTCCAGAATTTGTGCCAGTGCCGGCTTACCACTTCTCCCTTGAGCGGGTAGCTGTCGGGGATGTCGTCCATGCGCAGCATCGGCCCGACGACATCGACCTCCGCCGACGCCGCCAGGATGGCGTCATAGAGGTCAAGCATGTCAGCGCCCGCCGGATCGAGTTCGATGTCCGGGTCTGTCACCACATAATTCTCCGGGGCACGATCGGCGAAATACGCCGCCACGGTATCGGCAACCGAGTTGAGGTCATCCTGCTGCGTCGCCTTCTTGCCGGTGCGCAGCACGCGCACACCTTCGGCGACAAGCTGGTCGTAATAGTCGAGCAGCGGCTGATAGGTCGAACCGTTGTCGTGGATTACGATCTCCAGCGGCCGCGCCAGTCGGCGGAAAGACGCAAGGCCACGTCGCAACACGCCAAGGCGGTTGTAGCTGATGATGAAGATCGGGGTCGGCGGCGGGCTCATCCACGCCAGCCTATAGCGCAATCCTTAATAAAAAAGGGCGCGGTCAAGCCGCGCCCTTTCCTTGTTCGGGATCGCTGGATCGCTTAGCGCGACCACCAGCCCTTCTTCGGCGCCGGCGGCTCGGCCGGCTTGTCCTGGTTGCCATCGGCCGTGACCACCACGGTCTCGAATACCGGGCCGGTATGCACCGGCGCGGCCGGCACCGGCTTCACGGTTTCGGCCAGGGTTTCGGCTGGCGCTTCGGGCGCTGATACCGGAGCCGGGGCAACCGGCTCGGCCGGCTTCTCAGCCACCGGTGCCGGCGCAGCGACCGGCGCCGGGGCCGGCACGGCAACAGGCTTCGGCGGCGGCGGTTCGTCCAGGTCGATATCCAGCATCGGGCCGCCATCGAGCATGGCGCCAATGGCTGCGGGGGTCAGGAAATCGCCACTCGGCTGCGCGGCATAGTCGCGGTCGCGGCGCGGACGGTCATCCTGGCGCGGCTGCTGCGGCTGCTGACCGCCCTCGGCGCCACCTTCCTCACGGCGACGGCGGCGACCGCCACGGCGGCCACGGCGGCGGCGGCGGGCTTCGCCCTCACCGCCCTGGCCCTCGTTCTGGCCGCCATTCTGGTCGTTGGCTTCGCTGCCCTCGGCCTCTTCGCCTTCCTCGTCTTCGCCAGACTCATCGCCCTCGGCGCCATCGGCAGCAGCGGCAAAACCTTCGCCATCCTGCGGCACGGCTTCGGCGGCGGCACCTTCGCCGCGCGCTTCATCACCCCGGCCTTCTTCACCATTGCGGCCACCACGACGGCGACGACGGCGGCGGCGGCGGCGGCCATTGCCCTCGCCATTGCTTTCCTCGGCGCCGGCGGCTTCCGCTTCGCCCTCGCCTTCGCCCTCGATCAGCTCGGCATCATCCTCGGCCTCGCCTTCCTGGTCGATGAGGGCGAATTCCTCGTTGGCATTGGCATAGCTGCTCTGCTGCGTGATCGGACGCGGCGATTCGCTGCGCTGGGTCATCTCGGGCCGCAGCACCTCGCCCGGCTGGCGCGGCTTGCTGCGTTCGATCTTGTAGTCCGGCGGCACCAGGGACGGATCGGCGGCCACCACGATGCGCATGACATAGCGGCGCTCGATATCCGAGACGCGCTCGCGCTTGTGGTTCAGCAGGTAGATCGCCACTTCGGTCGGCACCGACACGATGATCTCGCCGGCGCGGTCGCGGATACCTTCCTCCTCGATGGCGCGCAGCACCTGCAACGCCGTGCTCTCGGTGGAACGCACATAGCCGCGGCCCTGGCAGTGCGGGCAGGGCATGGTCGAGCTTTCGATCAGGCTCGGCCGCAGGCGCTGGCGCGACATTTCGAGCAAGCCAAAGCCGGAAATGCGGCCCACCTGGATGCGGGCGCGGTCGCCGCGCAGGCATTCCTTGAGGCGCTGCTCCACCTTGCGGATGTTGCGGCTGTCCTCCATGTCGATGAAGTCGATCACCACCAGGCCGGCGAGGTCGCGCAGGCGCAACTGGCGGGCGATCTCTTCTGCCGCTTCCAGATTGGTCTTGTAGGCGGTCTCCTCGATATTGTGCTCGCGCGTCGACTTGCCCGAGTTGATATCGATCGAGACCAGCGCCTCGGTGGGATTGATCACGATGTAGCCGCCGGAGCGGAGCTGCACCGTCGGCGTGAACATGCTGTCGAGCTGCTGCTCCACCTGATAGCGGTGGAACAGTGGGATCTTGTCCTGATACGGGCGCACGCGCTCGGCATGGCTCGGCATCAGCATTTCCATGAAGTCGCGCGCCGCCTCGAAGCCCTGCGCGCCTTCCACCAGCACCTCGTCGATGTCATTCGAGTAGAGGTCGCGGATCGAACGCTTGATCAGATCGGCTTCTTCGTAGATCAGCGTCGGTGCGGTGCTTTCCAGCGTGCGCTCGCGGATGCTGTCCCAGGTACGCAGCAGGTATTCGAAATCGCGCTTGATCTCCGGCTTGGAGCGCTCCATGCCGGCGGTGCGCACGATCACACCCATGCCAACCGGAATATCCAATTCGCTGGTGATCGACTTGAGGCGCTTGCGGTCGGCGGGCGAGGAAATCTTGCGGCTGATGCCGCCGCCGCGCGCCGTGTTCGGCATCAGCACGCAATAGCGGCCAGCCAGCGACAGATAGGTGGTCAGCGCCGCGCCCTTGTTGCCGCGCTCTTCCTTCACCACCTGCACCAGCATGATCTGCCGGCGCTTGATCACTTCCTGAATCTTGTAGCGGCGCGAGAAATGCGTGCGGCGCGGACGGCGCACTTCCTCGTCGTGGCGGCCTTCGCCACCATTTTCATCCTGGCGGATTTCGCCGGCGGGCTCATCATGGCGGCCTTCGCCGCCGGACTCGCCGTTGCCTTCGTCATGGCGCTGCTCATCATTGCGGGCGTCGGCTTCAACAGCCTCGGCAGGCGCAGCGTCCTGGGCCTCGGCGACCGGCGCTACTGCCGCAGCTTCGGCAGCCGGCGCGGCTTCGAGAGCGGGCGCCTCAACGGCAGCAGCTCCGGCAACCGGTGCTTCCGCACCAGGGGCCGCAGCCGGGGCCGGCGGAATTTCCATTTCCACCGGAGCGCTGACTTCCGGCGCGGCCGCTTCGGCGCGCGACGGCACATTCCAGTAGGACGGGCCGGCAATCGGCTCGGCTTTGTCGTCGTCGCTCAAACCCGGACGCGCGGGGGTGATTTCCTCCACCGCGTCGTAGTCGCCCTCCACCGTCTCGATGGTGTCGATGGCATCATCGCCATGCTCGTTATCATCGAGATGGGCATCGTCGAGATGATCGTCGCCAAGGCCCTCTTCGCCTTCGGCAGCCTGGGCCTGCTCGTCCAGCGGCGCACCGCCTTCGGCATTGCGCGCCGGCTGGCCGCCACGATGACGGCGGCGACGACGGCGACGGCGTTCCTCGGCTTCGAATTCCTCATCCTCGGCCTGGGCGGCGCGCGCCTCTTCCTCGGCCTGCTGCTCAAGCAGGGCCTGACGGTCGGCGATCGGAATCTGGTAGTAGTCCGGATGGATTTCGCCGAAGGCCAGGAAGCCGTGGCGGTTGCCGCCATATTCGACGAAAGCGGCCTGCAGCGAGGGCTCAACGCGGGTCACCCGCGCCAGATAAATATTACCCTTCAATACCTGCTTGGTGGAGGTCTCGTAATCGAATTCCTCGAGACGGGTCCCCTTCACCACCACGACCCGGGTTTCCTCCAGGTGGGTGGCATCAATCAACATACGCATGCCCATGGGCACAATTCCCTGCGGCGCAGCGCTGCCCGTGCGAATAACAGACGGCGGGCGCCTTTGCTTTTCGAAGCCAGCCCCACCCGAGCGTCCGGGGGTGAGCCATGCACCGGCGGCTGCCGCCTGCTTCGGCCTGTCCTCTTATTGCCAGTGTGGCTTGAGGACTGGGCCGTGGGCGCGACGGGCGCCGCATTGCCGATCCGGGGCGCTCCAGCCGGCCGACCAGCATTTACTGCCAGGTCCGGCCCGAGCGCTCGCCGTATGATCGGCTCACCGGCGTTGCCGCCGGCTGGTGCCGCCACCAGAAATCCGGTGGCCGCTCCGAGGGTTCATACAGATCCGTACTGTCTTGAGCGCGAGGGCCGAGGCCGCCTCGCCCGCAGCCGCCACTCCTTTGGGCAGGCCGTAATTTTGGGCGATCAGGCTCACGATCCGCGCGCCGCCCCTCCGCACCGGTCTAATGAATAGGCTGGACGAAGCAGGCTGACTCGGATATTCGCGGTTGCGAAAGTAGCCTCTTTACCGACACAGGGACAAGAGCTTTCTTGACGGGGCTTTTACAGGGGCGCGACATTATCCGCAAAGCACTGATTTTTCTCATGTTTTTGTGCGGTCTCGGCCCTGCCGAGGCAATGGCGCAGGCTGTTGCCCGGGTGGAGCGGGTGGATCTCAGCCTGAATGCCGGCCTCACCCGCCTGGTGCTGGAGGCCGACCGGCCCCTGAACGCCTTGCTGCTGAACGAGCCGGGCGGCCTCGACCTGACCCTGAAACTGGAACAGGCGGTGTTCGCCGCCGGCCCGGCGCAGCGGCTGGCCGCCGGCGTGGTGGAGCGGCTGGACCTGCCGGCGAGCAACGAGCGTGCCGACCGGCTGCGCTTCAGCCTGCTGGATGGCGCCGTGGTCGACCGCGCCTTTGCCCTGCCGCCCCAGGGCGGCCGGGGCCACCGCCTGGTGATCGACCTGCTGCCGGCCGACCCCGCCGCCTTCGTCGCCGCCTTCGCCCAGCCGGTATTGCTGCCCGCCACCATCGTGCCGGTGGCCCCCGCGCCGGCCTCGCCACAAGCCCCCCCGGGCCGCGACAGCCGCAAGCTGATCGTGCTCGATCCCGGCCATGGCGGCCATGATCCCGGCGCCATCTCGGCCTCCGGGCGCTACGAGAAGGAGCTGACCCTGGCGGTGGCCCAGGCGCTGGCCCGCAAGCTGCGCGCCACCGGGCGCTACCGGGTAGCCCTGACCCGCGAGCGCGACCAAGCAGTGAAGCTGATGGACCGGGTGGAATTCGCCCGCCGCCGCGAGGCCGACCTGTTCCTGTCGATCCACGCCGACAGCCTGGCCGCCGACCGCGCCACCCGGGGTGCCAGCATCTATACCCGCGCCGAGGATGCCACCGACCGCGAGGCCGAGGCCCTGGCTTTGCGGGAAAACCGCGCCGATCAATTGGCCGACAGCAGTGCCGCCGGCGATGTGGATGATGTGGTGGCGATCCTGATGGATCTGGCCAGCCGCGATACCCGGCGCCTATCGGGCCGCTTTGCCGGGCTGCTCGCCGCGTCCCTGGCCGAGCGCATCCCGCTGCGCCGTAACGGTATGCGGGCGGCGAATTTCCGCGTACTGGCGGCACCGGACATCCCTTCGGTGCTGCTGGAACTGGGCTATCTGTCGAATCCGGGCGACGAGGCGCTGCTTTTCTCCGAAACCGGCCGGGCACAACTTGCGGACGCAGTGGCGGAAGCCATTGACCGTTATTTCAACGCCGCATCGCTGCCATAATCGGTCTGTACAGAAGGCGCTGGCGGGTCTATGAACCGGCGCCTCCCTTTTCTGCCCCAGGCGGTCCGACATCCCGATGCGGTTGCTGCGTTACTTCTTCGCCCTGCTCTTCCTGGCCCTGCTCGGCAGCCTTGCCGCCGCCGCCGCCGGCCTCTACGGCCTGTGGTATTATGGCCGCGACCTGCCCGACTACCAGCAGCTTGCCAATTACCAGCCGCCGGTAACCACCCGCGTGCATGCCGGCGATGGCCGCCTGATCGCCGAATTCGCCCGCGAGCGCCGCCTGTTCGTGCCGATGACGGCAATGCCGAATACGGTAATTCAGGCCTTCCTCTCCGCCGAGGACAAGAATTTCTACAGCCATGTCGGCATCGACCCGGTGGGCATCGCGCGGGCCGTGGTGCAGAACGTGTTGAACGTGGCGCAGAACCGCCGCCCGGTCGGCGCTTCCACCATCACGCAGCAGGTGGCGAAGAACTTCCTGCTCGGCAATGAAGTCTCGCTGAGCCGCAAGGCCAAGGAAGCGATCCTCGCCTTCCGCATCGAGCGCGCCTTCCCGAAGGACAAGATCCTCGAGCTCTATCTCAACGAAATCTATCTCGGCGCCGGCGCCTATGGCGTTGCCGCTGCCGCGCTGACCTATTTCGACAAGTCGCTCTACGACCTCACCATCGCTGAAGCCGCCTATCTCGCCGGCCTGCCCAAGGCGCCGAGCAGCTATCATCCGACGCGGCAGAATGATCGCGCCAAGGCCCGCCGCGACTATGTGATCGACCGCATGCTGGAAGATGCCGTGATCACCCGCGAGGAAGCCAAGCAGGCCCGCGATACGCCGCTGGTGGCACTGACCCGGCCGGAAACCGAATTCGCCCGCGCCGACTGGTTCGCCGAGGAAGTGCGCCGCTCGCTGGCGCAGCGTTATGGCGACAAGGGCCTCTATGAAGGCGGCCTCTCGGTTCGTGCCACGATGGACCCTGTGCTCCAGGCAGCGGGCGAGAAGGCTTTGCGCGATGGCCTTGTCGCCTATGACCGCCGTGCGGGTGGCTGGCGCGGCCCGCTGGCGAAACTGCCCGCCGGCACCGACTGGCGCCTGCGTATCACCGGCCTGCTGCAGCAGCCGGGCACCATCCCGATGGGCGCCATCCTGCCGCCCTGGCGCATCGCCACGGTCATCTCTGTCACCAACGAAGCCGCCGAGATCGGCTTCGGCGATGGCAGTACGGGCCGCATCGCCTATGCCGATCTGCGCTGGGCACGGCCCAAACTCGATACCAGCAACGGCAACACCCACGCGGTACAGCTCGGCCCGGTGCCGAAGAGTGCTGCGGATGTGCTGCAACCCGGCGACGTGATCATCGCCGATCCGCTGCCGGGCCAGAAGGATGCCTATGCGCTGCGGCAGATCCCGGAAGTGGGCGGCGCCCTGGTGGCGATGGACCCGCATACCGGCCGCGTGCTGGCCCTGGTCGGCGGCTTCGATTTCAAGGTCAGCCAGTTCAACCGCGCGACGCAAGCGATGCGCCAGCCCGGCTCCAGCTTCAAGCCCTTTGTCTATGCCGCCGCCCTGGATAACGGCTTCACGCCCTCGAGCCTGGTACTGGACGCGCCCTTCGTGCTCGACCAGGGCCCCGGCCTGCCGCTGTGGAAGCCTGGCAACTACACGCGCGAATTCTACGGCCCGTCGACTCTGCGCGTCGGCATCGAGAAGTCGCGCAACCTGATGACCGTGCGCCTGGCGCAGGCCATCGGCATGGAAAAGGTTGTCGCCTATGCCAAGCGCTTCGGCATCGTCGACGACATGCCGAATGTGCTCTCCATGTCGCTGGGAGCTGGCGAAACCACGCTGATGAAGCTGACCACGGCTTACGCCGAACTGGTGAATGGCGGCCGCAAGATTGCGCCGACGCTGATCGACAAGGTGCAGGATCGCCAGGGCCGCACCATCTTCCGCCATGATACGCGGCCCTGCGATGCCTGCCGCCCGCTGGCCTTCGAGGGCCAGGCCGAGCCGGCTTTGCCCGATACACGCGAGAGCGTGCTCGATCCGGTGACCGCCTATCAGATGGTCTCGATGCTGGAAGGCGTGGTGCAGCGTGGCACCGGCGTGCGGCTGCGCGATCTCGGCAAGCCGGTGGCGGGCAAGACCGGCACCAGCAACGACAGCTTCGACACCTGGTTCATGGGCTTCAGCCCCGATCTCGCGGTCGGCGTCTTCGTCGGCTACGACACGCCGCGCGACCTCGGCAAGCGCGAGACCGGCGCCTCGGTGGCGGTGCCGGTGTGGCGCGACTTCATGGCCGAGGCGCTGAAGACCCGCCCCGGCATCCAGTTCCGCGTGCCGCCCGGCGTGCGCCTGGTGCGGGTGCAGGCCGATACCGGGCTCCCCGCCCAACCCGGCGACCGCGGCGTGATCCTGGAAGCCTTCCGCCCTGGCACCGAGCCGACCGGCGAACGCAACGTGCTGGACGGTTCGCTGTATGAGCGCGAGGCGATCAGCGGGGCCGGCGGCAGTGCCGGCGCGGCGCCCACGGCGGGCACCGGCGGGCTGTATTAAGCGCCGCACATCGAGGCGCCGAGGCCGCTTGACAGGACCCGCCCCGGCCCTTAGAAACCCCTTCGCCCGACGGCCCGGTTCATCCGGCGCCGGACGCGGCAATCCTGGCGGGCGGTTAGCTCAGCGGTAGAGCACAGCATTCACATTGCTGGGGTCGCAGGTTCAATCCCTGCACCGCCCACCATCGAATTTCCCGGAAAATTAGGTGATTTCGTTTTTGGCGCCAGCAACCGCCTCAGGGTCCGTTTGCCCGGAAAATAATAGCTAAATTATACAAAATGTATAAAATACCCAATAATTACGTGACTTTTTTCAAATCACGAGAGGCCCAGATGCTGACCTCCCTGCCCGACCTCGACTCCCTGCCGAGCCAGACCGCCACGCAGGTGAAGAACAAGTGGAGCGAAACCGTGCGCATGGTTCAGCGCAACGGAAGCGTTGCCGTGACCAATCATGCAACGGTCGAGATGGTGCTGGTGGCTGCCGAGACCTATCAGCGGATGGCGGCGGAGATTGAACAGCTCAAGGCGCGCGAGGCCGGCAAGCTCGATGAACTAAGCCGGCGCTTCGATGCCAATCTGGCAAGCCTGCAACAGCCGCAGGCCGCCGACCGGGTATCGAACCTGTTCGCCGCCAAGGGCAAACTGACAGCGCGACCAAAGGCCGGCGGCTCCTACTGAGAAAGCGTTGATGCCCGCGACGCGCCCCTTCATCCTGGTGCTGGCCGGCGTCAACGGCGCCGGCAAAAGCTCGGTCGGCGGCGCCCTGCTGCAACAGCATGGCTTGGCCTGGTTCAATCCTGATCGCTACGCGCGCAGCCTGGTCGAGGAACTGCACCTCACGCAGGATGAAGCCGACAGCCGCGCCTGGCTGCATAGCCGTGAGTTGCTGGAACGCGCCATCTCAGAGGACAGCAATCATGCCTTCGAGACGACACTGGGCGGCAATACTTTCGCCGCACTGCTGCTCCGGGCCTGCCAGAGTCATGACGTGATGATCCTGTTCTGCGGCCTTGCCTCGGTGGAACAGCATATCGCCCGCGTCCGCCTGCGCGTTGCCCATGGCGGCCACGATATTCCCGAACAGCGTATCCGCGAACGCTGGACAACGGCGCGCAGCAACCTGATCCGCCTGCTGCCGCAACTCGCACGGCTGCAAGTTTTCGACAACAGCGCCGAAGCGGCCCCCGGCGAAGAGGTTCCCGACCCGGTACTCGTGCTGGAGATGGCGGCTGGCCGCCTCACCTTCCCGCAGCACGACGACATTGCAACGCTCAGCGCCACGCCCGACTGGGCCAAGCCGATCCTGCAGGCGGCCATTGAATTGCAGACCGGGCGCTAAGTTCGGAACAAAACACCACGTGGTGCGTTGTCTCTCCGTCATGCCAAAAAATCAGCCGCCACCACACCAGCCACCCACGCGCCCGAAGCGCCGCCGTATCGATAGCGATGATACGGTTGCCATCGCCGCCGACGATTCCTTCCCCGCCAGCGATCCGCCGGCCTGGACCAATCTGTCGGTTGGCGACAAACCCAAATCCACCAAGCCTTCAACCAAGCCCGAACAGCCCAAGCGTTCCTGAACGGTCTTGACGCGCTCCGCCCGATAGGCTAATAAAACGATTTAGTAAAACGTTTTACCAAAAACAACAAAACCTTTCGGGAAGGAAACATCACCATGCGCCACAAGCCGCAGCTCTCTCGCCGCGCGTTCCTTGGAACAACCGCCGGCCTCGCCGCCGCCGCCACTTTCGCCACGCCCGCCATCGTGCAGGCGCAGGCACCGATCGCCTTCCGCGTCTCGTCCTCGATGCCGGTGGACCCGAACGCAGCGCATTACATCTGGTTCGAGGAATTCCAGAAGCGGCTCAAGGCCAAGGTTGGCGACCGCATCCGGCTGGACTATTTCCCCAACGGCCAGCTCGGCAAGGAAGCCGACGTGGTGCAGCAGGTGATCATCGGTTCCGTGGACATGATGATCACCGGTTCCTCGATCTGGGCCACCGCCGTGCCGGAAATCGGCATGCTCGATCTCGGCTTCCTGTTCGATGACTACGTGCATGGCGCCAAGGCGCTGGATGCCGGGCTGGGCGATGCGCTGGCCAACCTGATGATGGACCGCAAGGGCGTCGGCGTGCTCGGTTGGGGCTTCCATTTCGGCGCCCGCAGCGTCTACACCCGCACAAAGGCCGCCGACCTCAACGGCCTCAAGAGCGTGAAGCTGCGTGTGCTGCCCGCCCCGGCCTTCATCGAGACCTTCAAGCTGATGGGCGCGGTGCCGACGCCAATGCCGATCAACGAACTCTACACCGGCCTGCAGACCGGCGTGGTGGATGGCTTCGAGCATGACGCCGCCACCGTGCTGTCGAACCGCTTCTACGAAGTGACCAAGTTCTGCCTGCAGACCGACCACCTGTTCAGCCCGATGACCGCCAGCGTCGGCAAGCGCGGCCTGGCCAAGGTGCCGAACGACCTGAAGGACGCCTTCCACACCGCCGCCCGCGAGGCGACCATCGCCGAGCGCGCGGTGGCCGACAGCAAGGCCAAGGAAGCGATCAAGGAACTGGAAAAGCTCGGCGTCAGCTTCACCCCCTTCCCCGCCGCCGACCGCAAGGCCATCGGCAAGCAGATGTCGGATAAGCTCTACGCCCAATTCGCCGAGCAGTATCCGGCCACCAAGCCGCTGTTCGAGATCATCGCCAAGGCGCGCGCTTAAGCGCGCCCACGCGGCTATAATCCGGGCCGGCCTGCCACATACAGGCTCAGGCCGGCCCGGCAACTAAAAAACACACAGGAACACCGGGTGGGGAACGTATCATGGCGGGGATGACCAGTAACGCGGCGGAAGCACCGCTGCTCTATGCGCGCTACGGCGCCATCGGTGCCGGCCTGCGCCGTCTGCTCGGCTTCCTCGACTATGCCGCCGGCATCGCCCTGGCGGTCGACGTGCTGGTGGTATTCGCCTCGGTGATCTTCCGCTACTTCCTGCATGATCCGGTCGATTGGGCCGAGGAAGTGGCGCGCGCGCTGATGGTGCTGCTGGTCTTCTTCGGCGCCGGCACCGCGCTCGGCCGCGGCCAGCATGCCGGCATCGAGGTGCTGCACCGCCAGTTCCCGGTCACCTGGCATAGCATGCTCAGCCATATCAACCGCTGGATCGTAGCCGGCGTTGCCACGGCTCTGTTCATCACCTCGGTGGCGCTGGCGATGGAAAGCCACGACCAGACCACGCCGCTCGGCCTGCCGCATGGCATCTATGCCTATCCGGTGGTGTTCGGCAGCCTGTGCATGACCCTGTTCGCCTGGGCCAACGCCCTGGATGGCGACCGCACCCAGGTCTTGCAGAGCTTCATCGGCTGCGCCCTGGTGGTCGCGGCAGTCTATGTCTGGAACCACCTGCTGCCGCAAGCCGCAGTCACGCCGCTGCTGCTGCTGCTGTTCGGCTTCCTGCTCAGCGTCATCGTCGGCGTGCCGATTGCCTTCGCGCTTGCCTTCGGCTCGCTGGTCTATTTCCTTGCCGATCCGTCGCTGCCAATGGTGATCTATTCGCAGCAGGTGGCGGCCGGTGCCGACCATTTTGTGCTGCTGGCGATCCCGTTCTTCGTGCTGGCCGGCATCGCCATGGAAGTGAACGGCATGTCGGCCCGGCTGATCGGCCTGCTGCTGCACCTGATGGGCCGCCTGCGCGGCGGCATCAACCTGATCATCATTGCCTCCACCGCCATCTTCTCCGGCATCTCCGGCTCCAAGCTGGCGGATATCGCGGCGGTGAGCGGTATCATCATGCCGGCCGTGCGCCGCAGCCGCCAGGATCCTAACGAAGCCGCCGGCCTGCTCGCCTGCACGGCTGTAATGGCGGAAACCATCCCGCCCTGCGTCAACATGATCATCTTCGCCTTCGTCGCCAATATCTCGGTGGCGGGCCTGTTCATGGCCGGCCTGATCCCGGCAATCTTCCTCGCCCTGCTGCTCGCCGCCGTGGCGATCTGGTTCGGCGGCAAAGTCGACCCGCAGCATCTGCGCACCCATGAGCATTCGATGACGCAGCTTGTCGTCGGCTCGATCATCTCGCTGGTGATGATCCTGATGATCGGGCGCGGCGTGATGGCCGGCATCGCCACCTCCACCGAAATTTCCGCCTTCGCCGTGGTCTATGCCCTGGTGATCGGCGGCGCCGCCTTCCGCGAACTGACCTGGAAGGCGACGGTGAAGCTGTTCGTGCATTCCGCCACCATGTCGGGCAGCATCCTGTTCATCGTCGCTGCCGCTTCCGGCTTCGCCTATGCGCTCACCATCGAGCAGATCCCGACCATGATCACCCAGGTGATGGTGGATTTCGGCCATCAGTATGGCAGCGTCATGTTCGTGCTGTTGGCCACCGTGGTGATGGTATTCTTCGGCGCCGTGCTGGAAGGCGCACCGGCGCTGATCATCTTCGGCCCGCTGCTCACCCCCATCGCGGCGCAGCTCGGCGTCAACCCGCTGCATTTCGGCACCGTGATGGTGGTGGCGATGGGCCTCGGCCTGTTCGCGCCGCCGGTTGGGCTCGGGCTTTTCGCCACCTGCGCCATGACCGGCACGCGGGTCGAGGATGTCGCCCGGCCGATGGCGAAATATCTCGCCATCCTGGTGGTCGGCATCGTTATACTGGTGCTGTTCCCGGTCGTGTCCCTCTGGCTGCCGAATCGTCTCGGCATCAACTGATAAAAGCGCATGTCCACCATCAATGACGTCGCCAGGCTCGCCGGAGTTTCGATCTCCACCGTCAGCAATGTGCTGAACGGCCGCACCGACCGCATGAGCCGCGAGACATTGCAGCGGGTGGAGCGGGCGGTGAGCGAACTCGGCTTCCAGCCGAACCGCACCGCGCGTCAGCTCAAGACCGGCCGCGTGCAGTTGCTTGGCCTGCTGGTGCCCTCCATGGGCAATCCCAGCTACGGGCTGCTGGCACGCGAGATCGAGGGCGAATCCTGGCGCCGGCACGGCTATCGCGTCATCGTCGCCAACACCTACCGCAAACCCGAGCATGAACGCGCCTTCATCGACGACCTGTGGTCGCAGGGCGTGCGCGGCGTGATCGTGATTTCCTCGCTTGCCGACGAAAGCCATTTCGAGGCGCCGATCCAGCGCGGCATGGTGGCGGTGAGCTACGACAGCCATGCGCGGCGCGACCGCGAGCCGATCCTCGACTATGTCTCCGCCGACAATGCCGCCGGCGCGGCACTGGCGGTGGAATACCTGGTGTCCCGGGGGCATCGCCGCATTGCCTTCGTCACGCCATCGGCCTGGACCTTCAGCCGCGCCGAAAAGCGCGATGGCTTCATGGCCGCTGCCAAGAAGGCCGGCATCAAGGGCGTGGTGATCGAGGGCAGCACCGGCTCGAGCTATGTGGACGAGGAAATGGCCGAGTTGGGCCAAAGCCTGGCGGCGCCGCTGGCCCGGCATCCGGAACAGCCGACCGCCGCCGTGGCGATCAACGACATGATGGCCATCGGCCTGACGGCGGGCCTGCGCGAACAAGGCCTCAGCGTGCCGCAGGATATGTCGGTGGTGGGCATGGACGGCATCCCGCTCGGCGCCTATACCGCGCCACGCCTCACCACCATCAAGCTGCCGCTGCCGGAACTGGCCCGCACCATGGTGGACCGCATCATGCTGCGGCTGGCCGAACCGCAGACGCCGCCCGGCGAATTCCGTTTCTCATCTTCCCTGCTGGTGCGCGATTCCGTGGCGCCGCCGCGTGCCGCCGCGAAGCTGGTGCGCAAGAGTGCAAAGAGTTAGGCCATGCGTATCCTGCTGACCCATACCCCCGCCGCGCGCCGCAATTATTACGGCGATGCCGCGTTGAGCGCGCTGCGCCAACACGGCGAGGTGTTGCTGCATGAAGGCGATGTGCCGCTGACCACGGCTGAACTGATCGAGCGCGCCCAGGGTTGCGACGTGATCGTTTCCGACCGCCAGACGCCCGGCGAGGCCGCCGTGTTCGCCGCCCTGCCCGATCTCGTTGCCTTCCTGCGTTGCGCCATGGATATCCGCACCATCGACCTCGCGGCGGCAAGCAAGGCCGGCGTGCTGGTGACGCGCGCCACCGCCGGCTTCATCGATTCCGTGGCGGAACTCGCCATCGGCCTGATGGTGGATCTGGCGCGCGGGGTGAGCGACGCAGTGCGCGCCTATCGTGCCGGCGAGCCGCCGGCCATCCGCATGGGCGTGCAGCTATCCGCTTCCAGCCTCGGCATCATCGGCTATGGCGCCATCGGCCGCCGCCTCGCCCACCTGGCCCGCGCACTCGGCATGCAGGTACTGGCCAGCGACCCCTATCAGCGCATTGAGGATCCGGGCGTGCGGCAGGTGGCGCTGGATGTGCTGCTCAGCAGCGCGCGTTTCGTCGTCTGCCTGGCGCCGGCCAATGCCGAAACCGAGAAGCTGATGCATGCCGGGCGCTTCGCCGCCATGGCGAAGGGCAGCTATTTCATCAATCTGGCGCGCGGCGAACTGGTGGATGAAGCAGCGTTGCGCGAGGCGCTCGAGAGCGGCCATCTCGCCGGTGCGGCGATGGATGTCGGCCGCGCAGCGGACCAGATGCCGACACCGTCCCTGGCTGCCCTGCCCGGAATGATCGCCACGCCGCATATCGGCGGCCTGACGCCGGAAGCCGTGGCGCATCAGGCCTTCGATACCGTGGCCCAGGTGGCGGCACTCGCCGCCGGCAGGCTGCCGCCCGGCGCGGTCAATGCCGCCGAGGCGCATCGCCTCGCCCGGCTGGGGATCAAGGCGGCCTAAAGCAGCTCGAACACCCGGTAGATCGGCCCGCCCGGCTGGCGGTCGCCATAGCCGACAGCAAGAATGGCATTCAGCCAGGCATATTGCGGCGCGCCGGTCTCGAAGCTCAGCACGATGCGCATGTAGTAATCCTTGGCATCGACCACTTCGCCACGGTCGATGCGCGCCAGCACCTCAGCCGGCCCCGCCCGCATCCCCTGGTATTGCAGATAGATCAGCGCGCCATCATCGGTTTCGAGCGTGGTGCGCACATCCATCCGCGTGACGCCATCGGGGCGACGCAGCAGCCAGTCTGCGCCATCCAGGAAGCGGCCGGAAAGGCGTGGCCCCTTGAATATGCCGCCTTCCACCGGTGCGATGCGGCGCCGGCCCAATGGCGTGTCGCCGATATCGCGCGGCTTGCCGACATTCAGCCGCGCCTCGAACAACAGACGCGCCGCCAGCATTTCCTGATCCATTGCCTGCCTCCGCATACCACAAAGCAGCAGCAAGCCTATCAACACTAGGCCAGGGGCACCACGATCAGCTTGGCGACGCAATCCCGGTCCTTGTCGCGCAGCGGCAGGATCAGACGTTCGGTGGTGAGGAATTCGCGGTCAGGGCCCATGAAGGGCGTCTGCGTGACACTGGCTTGGCGGCTGGTCACGGCCTCATCCATGTAGCGGTGCACCAGGCGGATCATCTCGGTATCGCCGAGATCGTCGACATGCTTGCCGGTGGGGTCGAAACCGAAGCGCGCCACCACTTCGGTACCGACCACGCGATAGCGGTAGCGCCGGCAATAGCGGCCCTTCGGCGTCTCGACAACATCGAGCAGGATTACCCACGGCAGCACGGCAGCGCCCATGCCCCGGGGATCAAGATCCTCGCGGCATGGCAGCGTACCATCCGAGCCAATCTTGCTCGCCCAATAGTCATGCGGCCGGACTAACCGGGCATCGTGGAGACCAGGAAGCACTTTGCCTCGCCAGTGAATGTGGCTAATTACGCTGGCATATGGGGGCAAATGACACGGAAAGCAATCGGATTTGCACCACTGCGGCAACTTGTCCGCCGGCACTACACCATGAAGGGAATAAGTTGCGCCGCGCTTGCCGAAATCATCTCAGAGATTGCGCCTGAACGCACGATTGCGCAGGGTTACGCCACCATGCCGTTATGCCTGGATGATGGCGGCCTGCTGTGACACAGCGAATAGCCGTCGCGACCAGCCGAGGCCGAAACTGGCTGCAGCCGAAAGCCCATAGTTATAGGCGTTGCGCTGCGCCAGCATCTCCACCACCACGGCGCCCGGCTGCTTCGCCGCCACTGCCGCCAGGGTCTGCGGCCCGATCACGCCATCGGGCGTGGCTCCCGCCGCCATTTGCAGCCAGCGCGCCGCATTGCGCACGCCGGCATTCACTGCGCTGTCGAAGGCTACCAGGGCCACCGGCGCCGGCAGGCTGTCGCCCTGCAACTTGTTCCAGTAGTCGCGGCGGTAGATCGCCTCGGCGTCGGCTAGGGTCAGGTTGGGAATGTCGAGGTCTGGATAGGCCTTAGCCGAGATGCCGAACTTGGTACCCTTGAGCTGGCCCTGATTGGGTGCGCCGCCGGTCCAGTTGCCAGGGTCGTTCGGGTTGTCGGTGTAGCCGCCCTCCACCCCGATCACGAAGCTGAAGCAATCGTCGAACACCGCCATCGCATGCCCCCTGTTCCAATGGAAGGCATCATAGCAGAAAACACCCTTATTGCGCGATCAATGTTTAAATAGACACCATAAGATTATATACCCAGGCCCTGAATACGCCCTGCTGCACCAGGGTGCTGGCAGCAGTGATGTCGGGGGCGAAAAAGCGGTCCTGGTCATAAGCCGGCACCGCCTGGCGGATCAGCGCATGCGCCGCCTCCAGCCGCTCAGAACTTTGCAGCGGGCGATGGAATTCGATGCCCTGGGCGGCGGCAAGCAATTCGATGCCGACGATGCCGGCGGTGTTTTCCGCCATGGTCAGCAGCCGCCGCGCGCCATGGGTGGCCATGGAGACATGGTCTTCCTGGTTCGCCGAGGTGGGCAGTGAGTCGACACTGGCCGGGTGGCTCAACTGCTTGTTCTCGGAGGCCAGCGCGGCTGCGGTGACATGCGCGATCATGAAGCCGGAATTCAAGCCTGGCTCGGCCACCAGGAAGGCCGGCAGGCCGCTGAGCGTCGGATCGGTGAGCAAGGCAATGCGGCGTTCCGACAGCGCGCCGATCTCGGCAATCGCCAGCGCCAGGATATCAGCAGCGAAGGCCACCGGCTCGGCATGGAAGTTGCCGCCCGAGAGGACATCGCCGCCATGGGGATCATTGGCATCGGGAAACAGCAGCGGGTTGTCGGTGACGGCATTGGCTTCGCGCTCGAGCGTCGCGGCCGCCTGGCGCAGCAGGTCCAGCGCCGCGCCCATCACCTGCGGCTGGCAGCGCAGCGAATACGGATCCTGCACCCGGCTGCAATCCAGATGCGATTCCCGGATGCGGCTGCCCTGCAGATGCGCCAGATACCAGGCCGCGGTATCGCGCTGGCCGGGCTGGCCGCGCAATTCATGGATGCGCGGATCGAACGGTGCATCGCTGCCCTTGGCGGCTTCCAGCGACAGCAGGCCGGCGACCATGGCGGCGGCGAACACATCCTCGGCGGCGAACAGGCCGAGCAAGGCCAGGGCGGTGGAAACCTGCGTGCCGTTGAGCAGCGCCAAGCCTTCCTTCGGCGCCAGTTCCAGCGGCGCCAGACCGGCCGCCGACAACGCTTCCGTTGCCGGCATGACACGGCCCTGGTAGCGCACCTCGCCGACACCGATCACCGCCGCCGTCATATGCGCCAGCGGCGCCAGGTCGCCCGAGGCGCCCACCGAGCCCTTGGCCGGGATACAGGGCAGCAGGCCGAGATTGGCGAAATCCAGCAATCGCTGGATCACCTCCCAGCGCACGCCGGAATGACCGCGCGCCAGGCTGGCGGCCTTAAGCGCCAGGATCAGCCGCACGGCATTGTCTGCCAGCAGCGGGCCGGTGCCAACGGCATGGGAAAGCACCAGGTTGCGCTGCAATTCGGCCAGCTTGTCGTTCGGAATGGCGGCCTGGGCGAGCTTGCCGAAACCGGTGTTGATGCCATAGGCGACGCGGCCCTCGGCGATGATCTTCGCCACCAGGGCGACCGAAGCCTCGACGCCGGCGCGCGCTTCCGGCTTGAGCGCAAGATGCGGCGCCTCGCCCGCAATGCGCCGCCAGTCACTCAGTTTCACCCGGCCCGGCTCAAGCACTAAGTCCGCCATGCCAGTCTCCTCAAATCTGCCCGTCCAGCAATATGCTAGACATGTATAGACAGCCTAGGAACGAGGCCCGGCAGCGTCAAGCGGAGAATGCGGGCAGCGCGTTATGGCCGCATTCCAACAGCATTATCCGGGCAAGAAACTTGCGGTTGCCGCCATGCAATTGCCGCCATTCTGGGCAGCACCGCCGCTTCCATGGGCAGGCAGCACCCTTCATCACTTTGTCGCATTCCACTGCTTCCCCTGATAACGCCTACGCGCCTATGCTGACCGCACGCTGAACTTGCAGCCCGGGGCCATAGGTGCAGCGCATTACGAGCAGAGCCGTATTGAGGGGAAGTCATGTCAACCAGCGCCTTGTCCAACACCAGCATCGGTGGCCGAATCAATCTCGGCTTCGGCATTGTCATCCTGCTGCTCATCGTGGTGGCCGGTACCGGCCTCTACGGTGCCAACAATGCCAGCAACCTGTTCGATTCCTATGACAATGCCTCGGATGCCACCCGCGCCGTGTTCCGCACCGAGCGCGATGTGATCGATATCAGCCGCAATGTGCTGCTCTACACCGACCGCGACAGTGAGGATGGCCTCAACAAGGCCCGTGCCCTGATCAAATCAGTGCCGGAAACCCTGAAAGCGGCGGAAGCGGTATCAAACGCCAAGGACCGCCAGCAGCTCGCCGCGATCCGCGACCAGGTGGACAAGTATGGCGCCGTGCTTGAGGAAGTGGTGAAGGCGCGCGCCGACTATAACGCGATCTTCGCCCGCGAGACCGTGCCGGCCTCGACCAAGCTGCGCCAGATCCTGCCCAAGCTGGTCGACGAAGCCGAGGCGCGCGGCGATTACCAGACCGCCCATCTTGCCACGCGGGTCAACGAGACCCTCGGCAGCATCGGCTCCACCGCCTATCAGTTCCTTTACCGCCCGAAGCCGGAATTGCTGACGCGCACCATGCAGCTCACCAATCAGGTGACCGGCGATGCCGCAATGCTGACCGACCGCCTCAGCCTGGTTTCCAGGGGCGACGTGGCGGACGACATCACCAACGCCACCAAGACCTATGCCGGCAGCCTGGTGCAGGTGATGACCATCATCGGCAAGATCGGTACCGACATGCAGAACCGCATGACTCAGCATGCCTCGGCCGCTATCGAAGTCAGCGTCGCGCTGGCCAAGGAACGCAGCGCCGCGCTGGACGACGACGAAGCCACCATGCACCGCACTCTCGAGGCGACTCTGGTCGTCATCGCACTGGCCGCGCCTGTCGCGCTGGTGGCTGCCGTGGTATTCGCGCTGCTGATCGGCCGCTCGATCCGCCAGCCGGTGCTCAAGCTCACCGAGACAATGGACCAGCTAGCCACCGGCGATTACAGCGCGGTGGTAGCCGGCCTGGAGCGCAAGGACGAGCTTGGCCGCATGGCGCAGTCGGTGCAGGTGTTCAAGAAGAATGGTGAGGATAATGAGCGGCTGCGCCAGCAGGTCGAGCAGGAGCGCCAGCAGCGCGAACGCGACCGCGCCGAGCAGGAAGCCGAACTTGATCGCTCGGTCGGCATGGTGGTGACGGCAGCAGTGGCCGGCGACCTGACCAAGCGCATCGACAGCAGCAACCTCGATGGCGTGATGAAGGGCTTGGCCGATGGCATCAACAACCTCGTCGGCAGCGTTTCGGCGGCTGTCGAGGAAGTTGGCCAGGTGCTGGCCGGCATGGCCGGCGGCGACCTCAAGCGGCGGGTGCGCGGCGAGTATCGCGGCGTGTTCGGTACATTGAAGGACAATGTCAACACCACGCTGGAACAGCTTTCCGGCACCGTGCGTGGCATCGCCGATGGCGCCGCCATGGTCAGCGAAGCCTCGGCGGAAATCTCGTCCGGCAGCCAGGATCTGGCGCAGCGTACCGAATCCCAGGCCGCCAGCATCGAGGAAACGGCGGCGAGCATGCACGAGATCACCGCCACGGTGCGCCAGAATGCCGACAATGCTCAGGCCGCCAACCAGCTCAGCCAGGCGGCGCGCGATGCCGCCGACAAGGGCGGCAGCGTGATGCAGGACGTGGTCAGCGCCATGAGCGGCATCGAAGGTTCGAGCCAAAAGATCGTCGAGATCGTGGCACTGATCGACGAGATCGCCTTCCAGACCAACCTGCTGGCGCTGAATGCCAGCGTGGAAGCGGCACGCGCCGGCGAGGCCGGCAAGGGCTTTGCCGTGGTGGCGCAGGAAGTGCGCGCCCTGGCTCAGCGTTCAGCCAGTGCGTCCAAGGACATCAAGGCGCTGATCGCGGAATCCAACAGCCAGGTAAAGACCGGCGCCAGCCTGGTGAACCAGGCCGGCACGGCGCTCGGCGAAATCGTCAATGCGGTGAAGAAAGTCACCGACATCGTCGCCGAAATCGCCGCCGCCAGCCGCGAGCAGGCCACCGGCCTGGATCAGATCAACACCGCTGTTGCCAGCATGGATGAAATGACCCAGCGCAACGGCGCGCTGGTGGAAGAAACGTCCGCCTCGGCGCAGAGCTTGAGCAATCAGGCCAGCGAACTGGCGCGTCTGGTCGCCTTCTTCCAGATCGAAGGTGGCGGCACGCCGCGCGCTGCCAAGCCGGCGGTGGCGGCCAAGCCGGTGGTAGAAACCAAGGCAGCGCCGGTCGCCAAGCCTGTTGCGGCAGCACCTGCCGCATCAGCGCCCAAGCCCGTGGCAAAGCCTGCCGAGCCAAAGCCGGCGCCGAAGCCGGTGGCCAGGCCGGCCCCCGCGCCCGTTGCCGCCGGTGGCGACGACGACGACTGGAAGGAGTTCTGAGGCCTAGCGCTTGCGGGGCTGCGTCATGCCGGCAAGATCGAGGATGGTATCGATCTGGGCGGCATCGACCCAGCCTTTCTCCAGCACAAGGTCGCGCACGGTGCGGCCGGTTTTCAACGCTTCCTTGGCCAAGGCCGCCGCCCGCTCGTAGCCGATATAGGGATTGAGCGCCGTGACCAGGCCAATGCTGGCCTCGACATGACGGCGGCAATAATCCTCATTCGCGGTGATGCCGGCGACGCAGAGTTCGGTGAGCGTGCGTGCTGCGCGCACCAGCAATTGCAGCGAATGCATCACGTTATGCACGATCAGCGGCTCCATCACATTAAGCTGGAGCTGGCCGGCCTCGGCCGCCATGGTCACTGCCATGTCGTTGCCGATCACCTGGAAACAGACCTGGTTGACCACTTCCGGGATCACCGGGTTGACCTTGCCCGGCATGATGGATGAGCCGGGCTGCATCGGCGGCAGGTTGATTTCGTTGAGGCCGCCGCGCGGGCCGGATGACAGCAGCCGCAGATCATTGGCGATCTTCGAGAGCTTCACCGCCACACGCTTCAGCATGCCGGAATAGAGCACGAAGGCGCCCATATCCCAGCTTGCCTCGATCAGGTTCGCTGCGCGCACCATGGGCAGGCCGGAGACCCGCGCCAATTCGCCGATCGCCAACGCGGAATAATCCGGATCGGTGTTGATGCCGGTGCCGACCGCCGTGCCGCCGAGATTCACTTCATGGAACAGCCGCACGGTCTCGTTGCCGCGCGCCACATCCTCCTCGATATTGATCGCGAAGGCCTCGAATTCCTGGCCCAGGGTCATCGGCACCGCATCCTGCAACTGGGTGCGGCCAAGCTTGACGATGGCCGAGAAATCCTCGCCGCGCTTGCGGAATTCGGCCGCCAGCGCCTGCAGCGCATCGGAAAGCTCGGCATGGCTCAGCAAAGTGGCGAGCCGGACCGCCGTGGGATAGGCATCGTTGGTCGATTGCGAGAGATTCACATCGTCATTCGGGTGCAGATGCGCGTAGTCGCCGCGCTGATGCCCCATGAGTTCTAGACCGCGATTGGCCACCACCTCGTTGACGTTCATGTTGGTGGAAGTGCCGGCGCCGCCCTGGAACACATCAATCGTGAACCATTCATGCAGCCGGCCGCCGATCAGTTCGTCGCAGGCCGCGGCAATGGCGGCATTCTTCTCCGGCGGCAGGTAGCCGAGCTTGGTATTGGCGGCAGCGGCGGCCTTCTTCACCATGCCGAAGGCGCGGATCAGGTTCGGATAGTGATTGAGGCCGATGCCGGAGATGCGGAAATTGTCGATCGCCCGCCGGGTCTGGATGCCGTAATAGGCCGCTGCCGGAATCGCCATCTCGCCGAGCGAGTCATGCTCGAGCCGCGTGTCAGTCATCGTACTCTCCTGAGGCGGCGCACCGCCACAGGAGGTGACGGTTCAGACGGTGCGCTGCGATTTGTCCTTGGCGTTTGTTGCCTCGATGGCGGCGCGGATCTCGACCCAGTCATTGTCCGACAATTCCAGCAGGTTGCCGAAGCCGCCGGCTGAATTGAGCCACTGACCGCCATCAATGGCGATCACCTCGCCGTTAATATAGCTCACTTCATCGGCCATCAGGAAGGCCGCGAAATTTGCAAGTTCAGGCAATTCGCCGACGCGGCGCATCGGAATCGAGTCCATCATGCGTTTTTCCAGCGCCGGGGTCGGCGCCAGGCGCTTGGTCATGCCCTCGGTGGGGAATGGCCCCGGCGCAATGGCATTGAGACGAATGCCCTTCGGCCCCCATTCCACAGCCAGGCTCTGGGTCATTGCGGCGATGCCGGCCTTCGACATTGCCGACGGCACCACGAAGGCCGAGCCGGTCCAGACCCAGGAGGTGACGATGGAGATGACGCTGGCCTTGTGCCCGGCCGGAACCCAGCGCTTGCCACAGGCCTGGGTGACATAGAAGCTGCCATGGAACACGATATTGGCGATGGCATCGAAACCGCGCGGGCTCATTTTCTCGGTCTGGGCGATGAAATTGCCCGCCGCGTTGTTCACCAGGCCATCCAGCGGCCCATCGCGCCAGATATTCTCGATCATCTCGTCGACCGCCTGGGCGACGCGGATGTCGCAGGCCATGAAATGCACCTGGCCGCCGGTCGCGGCACTCAGCTCCATCGCCGCCTCGCGCAACACCGCCTCGCGCCGGCCGCAGATATAAACCACCGCGCCAAGTTCGAGGAAACGCTTCGCCATGGCCTTGCCGAGCCCGGTGCCGCCGCCGGTGATGAGGATGCGCTTGTCTTTAAGCAAATCGGTGCGGAACATGATGCCTCCCTGGCCTTTGTCGATTGGATTTTGTTGTATGCGCAAACTATACTGACGGCAGAAAATGGGAGGAAGCCTCATGGAGCTTGAGCTGGGTGGCAAAGTCGCCATCGTCACCGGTGCCAGCAAGGGCATCGGCCGCGCCATCGCCGAGGAACTGGCGGCAGAGGGCATGAAGCTGGTGCTGGCGGCGCGCTCTGCCGACCTGCTGCAGGACCTGGCCGGCAAGCTCAACCGCGAATGCCTGGTGCAGGCCATTGATCTGCGCACGAACGATGCTGCCGCCGCCCTGGTGCAGGCGGCGGTCAGCCGCTTCGGCCGCATCGACCTGCTGGTGAACAATGCCGGCGCCACCAAGCGCGGCGACTTCCTCACGCTCACCGACGATGACTGGGCCGATGGCTACGCGCTGAAATTCTTTGGTGCCATGCGCCTGACCCGCGCTGCCTGGCCGCATCTCAAGGCCAGCCAGGGCGGCGTGGTGAACATCATCGGCGTCGGTGGCCGCACCGGCAGCGCCGAATTCGCCATTGGCGGCTCGGTGAATGCAGCAGGGATGAACCTGACCAAGGTACTGGCCGACCGTGGCGTGCTGGAAGGTGTGCGGGTGAATGCGATCAACCCGGGCAGCATTGCCACCGACCGGCTGAAGGTGCGCATCACCTCCTTCGCCAAGGAGCAGGGCATCACGGAGGCCGAGGCGGCGCAGCGCATGCCGCGCGCCATGGGCGTCGCACGCTTCGGCGAGCCGATGGAAATCGCCAAGGCCGTGGCCTTCCTCGCCTCGCCTGCCGCCGCCTATATCAACGGCGCGATCCTGGATGTCGATGGCGGCCTGACCCGGACTTTATGATCCAGCCTGCGCTGTGATCTGACCGGTCATTCCCGCCAAGGATGTAAGCTGCGGCATCAGGTCCGGGTCGCGGACATTTCCTTGCGGCTGCAATATCCGGTAGTATGGTGGACGCCATGTGGACAAGCGTTCCTATCCGCCATTTTCCGGCGCTATTGCTGCTCGTTCTGCTCGCCCTGCCCGGCTTCGGCCTCGGCAGTGTGGCGGCGCAGGATCTGGCGCAGCCCGGCGGACCGGTTATCCTTACGATTTCCGGCGCCATTCAGCGCGGTAACAGCCGCGATGCCCAGGGCAATATTGTGGCGAATTTTGATTTAAAGATGCTCGAGGCGCTGGGGGAAACCGGCTTCAGCACCGCCACCCCCTGGCACAAGGGCGTGGTGCGCTTCGATGGCGTGCCCGGCAAAGCCTTAATGGAAACAGTGGGGGCCAAGCCTGACGGCATCGTCCAGGCGGTGGCACTGAACGACTATGCCTCGTCGGTTCCGGTGGCGGATTTCCTGCAGCGCGGCCTGATCGTGGCGCTGAAGCTGGATGGCGCCTACATGACCATCCGCGACAAGGGGCCGCTTTTCATCATCTATCCGTTCGACAGCCAGTCCGAGCTGCGCCAAGAGACCTACTATACCCGGTCCGTCTGGCAGTTGCGCCGACTGGACATCCGCTAAACGCGATGCCTGGCACCGAGCCGCTCCTCAGTTCCGCCGTCGCCGAACGCGGCAGCCTGCTTGGCACCACGCGGCGCTTCGTGTTCGGCTTCGCGGCGGTGTTCGCTATCGCCATCATCGCGATCTCCTCCTATCTCTATTTCCAGCACCGCGAATTCACCCGCGTGATGCGGCAGAATGTGATCTTCGAGGCAACGCAGCTTCGCGCCGAATTCCTCGCCTTCGATGCCGCGGTGGCGGAAATCCTGGCTGGCACGCCGGAGCGCGCGCGCAATCAGGCGCAGGTCCGCTACGACATCATTCTGGCCCGCCTTGCCGCCATCGAGCAGGGCCGCAGCGCCGAGGTCTATCTTGGCGATCAGGAACTGGCGCCGAATTTCGCGAGCCTAGCCAGCGAGATCCGGCTATGGGAAGGCAGCGTAACCCGCTTCACTTCCGGCGATGATGCCGCCGGCTACAGCCTGTTGCAGCAGCTCGCCGCTGCGGCGCCGCGCTTCGGTTCGTTCACGGCGCGGGCGAATACCCTCACCCAGATCCGCATTGCCGATACCAACCGGCGCCTGGAGCATCTCTATATCCTGCTGATCGGCCTGCTGGTGACTGGTGCCGTGATCGTGGCGGTGATCTCGCGCCTGCTGCTGCGCCAGGCGGCAGCCACCGATGCGGCCCATCGCCATCTCGCAGCCCTGGCGCGCGATCTGGAGGCGGCCAGGCGCCAGGCGGAAGCGGCAAACCGCGCCAAGTCCAGCTTCCTCGCTTCGATGAGCCATGAATTGCGCACGCCGCTGAATGCCGTGATCGGCTTTGCCGACATCATGCATCAGGGCCTGTTCGGGCCGCTCGGCAATGCGCGCTACGACGAATATGTCAGCTCGATCCAGCAGAGTGGTCAGCACCTGCTCAGCCTGATCAACGACATCCTGGACATGTCGCGCATCGAGGCCGGGCGTGTCGAACTGAACGAAGACCGCATCGATGTCAGCATGGTGCTGGAGGATTGCCTCGATCTGGTGGCGGTGCAGGCGCGGGCCAAGAATGTGCGGGTGGATTTCCCTCGCGGCCAGAGCGATGGCGCGCTATGGGCCGACGAGCGGGCGATGCGCCAGATGGTGCTGAACCTGTTGTCCAACGCCGTGAAGTTTACCGCCGAGGGCGGGAGCGTGACCGTGCAGCATGGCACCGCTGCGGATGGCTGGTATGAAATCAGCATCACCGATACCGGCATTGGCATGGCGGAGAATGAAGTCGCCCGCGTGTTCGAGCCTTTCGCACGCGGCGGCAGCCAGCTAGTACGGCAGCAATATGATGGCACCGGCCTCGGCCTGCCGATCACGCGACGGCTGGTGGAACTGCATGGCGGACGCATCCAGCTCAAGAGCCAGATCGGCGCCGGCACCACCGCCTTGCTGCGCTTCCCGCCCGAACGGATCAGCCGCGTTGCCGATTTCGGTGCCATCCTGTCCACGCCTGGCAACGATTGACCCAATAATGACGTGCCTGTTTGGATGACGCGTTTTCTGGTTGCCATGCTGCTGGTGCTGGGACTGGCTGCCTGCGCCCCGCGCCTGCAGTCCTCCACTATACCGCCGGGCACGCAACCGGCGCCGACGGCCCTGCTGGAAAAGGACTGGCGTGCAGCTGACGGCAGCCTGCTGCCGCTCACTCGCTGGCTGCCGCCAGCACCGCGCGAAACCAGGGCGGTGCTGATCGCGCTGCATGGCTTCAACGATTATGGCAATGCTTTCGCCGAGCCGGCAGCCTGGTGGGCCTCCGAGCACGGCATCGCCACCTATGCGCCGGATCAGCGCGGCTTCGGCCGCTCCGCCAATACCGGGCTGTGGGCCGGCGGCGACCGCATGCGCAGCGACCTGCGCGAATTGACATCACTGCTGCGGCAACGCCATCCCGGCCTGCCGGTCTTCTGGCTCGGCGAAAGCATGGGCGCGGCGGTGACGCTGAGTGCCTTGGCTGAAGATGGCGCTAGCAGCCCACCCGATGGTGCCATCCTGGTGGCGCCTGCCGTGTGGGGCCGTGCCACCATGCCGCTGAGCTACCGCGTCACCCTCAGCATCATGAGCCACACCCTGCCCTGGCTGACTCTGACCGGCCGCGGCCTCGGCATCCAGGCTTCCGACAATATCCAGATGCTGCGCCGTCTCGGCGCCGATCCGCTGGTGATCAAGGCCACCCGCGTCGATGCGGTTTATGGCCTGGTCGGCCTGATGGACGAAGCGCTGGCCGCCGGGCCCAGGCTTGGGCATGCGCCGCCGCTGCTGTTGCTCTATGGCGCCAAGGATGAAGTGATCCGCCGTGAACCCGTCGAGCGTTTCGTCGCCAGCCTCAATGGCCGCCGCCGCATCGTGCTCTACGATACCGGCTGGCACATGCTGCTGCGCGATTTGCAGGGCCAGCGGGTGTGGCGCGATGTCGCGGCCTGGGTCGCTGATCGAAATGCTCCCTTGCCCTCGGGCCGCGAAACCTTCACGCTGCCGCTATTCGCTAAGGAACGGGGTGAATGAAGCGAACGGCCTGGGCTGAAGCTCTATGGATTCTGATCGGCATGGTGCCAGTACTCGGCCTCATTCTGATGCTGATCGACGCCGAACATGGCCTCGCCCTCACCTCGCTGGGCAGCACCGCTGTGCTGCTATTCTGCTTTCCCGAACATGAAGGCCTGCGCCCCAGCGTGGTACTCATCACGCATCTGGCCGGCGCCCTGATCGGCTTCGGCCTGCTCTATAGCGTCGGCAGCCATGGCTGGAGCATGGCGCTGGGCGTGGCGCTGATCGCGGTGCTGATGAAGGCAACGGACATGATGCACCCGCCGGCCGGCGCCAATCCGCTGATCGTGCTGAATGTGAAGCCCGGCCTCGGCTTCCTGCTAGACCCCCTGCTGCTGGCGCTGGGGATCGTGATGCTGGGGGTTTTCCTGTGGAGCAGGCTGCGGCCCGGTTCGTCCTGGCCGTCACGCTGGGGCCTTTAGCGACCGCTAGAGCGTTTCCTCTTCATATTGAACCAGCTGCGTTGCGTCTGGAGGCGGTAGGCCGCTAGGAGAGGTGCGCAGCAGGTACCGGGGGTACCTGCAAGCGCGTCGACGACGCGGATGCCGCCTCCAGACGTAACCCCTTTGGGGCCGGGCGCTTTTGCGTTTTGAGCGCGTCGCCCGGCTTGGCCGTAGCCCCACTACGCCCTGCGCCGGGCTCCTCCTCAAAACGCAAAAGCGCCACGGCGCAGCGATTCAATATGAAGAGGAAACGCTCTAGGCCAGCCAGAACATTCTATTAATATCGAGCGGCGACATGCGGCGGCCATTGCCGCTGCCGTCATAGGTCACCGGCGCATCGCGGAATTCGCGGATGCGATCAGGATTGGCATTGTCGGAGCGCTGCTCGCGGGTGATCACCGACACGATGCGCAGCATCGTCTGCAGATTGACCTCGACGCCGGCCGCGGCACCGTCGGTGACGCGGGCGATTTTCGACGTGGCGACAGCCCCTATCGGCGCATCAAGCGTGGCGCGGTAGATCGGGCTGGTCGGCAGGATCGGTGTAATGGTATCGGCCATAATGCGTTAAGTATAACGCCAGGAGCCGCCGGGCCAACCGCTTTCTTTGGTTAATCGCGGAAAAGCGGGAAATCCGCCACCAATTCCACCGCCGGTGGCTGCCAAAAGGCCGAGCCGCCGGCGATGCTATGGTTAATCTCAGCCTTCGAGATGGCTGCGGAAGCGGCGCACGATGTCGCGCGTCGCCTTGGTCAGCAGGCCCTGATCGACACCGACGGCGACGAAGGTGAAGCCGGCATCGAAGTAGCGCTTCGCGTCTTCCTCGTTCGGCGCCAGGATGCCAGCCGGCTTGCCGGCGGCCTTGCACAATTCCAGCGCCTTCATGATTGCCGCCTGGGCTTCCGGATGCGCCGCATTGCCGAGATGGCCGACATCGGCGGAAAGATCGGCCGGGCCGATGAAGATGCCGTCAACGCCATCCTGCTTGGCGATGGCCGGGATGCGGTTCACGGCGGCCAGTGTCTCCACCTGCACCAGCACACCCAGTTCCTCCTCGACGCGCTTGTGGTAATCCGCCACCAGGCCATAGCGGTTGGCACGCTGCGACATCGACACGCCGCGGATACCCTTGGGCGGATAGCGCGTCGCCGAAACGGCGGCGGCGGCTTCGTTTTCATCCTGCACGAAGGGCAGGATCAGGTTCGGCGCACCGATATCGAGGAAACGCTTGATCAGGATCGGATCATTCCAGGCCGGGCGGACCACCGGCGTGGCGGTGTTGGCATCGATCTGCATCGCCTGCAACTGCTGCAGCACCATCGGCAGTTCATTCGGCGAATGCTCCGTATCCAGCACCACCCAGTCGAAACCAGCCGTGGCGATGATCTCGGCAGCGATATTGGAGCACAGCATGCTCCACAAGCCGATCTGCGGGCGGCCCTCGGCCAGCGCCTTCTTGAAGGCATTGCGGGGTATCTGCATGGCGTTTCCTCCGGGTCGTTCATTAACGGGGCCGGCTGTCATGCCAACCGTTAATATGTGCTTATGGGCCGCCTGGGTTGCAGAAAGGCGACGAAAAAGTCTTAACCAGGGCGGCGGGCTTTTGCTACAGTCTGGCCACGATATTCCCTCCGATAGGAGACTCAAATCATGGATCAGCTTCCCGCCACGCGGAGCCAGGCCGGACAGCAGCGCGGCCTTTCGGTCGGGCGCAGCGGCCAGGCCGGTGACAACCTGCACAGCGCCAAGGATTACCTCACCTTTGCCATTGACACCCAGGTCTACGGCATCGATATCCTGAGTGTGCGCGAGATCCGCGCCTGGACCGACGTGACCAACCTGCCGAACACACCGGAATTCGTGCGCGGCATCATCAATCTGCGCGGCACCATCGTGCCGATCTATGATCTGCGCGTCCGCCTCGGCGGCGGCACCACCAAGCCGACCCGCATGCATGTGGTGATCGTGGTGGTGGCGGCGAACGGCACCTTCGGCCTGCTGGTCGATAGCGTGTCGGATATCCTCTCGATCGAGGATCGGGAATTGCAGGCGGTGCCGGAGACCGATGCGTCCTCCGACTACCGTTTCCTCGCCGCCATCGCGGCGCGCGAGGAGCGCATGGTGTCGATCATCGACCTCGACAGCCTGGTCACCGGCCAGGCCGCGGCGCAGTTGCAGAGCATCGCGTCGCAGCCCGCTCCCGCCGCCATCGGTGTGCAATAGCACCTCAAGCCGCGCAACGATCAGTACACCGATAGCTGATCTGTATACGCACCTCATTCGCCGCTAATTAGTCGCGAAACGAGGTGCGTATTAACTTTCGCTATTGTTAGCGATTGCTCACTCGACCTATAAGAAGTGGTAGCGTAACTGGCAGTACCCGATCCGAGGAGAAGGTCAATGCTGTTCTCGCGCTTATCACTAAACACGAAATCCTTGTTGCTGGCCGTTCTGATTGTACTCGCGTTCCTCGGTCTGTACCTGACGGATCAGTATTTCCCAGGCAGCACCAACTTCGCCTTGTTGGCAACAGCCGTCGTCCTGATTGCACTGTCCACACTGCTGCTGCGCGATATCGCGGCACCGCTGCAGGGCTTGAGCGCGACACTGCAAAGCTTGGCCGAAGGACATGCGGTGGAAGCCATCGCCGGCCAGGGCCGCGGCGACGAGATCGGCGCTATAGCCGCTGCAGCGACCGCCTTGCGCGACAGCCAGCTTGCCGCGACCCGCATCGAAAGCGCGCTGACCGGCACCACCACGAATGTAATGATCGCCGATGCCGAAAACCGCATCGTCTACTGCAACACCGCCGTGATTGCGCTGCTGCGCAATGCCGCCGCCGATATCCGCAAGGATCTGCCGCATTTCGATCCCGATGCCCTGGTCGGCAACAAGATCGATGTGTTCCACAAGAATCCGGCGCATCAGCGCGGCCTGCTGGAGAAACTCGCCAGCACCTATCGCACCAGCATCACGGTGGGCGGCCGCCGCTTCACCCTGATTGCCAATCCGGTGCTGAATCGTCAGGGCGCGCGGCTCGGCACCGTGGTGGAATGGTCCGATGTCACCGAGCAGTTGCGGCTGGAAAGCGAAGTGATCGCCGCCATCGCCATGGCCAGCGACAAGGGCTTTGCCGAACGCATGGACCTCACCGGCAAGAGCGGCTTCCTGCGCCAGCTTGGCGAGGCGGTGAACACACTCTCGGATAAATGCCAGGGCATGACCCGCGATATCGCCGCCACCATGGAAGCGATGGCGCGCGGCGACCTCAGCCGCCGCGTCGAAGGCGACTATCCCGGCATCTTCGGAGAATTGCGCGACGGCGCCAACGAGACGCTGGAGAAATTGCGCGACGTGGTGTCGCGAATCACGTCCAGCGCCACCCAGGTGCGCGATGCCTCGGCGGAAATTTCCGCCGGCAGCCAGGATCTGGCGCAGCGCACCGAGGCCCAGGCCGCGGCGCTTGAGGAAACCGCCGCCTCGATGCATGAAGTCACCACCACGGTGCGGCAGAATGCCGAGAATGCCCAGGCCGCCAGCAATCTGAGCCGGGATGCCCGCGATACCGCCGAAAAGGGCGGCGATGTGGCGCAGCAGGCGGTGGCCGCCGTGAGCCGCATCGAGGAAAGCGCGCGCAAGATCGGCGACATCGTGGCGCTGATCGACGAGATCGCGTTCCAGACCAACCTGCTGGCGCTGAATGCTTCCGTGGAAGCCGCCCGCGCCGGCGAGGCCGGCAAGGGCTTTGCCGTGGTGGCGCAGGAAGTGCGCGCCCTGGCCCAGCGCTCGGCCAACGCCTCGAAGGACATCAAGGCGCTGATCAGCGAGTCCAATGCCCAGGTGAAAAGCGGCGCCGGTTTGGTGCAGCAGGCCGGCGCCTCGCTCACCGAGATTGTCGGCGCGGTGAAGAAGGTGGCCGATATCGTCGCCGAGATCGCCATGGCCTCGTCGGAACAGTCGCGCGGCCTTGATGAAGTGAATACGGCCATCGGCAACATGGACGAGATGACCCAGCGCAATGGCGCCATGGTGGAGCAGACCACCGCCTCGGCGCAGCAGATGGCCAGCCTGGGCCAGACACTCTCGGAAATCGTTGGTTATTTCCGGCTTAAGTAATTGATTCTACTGAATGGGGGCTGGCCGGAGGGGTATTCGGCGGGTTGACGTGCAGGGCTTTGCCCGGCATCTTCCCGCCGCCATTCCTGAAAATATGCCGGATTCCCCAATACCATGACGCAGGCCGCGACCGTCGCCGTTCCCCCGCACGCCCTTCCCGCCAGCCATGCCGACATGGCCAATGCCATCCGGGCACTCTCCATGGATGCCGTGCAGGCGGCGAATTCCGGCCATCCCGGCATGCCGATGGGCATGGCCGATGTGGCGACGGTGCTGTTCACCCGCTTCCTGAAAGTCGATCCGGCCCGGCCCTCCTGGCCGAACCGCGACCGCTTCATCCTTTCCGCCGGCCATGGCTCGATGCTGCTCTACTCGCTGCTGCATCTCACCGGCTACAAGGACATGACGCTGGAGGAGTTGAAGAACTTCCGCCAGATCGGCAGCCGCACCGCCGGCCATCCCGAATTCGGCCATGCCGATGGCATAGAGACCACCACCGGCCCGCTGGGCCAGGGCATTGCCAATGCGGTCGGCTTCGCACTGGCCGAGCGGCTGCTCAACGCCCGCTTCGGCGATGCCGTGGTCGATCACTTCACCTATGTGATCGCCGGCGACGGTTGCCTGATGGAAGGCATCAGCCACGAAGCCATCTCGCTGGCCGGCCATCTCAAGCTGAACAAGCTGATCGTGCTGTTCGACGACAACGGCATTTCCATCGACGGCCCGACCTCGCTGTCGGTGAGCGACGACCAGCTCGCGCGCTTCAAGGCGTCCGGCTGGAACACCGCCGCTGTCGATGGCCATGATGCGGAAGCGGTTGCCGCCGCTATTGCCGCCGCGCAGAAGAGCGACAAGCCGACCATGATCGCCTGCAAGACGGTGATCGGCTTCGGCGCGCCGAAGAAGGCTGGCACCTCCGGCGTGCATGGCTCGCCGCTCGGCCCCGACGAGATCAAGGGCGCGCGCGAAAAGCTCGGCTGGCCCTATGCGCCGTTCGAGATTCCGGCCCCGATCCTCAACGCCTGGCGCCAGGCTGGCAGCAATGGCGCGGCATTCTCCGCAGCCTGGGACAAGGCCTTCGCCACGCTGCCCGCTGCCGACCGCGCCGAATTCGAGCGCCGCATGACGGGCGACCTGCCGGCCGAGTATGACGCCACGATCAAGGCCTATATCGCCAAGCTGGTGGCCGACAAGCCGAAATGGGCGACCCGCAAGTCGTCACAGATGGCGCTGGAAGCGATCAACCCGGTGGTGCCGGAAGCCATCGGCGGCTCCGCCGACCTCACCGGCTCGAACAACACCAAGACCGCCGGCCTCGATCCGGTGAAGCCCGGCGACTTCAAGGGCCGCTACATCTATTACGGCGTGCGCGAGCATGGCATGGCGGCGGCGATGAACGGCCTGGCGCTGCATGGCGGCGTCATCCCCTATGGCGGCACCTTCCTGGTGTTCAGCGACTATTGCCGCAATTCGATCCGTCTCTCGGCTCTGATGGGCCAGCGCGTGATCTATGTCATGACGCATGACTCGATCGGCCTCGGCGAAGACGGCCCGACGCATCAGCCCGTCGAACACACAGCCTCGCTGCGTGCCATCCCCAACCTGCTGGTGCTGCGCCCGGCCGACGCGGTGGAAACCGCCGAAGCCTGGGATATCGCGCTGCGCTCGAAGGACCGCCCCGCCCTGCTCTGCCTGACCCGGCAGGACCTCACCGCCGTGCGCGTCACTGAAACGGCTGAGAATCTCTCGGCCAAGGGCGGTTATGAGCTGCGCGCGGCGGAAGGCACCGCGAAAGTCACCCTGCTCGCCACCGGTTCGGAAATCTCCATCGCCATGGCGGCGCGCGACCTGCTGCAGCAGCAAGGCATCGGCACCCGCGTGGTGTCGCTGCCTTGTTTCGAGCTGTTCGACGAGCAGCCGGAAGCCTACCGCAAGGCCGTGCTCGGCCCGGGCACGGTGCGCATCGCCATCGAGGCCGGTGTGCGCCAGGGCTGGGATGCCTATATCGGCGATAACGGTGCCTTCATCGGCATGAAGGGCTTCGGCGCTTCGGGTCCGTTCGAGAAGCTCTATCAGCATTTCGGCATCACGCCGGAAGCCGTGGTGGCGGCCGCCAAGGCACGGCTGTAAGGGCGCAGCTCTTTCCCTACAAGGCGTCATCCTCGGACTTGATCCGAGGATCTCGTGCCGGCATGGCAAAGCAACCGATGTCATGCTCGAGGAGATGCCCGGATCAAGTCCGGGCATGACGATGTCGGGGCGCGTCCCTACCGGTGCAGCCTGCGGTCCAGCGCCAGCAACCCGGCGCTGACCGTGACGGCGAAGGCGAAGAGTATCAACGCGATGGCCATGATCATGCGCACATCGTTGATGCTGATCGCGTTCATCAGCAGGAACCCTAAGCCGCGCTGGGAGGCGAACATCTCGCCCAGCAGCACGCCGAGCAGGGTGAGCGAAAAGCCGATACGCTGGCCGGAAACGATCTCCGGCAGGGCGGCGGGAAGCAGCACGGTGCGCGCGGCGGTGAACGGATCCAGCCGTAATGTTTTGGCGGTGCGGATATAGACAGGGCGGATATTGCGCACGGCATTGAGCGTGAAGATCGTCACCGGGATGATGCCGTGCAGCGCGCCGAATGCCACTTTGGCCGAAAGCCCGAGGCCGAACAGCAGCAGCACCAGCGGGTAGAGCGTCACCTTTGGCAGGGCATAGAGGCCGACCAGCACCGGCTCCATCACCTGCCCGCTGGGCTTATGCGCGCCAAGCATGATGCCCAGCGCCAGGCCGCCCAGCGAAGCAATCAGCAGCGAATAGCCGAGCGCCCGAAGCGATTCCCAGAGATGCGGATAGAAGTTGCTGCGCCCCAGCAGGGTGACGGCGAAGCGTACCGTCTCCGCCGGGCTGGTCAGCGCCTCGTCGCCGGCCCACCAATGCATGCCCTGCCAGAATACCAGCACGGCAAGCGCCAGCAGCAGGAAGTCCGTAACCTTGCGCATTATCTGCCGCTCCGCATCATCTGCCACCCCGGCGCGCGATCAGGCGCTGTTCCCAGACATGCAGCACGGCGTTGATACTGCCGACCAGCAGCAGGATGAACAGCATCAGCGCATACATCGTGCGGTTATCGAAATTGTTGTAGGCATAGGCAATGGAATAGCCCAGGCCACCGCCCGAGAGGATGAATTCCGACGCGATCACGCCGATGAAGCTATAGGCCACCGAAAGCTTCACGCCGGTGAACAGATGCGGCAGGGCGGAGGGCAGCTTGATGCGCAGCGCCACGCTGAGCGGCGGCATATGATGCAGGCGCGCGGTTTTCAGCAACACCGGCGGAATGCGATCGAGGCCATTGAGCGTACTCACGATCATTGCCACGACGCCAAAAAGAAAGCCGATGACGATGATCGGCAGGCGGTTGAGGCCGAAGATGACAATGAAGATCGGATAGAACACGAAGAACGGCACCGCGTACCAGGTGGCGAGCAACGGATCGAGCACGCGGCGCAGCCGCGGCAGGCTGTGAATCACCACGCCAAGCGCGAAGCCGACCGAGACGCAGAGCAGGAAGGCGATGCCGACATTGCCGAGCGTGGCGGCGATATCGTTGTTGAGCTTGCCGATGCGCAGCAGACGCCACAGATTCTGCGCCATTTCGCTCGGCGGAATCATCGTCGCCTTCTTGATCCAGGCCAGCCGGCAGGCAAGCTCCAGCAGTCCGACCAGGCCGGCGATCAGCAGCAGCCGGATCCAGCCCAAGCGGCTCACTGCCTGCCCCCGCTGCCGCCACCCATGACTTTCAGCGATTCAGCGCGCAGATGCGACCATAGCCGCGCCGTGAGCGCACCGAAACCGGCCTCGGAAACCAACGTACTGTCGCGCTCGCGCGGCCAGTTGGTTTCCACCAGGTCGATGAAACGGCCGGGCCTGGCCGACATCACGCCAACGCGGTCGGCCAGCATGGCGGCTTCATCCAGCGCATGGGTGATCAGCAGCACCGTGGCGCCAGTCTCGCGCCACAGCCGCAGCAATTCATCGCCCATCAGCAGCCTTGTTTGCTGGTCCAGCGCACCGAAGGGCTCGTCCAGCAGGATCAGGCGCGGCTGCATCACCAGGGTGCGGGCGATGCAGACACGCTGACGCATGCCGCCGGAAAGCTGCGCCGGATGGGCTTTGCTGAAATCCTTCAGCCCCATGAAGGCCAGGGCATACTCGACGCGCCGCGCGATCTCGGCGGCATCGACGCCCTGACGCCGCAGGCCGAAGGCGACGTTATCGGCGACGCTGAGCCAGGGAAACGAGGCATCCTCCTGGAACACCACGCCGACACCATCCGGCACACTGTCGCCAATCGGCTGGCCCTCGAACCGCGCCACGCCTTCGCTGGGCCGGGCAAGGCCAGCCAGCACATCGAGCAGCGTGGACTTGCCGCAGCCCGATGGCCCGACCACGGCGAAGAATTCGCCGCGCTTCAGGGTGAGGTCAATCGGCCCCAGCGCATGCACCGGCGGCTGGCCGCCGATGGCCGGATAGACGCGGGTGACGCCGGCGAGTTCCGCCGCCAGTGCCGCGATGCTTGCGTTCACGAGGGCTTGCGCAGGTCAGCCGGCAGGAAAGAGGTATCCACCAGCTTCGACCAATCCACTGGGCCATCCACCTCGCCGATGATGCGCAGGCCTTCCACCATGCGGTCCATGGCGGCGAGGTCGATATCGCCCTTGCCCCAATAGCCGACCGCGATCATGTTGCGCACCGCCTTTTCGCCCAGCGGCGTGTCGAGGTTATAGGCCTTGGCGAAGATCGCACCGGCCTCGGCTGGATTGGCATTGAGGAAATCCACGCCCTTGCGGCGGCCCTCGATGATCGCTTTCAGCTTGGCCGGCTGCTGCTTGATGAAATCCGCCGTGGTGATGCCGACCGTTTGCGTGAGGTTCGGCAACTCCTTCGAGAGTTCAAACACCGGGCGGTATTTGTCCGACGAACGGCTCCAGATCGGATCCATGGTCGGGGCCGCGACCACGGCGCCCTGGCCGAGCGCGGTGAGGCCGGCACCAATCGAGCCGGTGGAGATGCGCTCCACCTTATCGAGCGCCACGCCATTCTTGGTCAGCACCATGATGCTGAGCATGTCGGTAACGGATTTCGGGCTGGTATAGGCGATCTTCTTGCCGACCAGATCCTTCACCGACTTGATTGGGCTGTCAGGCGTCGTCACCCACAGGATGTCGGCCACCGACACGGCGCCGGCATTCACGATCTTGATCGGCAGGCCTTCCTTGGCCGCCGCCACCGCCGCCGCCAGGCTCACCTCGCCATAAGGCAGGCCGCCGGCCAGCACATTGCGCACCGTGGTGCCGCCGCCCTTGGAGGTCAGGATGCCGGTGATATCGACGCCGGCCTGCTTGAAGAAACCTTTCTCCATCGCCACCGCATACGGCGCGCCATACATCAGCGCGCCCCAATGGGTAACGCTGATCTCTTCCGCCTTGGCGGCGGGCGCGGCAAAACCGAGCGCGACGACGGCAACTGCAAAGGCCTTCACTGCCTTGATGAACATGCCCAACTCCTCCCGTTTATTTTTGTCTGCAAAGCATAGCGGAGCGCGCGAGCGGGCGGCAAGCAATCGGTTGCAGTGGCAAATATGCCGGAAGATGCGGCTGGAAACCTCCCCGCAACCACCGGGAAATATTGTATAAAAAAATTATATATTTCCTGGAAAACAGCAAAAAAATATTTGCCTCCAGACCAAGCACCCGCCTAATGAGAAATATCAGCCAGGGTGATCTCCCCAGCCAACACATTCATTCGCGAAGCCTGTTCCTTCTGGGATGCTGCACCGTAATCACCCCCTCCTCATTGCCGGCCTGATCCTGCTGCAAACCACGAGTTGGGTGCTGGTGCCGTATCTCACGCTGCCGAACGCACCGCTGGATGTGATCGAAGGCGCGGTCTGGGGCCGGCAATTCGAACTCGGCTATCACAAGGGGCCGCCGCTTTTCGCCTGGGCGCTCGGCTTCGGCCTGCAATTGCTGCCCGGTTCGATGCTGCCCGCGCTTTTGCTGAGCCAGGTATCGCTCGGGCTTGCCTATTGGGCGGTGTGGCGCGTGGCACGGCGGCTTTATGGCACCGATGATGCGCTGATCGTGCTGTTGCTGATGACCACGATCTATTTCTATGGCTTCCCCAGCCCCGAGTTCAATCCGATCATCCTGCAGATGGCCTTTTCCGCCATTGCCGGTTCCTTCTTCTACACCGCCTTGCGCGACGACCGGCTGCGCGACTGGGTGATCGTCGGCATCGCCGCCGGGCTTGGCCTGCTGACGCGCTACTCCACCGCCATGTATCTGGTGGCCATGGCCGCTTTCGTGCTGCTGCAGCCGCAGGCACGGCTTTGCCTTAAGCGTCCTGGCCCTTATCTGGCAGCATTACTGGCAGTGCTGATCATGCTGCCGCATCTCTACTGGCTGCAGAACAGCAACTACGTCACCTTCGCCTATGTCGACCAGCGCGCCGGCTTTTCCAGCGGCTGGAACCGCCTGCTGCTGCCGGTGCATTTCATCGGCAGCCAGTTCCTGGCCTTGCTGCCGCCGCTGGTGCTGCTGCTGATCGGCATAGGCGCACGCGCCGAACCGGTTGCGGTGCCGGCCAGCAAGATCACCAGCTTCGACCGCTGGTTCGTCATCGCCATCGCGCTCGGCCCGGTGCTGCTGGTGGTGGTGCTGGCGCTGATCATGGGTCGCACGCCGCGCGCCATGTGGGGCGCACCACTGTGGATCTTCGTCACCCTGCTGGTGCCGCTGCTGTTCAGCGATAAGATTTCCGCCGCCGGGCGGCGCTGGATCGCCCGCGCCTGGCCGCTCGCCTTCCTGCTGCCGCTGGCCCTCTATGCCAGCGCCATGGTGGTGGGGCCGCAGATGATGAACCGCAACAAGCGCGTTCATTTCCCTGGTCGTGAACTGGCCCGCGTGGTGACGGAAACCTGGCGGCAGGAAACCGGCCAGCCGCTCCGCTTCGTTGCCGGGCAGATGTGGCTCAGCGGCAATGTGGTGTTCTATTCGAGCGACCGGCCGCAAAGCTTCACGGCCGCCAGTTCTGTCGCCGCGCCCTGGATCGACCGAACCCGGCTGCGGCAATGCGGCGCCATGCTGCTCTGGCCGGCATCGCAGGATGAAGACGAGATTCCGCGCAATCTCGCAGCCGCCTTTCCCGAGGCACGCCTGCTGCCGCCGTTGGTGCTCAAGCCGCCAGCCAATGCGTTGCAGCATCTGCCATTCCGCTTCGGCTGGGCAATTGCCGCACCGACTGGCGCCTGCCCGGAACGCCCCTAGAACAACAGCCCTGCCGCGACCCTGGGGGCGGTGGCGGGCAAGGGCCGCCCATGCTATAGCCTGCTGGCCCATGCAAACCCTCATCCCCTTGCCCGCACGCGCTTTTCGGTGATGCCCCTGCCCGCCACCTCCGTTCCCGCCACCACCACGCCACCCAGTTCCTGGATGCTGGTGCGCCGGCTGCTGGCCGAGCATGTGCGGCCGCATCTCGGCACCCTGGTGATCGCGGCGCTGAGCATGGCGGTGGTGGCCGCTGCCACCGCCGGCAATGCCTGGCTGCTGAAACCGATTCTGGACGGCCTGTTCGGCCAGGGCAATCCCGACTGGCTCTACCTGATCCCGGCTATGGTGATCGGCGTGGCGGTGATCAAGGGCTTCGCCGGCTATCTCGAAGGCTCGCTGATGGGTGGCTTCGGCGAGCGCATCATCGCCGATACCCAGGTGCGCATGTATGCCAAGCTGATGCATGCCGATCTCGCCTGGCTTCACCAGGTGCATTCCGGCAAGCTGATCGCCAGTTTTCTCTACGATGCGCATCTGCTGCGCGAAGCGGTGGGCAAGGCGCTGACCGGCATCGTCAAGGACAGCCTCAGCCTGTTCTTCCTCGCCGTGGTCATGTTCATGCAGTACTGGCAGCTCTCGCTGATCGTCTGCGTGGTGTTTCCGCTAGTGGCGATCTTCTCGCGCCGGCTGGGCAAGAAGACGCGCAAGGGCTCGAAGCGCAGCCAGGAAGAAACCGGCAAGCTGACCACCATCCTGAGCGAGACCTTCGATGGCGCCCGCATGGTCAAGGCCTATGGCATGGAGGAGCGCGAAACCGAGCGCGCCCGGCAATCGGTGGAGCAGCGCCTCACCCATGCCATGCGCGTGATCCGCGCCCGCGCCGCCGCTTCGCCTTCCACCGAGGCGCTCGGCGGCATCGCCATCGGCCTTGTCGCCTTCATCGGCGGCCAGCAGATCATCGCGGGCACCACCACACCCGGCACATTGGGCAGCTTCATCGCCGCCGTGCTGATGGCCTACCAACCGCTGAAATCGCTGTCCACGCTCAATGTCTCGCTGCAGGAAGGCCTCGCCGCCGCAGAGCGTGTCTTCGCCGTACTCGACCAGGAAGCCACCATCCGCGATGCAGCGGATGCCAAGACCCTGACCGTGCAGGGCGGCGAAATCCGCTTTCAACAAGTCAGCTTCGCCTACGACCCCGAGCATCCGGCTCTGCGCGACGTGACCCTGCAGGTGCCGGCGGGCAAGAAGGCGGCTTTGGTCGGTGCCTCCGGCGCCGGCAAATCGACGATCCTGAACCTGATCCCGCGTTTCTATGATGCCAGCGCCGGCCAGGTGCTGATCGACGGCCAGGATGTGCGCGGCGTGACGCTTGGCAGCCTGCGCGGCAGCATCGCCCTGGTGAGCCAGGAACTCACCCTGTTCGACGATACCGTGCGCGCCAACATCGCCTATGGCCGCGCTGGTGCCACCCAGGCCGAGATCGAGGCCGCGGCAAGCGCGGCAGCGGCGCATGATTTCATTAAGGCTCTGCCGCAGGGCTACGATACCCTGGTGGGCGAGAATGGCGTGCGGCTTTCCGGCGGCCAGCGCCAGCGTATCGCCATCGCCCGCGCCATGCTGCGCGATGCGCCGATCCTGCTGCTGGACGAAGCCACCTCCGCACTCGACAGCGAAAGCGAACGCCTGGTCCAGGAGGCGCTGCGCCGGCTGATGCGGGGCCGCACCACGCTGGTGATCGCGCATCGCCTCTCCACCGTGATCGATGCCGATATCATCTTCGTGCTTGAGCGCGGCCAACTGGTGGAACAGGGCAGCCATGCCGAGTTGCTCGGCAAAGGCGGCGTCTATGCGCGGCTCTATGCCACGCAATTCGCCGCCGGGGCCTGATCGCCGATGTCGCCGCTGAAGCGCCTGCTGCGCAGCCGCGCCGCGGTGCGCCTCGCCGCCAATACCATTGCGCTCTATGTCCGCCTGGTGCGCGCCACCTCGCGCTGGCAGACCATCGGCGCTGAATACCCGCAAGCCCATTGGGACCAGCGCAAGCCCTGCGTCGTGGCCTTCTGGCATGGCCGCCTGCTGATGCTGCCGACCGCCTGGTATGACAGCCCGATCACCATGCATATGCTGATCTCGCAGCATCGCGACGGCGAACTGATCGCCCGCACCATGGACCCCTTCGGCATCGCCACAGTGCGTGGCTCCACGGCCAATCCAAAAAAGGCCGAGAAAGACAAGGGTGGCCGCGCCGCCCTGCGCACCCTGCTCGGCCTGTTGAAGGATGGCAACGCCATCGGCATCACCCCGGATGGCCCGCGCGGCCCGCGCATGCAGGCAAGCCCTGGCGTGATCGCCGCCGCACGGCTCGCCAAGGTACCGATCCTGCCGATCACCTATTCGGCACGGCGGCGCAAGCTGTTCAATACCTGGGACCGTTTCCTGCTGCCCACTCTGTTCACCAGCGGCGTTACCATCTGGGGTGAACCCATCGACGTGTTCAGCAACAGCGAGGAAAGCCTGGAACAGGCCACCCTGCGCGTGGAAGCAGCACTCAACGCCATCACGGCGGAAGCCGACCGGCTTTGCGGTCATGCGCCGGTGGAGCCGGCGCCGCGGGGCGACTAGCCATGCCGCGCACGCCCGATTTCTGGTCCGCCGGCACCACCTCGTCGCTGCCCGCCCTGCTGTCGCCGCTGGCCCTGCTTTATGGCCTTGGCAACCGCCTCAACCGCGCCATGGCACGGCCGCAGGAAGTGGCGGTGCCGGTGATCTCGGTCGGCAATCTGGTGGCGGGCGGCGCCGGCAAGACGCCTACCGCCATCGCGCTGGCAACCAGGCTGAAGGCCATGGGCTATACCCCCGGCATGGTCAGCCGTGGCTATGGCGGCAGTGAAGCCGGCCCGCTGCGCGTCGATGCGTCGCTGCATGATGCGGCGCGCGTCGGCGACGAAGCCCTGCTGCTGGCCTGCGCGGCGCCGACCTGGATCGGTCGCGACCGGCCCGAAGCAGCCCGCGCCGCCTGCCGCGCCGGCTGCGACATCCTGCTGGCCGATGACGCGCATCAGACCTATGCGCTGGAGCGCGATATCAACCTGCTGGTGGTGGATGCCGCCCAGGGCTTCGGCAATGGCAGCCTGATTCCTGCCGGCCCCTTGCGCGAAAGCATCGCGGAGGGCCTGGCCCGCACCGATGCGGTGATCCTGATCGGGGAGCCTGTGCGGCCCTTCGATTTCGGTGACCTGCCGGTTTTCGCCGCTGCATTGCGGCCCCTGGCGGAAGATGCCGCGAAGCTCAAGGATGAGCGCGTGCTGGCCTTCGCCGGCATCGGCCGGCCGGAGAAATTCTTCAGCACGCTGGAAAGCATCGGCGCCCATGTCGCCGAGCGCCAGGCCTTCCCCGATCATGGCACGTATGATGCCGATACAGTGATGCGCCTGGTGGAACGCGCCGTGGCGCTGAAGGCCCAGGCCGTCACCACCGAGAAGGATTTGATGCGGCTGCCGCAGGAAGCCCGCGCCATGGTACAGGTGCTGCGCGTCGAACTGACGTTCCAGGCGCCGCAGCAGCTCGAAGCCTTCATCGCCAAGGCACTGACCAATGCCTAAAATCCTGGGCATCGAAACGCGGGCGGAGCCGCATGAATATGTGGCTGCTTTCGGCGCACGCTTCGGTATCGCGCTGTTTGGCTGCCTGCCGCTGGATATGGCTTCCGCGCTCGGTGGCTGGATCGGGCGCAAGATCGGTCCCCGCGTGCGGGCGCACCGCATTGCCGCGCGGCAGATGCAAAAGGCCCTGCCGCATCTGGATGAAGCCGCCCGCGAGCAGGCGCTGCTCGGCATGTGGGACAATCTCGGCCGCGTCATCGCCGAATACCCGCATCTGCCGAAATTGCGGCTCGGCGACCGGGTTGAACTGGTCGGCGCGGAACATATCGACGCTGTGCGCGAGTCCGGCAAGGCCGCGATCTTCTTCTCGGCGCATTACGGCAATTGGGAACTCATCGGCCTCACCAGCACGCAATGCGGCCTGCCGCTGACCCTGGTCTACCGCGCCGCCAACAACCCGTTGACCGAGGAATTGCTGCAAAACCTGCGGGCACGGGCCAGCGATGCACGCCACGTGCCGAAGGGCGTGCGGGCGGCGCGCGCGCTGCTGCAGGCTTTGATGAACAATGAGTCGCTCGGCATGCTGGTGGACCAGAAGCTGAATTCCGGCATCAGCGTGCCGTTCTTCGGCCTGCCGGCGATGACCGCGCCGGCCATCGCCGAACTGGCCTTGCGCCAGCGTTGCCCGGTGCTCGGCGCCCGTGTCGAGCGCCTCGGCAGCGCGCATTTCCGCGTTACCGTGGAGCCGCCCTTCTTCCTCGAGCCGAGCGGCGAGCGCGAAGCCGATGTGGTGGCCGGCCTGGCCAAAGTGCATGCCACGCTGGAACGCTGGATCCGGGAACGCCCGGATCACTGGTTCTGGGTACACAAGCGTTGGCCGAAGGAATAACTATTCCGCCGCTTCCGAGCGTGCCGGATCATAGGCCAGGTTCGGCGCCAGCCAGCGTTCCATGACATCCAGCGGCATCTGCTTGCGGTTGGCGTAATCCGCCACCTGGTCGCGCTGGATGCGGCCGACACCGAAATAGCGCGCCTCGGGATGGCTGAAATACCAGCCGCTCACCGCCGCCGAAGGCCACATGGCGAAGCTCTCGGTGAGCGTGATGCCGGCCTTGCTCGTCGCATCCAGCAGCTTGAACAGGGTCGCCTTCTCGGTATGGTCCGGGCAGGCCGGATAGCCGGGCGCCGGGCGGATGCCGCGATATTTCTCAGCAATCAGCTCGTCGTTGCTCAGGGTTTCCGCCGCCGCGTAGCCCCAGAATTCCTTGCGCACGCGCTCATGCAGGCGCTCGGCGAAGGCTTCCGCCAGGCGGTCGGCCAAGGCCTGGGCCATGATGCCGGAATAATCGTCCTGCTTGGCGGTGAATTCGCGCTTGATCCATTCGTCCAGCCCGATGCCGGCAGTGCAGGCAAAGGCGCCGACATAGTCGGCCGCAGCGCCAACCGGTGCGACATAATCGGCGAGGCAGAAATTCGCCCGGTCGCCATCGCGCTTCATCTGCTGGCGCAGCATGTGCAGCCGCGCCACTTCCGCCTTGCGGCTGTCGTCAGTGAACAGGCTGATATCGTCGTGATTGATGCTGTTGGCCGGCCAGAAGCCGATCACGGCGGCAGCGCGGATCGGCTTTTCCTCCACCATGCGCTTGAGCAGGGCTTGCGCATCCTTGAACAGGTTGCTCGCCGCCTCGCCCACCACATTGTCGGTGAGGATATCGGGATAGCGGCCGCGCAATTCCCAGGAGGAGAAGAACGGCGTCCAGTCGATGCGCTCGACCAGTTCGGCAATCGGGTAATCCTCGAACACCTTTAGGCCGAGGAAACCGGGCTTCGGCGGCTGATAGCCGCTCCAGTCCAGTTTCATGCCATTGGCGCGCGCCTCGGCAATGCTCTGGCGCGGGCCGGCATTGCGTTCGCGGGAATGAATCTCGCGGATATTGGCATATTCTCTGGCAATCTCGGCATTGTATTGCTCGGCATCGTTGGCCGAGACCAGCTTGCCGGCAACGCCGACGGCGCGCGATGCATCGGTCACATACACCACCGGGCCGGTATAGTTCGGCGCGATCTTCACCGCCGTATGCACCTTCGACGTGGTGGCACCGCCGATCATCAGCGGCAGGCGCAAACCCTCGCGCTGCATCTCGCTGGCGACATAGCACATCTCATCCAGGCTCGGGGTGATCAGGCCGCTGAGGCCGATGATATCGGCGCCCTGCTTCTTGGCTTCATCCAGGATGCGGGCGCAGGGCACCATGACACCGAGATCGATGACTTCGTAATTGTTGCACTGGAGCACGACGCCGACGATGTTCTTGCCGATATCGTGGACATCGCCCTTCACAGTCGCCATCAGCACCTTGCCGTTGGTCTTGGCCGGGCCGGAGGCTTTCTCGGCTTCGATGAAAGGCAGCAGGTAGGCCACCGCCTTCTTCATCACGCGCGCCGACTTCACCACCTGCGGCAGGAACATCTTGCCCTGGCCGAACAGGTCGCCGACGATATTCATGCCGTCCATCAGCGGACCTTCGATGACCTCGAGCGGCCGGGCGACGGTATGGCGTGCTTCCTCCGTATCTTCGTCGATGAAATCGGTGATGCCCTGCACCAGGGCATGGGCCAGTCGCTCGCGCACCGGCTTCTCGCGCCAGGCGAGATCGGCTTCCTGCTTCCTGGCACCGGCCTTGTAGCTTTCGGCCACTTCCAGCAGCCGCTCGGTGGCATCCGGGCGGCGGTTGAGGATCACGTCCTCGACGCGCTCGCGCAGATCGGCGGGAATATCTTCATAGACCGGCAACTGGCCGGCATTGACGATACCCATATCCATGCCGGCCTTGATGCCGTGATACAGGAACACCGCATGCATGGTCTCGCGCAGGCGTTCGTTGCCACGGAAGGAAAAGCTGACATTCGAGACGCCGCCGGAGATATGCACATGCGGCAGGTTGGCACGCACGCGCTTGGCGGCCTCGAAGAATTCGACGGCGTAGTTGTTATGCTCTTCGATGCCGGTGGCGACCGCGAAGATGTTGAGATCGAAGATGATGTCTTCCGGCGCGAAACCGACCTTCTCGGTCAGCAGCTTGTAGGCGCGGGCGCAGATTTCATATTTGCGATCGGCGGTATCAGCCTGGCCCTGCTCGTCGAAGGCCATGACCACCACGGCGGCGCCATAGCGCAGCACCTTGCGCGCCTGGGCGAAGAACTGTGCCTCGCCTTCCTTCAGGCTGATCGAATTCACCACCGCCTTGCCCTGCACGCATTGCAGGCCGGCCTCGATCACTTCCCATTTGGAGGAATCGATCATCAGCGGCACGCGGCTGATATCCGGCTCGGAGGCGATCAGGTTGAGATACTTCACCATCGCCGCCTTGGAATCGAGCATGCCCTCGTCCATGTTGACGTCGATGATCTGGGCGCCGTTCTCCACCTGCTGGCGCGCGATGGCGAGTGCCTCATCGTATTCGCCGGCCAGGATCAGCTTGCGGAACTTGGCCGAACCGGTGACGTTGGTGCGCTCACCAACATTGATGAAAACGGGAAGGCTCATGCTGCGGGCACCGCGAAAGGTTCTAGGCCAGAAAGGCGGAGCTGGCGGGGGATGGCGGGGATCGAGCGTGGCTTGACGCCGCGCACGCTGTCGGCGATGGCGCGGATATGATCCGGTGTGGTGCCGCAGCAGCCGCCGACGATATTCACCAGGCCATGCTCGGCCCATTCGCGCAGATGGCCGGCGGTGGTATGCGGCTCCTCGTCATATTCGCCAAACTGGTTCGGCAGGCCGGCATTGGGATAGGCACTGACCTTGACATCGGCAACACGTGCCAGTTCGGCGACATAGGGCCGCATCTGCTCGGCGCCGAAGGCGCAGTTGAGGCCGATGGAGAACGGCTTGGCATGGCGCAGCGAATTCCAGAACGCCTCCGCCGTCTGGCCCGACAGCGTACGGCCGGAAAGATCAGTGATGGTGCCGGAGATCATCACCGGCCATTCCTCACCCAGTTCGTCGAACAACTCGTAGACGGCGAACACCGCCGCCTTGGCATTCAACGTGTCAAAAATGGTTTCGATCAGCAGGATGTCGGCGCCGCCGACCAGCAGGCCGAGCGCCTGGGCGCGGTAGGCATCGCGCAGTTCATCGAAGGTGATGTTGCGGAATTCCGGCCGGTTCACATCCGGCGACAGCGACGCGGTGCGGTTGGTCGGCCCGATGGCGCCGGCAACGAAGCGCGGGCGCGACGGATCGGCGGCGGTGGCGATATCGGCGGCCTGGCGCGCCAGCTTGGCGCCTTCCACGTTGATCTCGTCGACGGCGGATTCAAGGTGATAATCGGCCTGGCTGATCCAGGTGCCGCTGAAGGTGTTGGTCTCGATGATATCGGCGCCGGCATCGAGATATTCGGCATGCACCGCCAGGATCACATCCGGGCGGGTCATGTTGAGCAGGTCGTGATTGCCCTTGAGGTCGCTGTTGGCGCCGGCGAAGCGGGTACCACGGTAATCCTGCTCCTGCAGCTTGCGCCGCTGCAGCATGGTGCCCATGGCGCCATCCAGCACCAGGATGCGCTCGCCAGCGGACTTGTAGAGCGCCGCGCGCCGCGCCAGACGCGCCGGCTTGGCGGCGGCCAGTATCTGCTTCGCGTTCTCGATCATGCCGCACTCCCGGCGACCGCAGCCGCCTGCTGGTTGGGCCGCACGCCGAGGATATGGCAGATGGCATAGGTCAGGTCGGCGCGGTTCAGCGTGTAGAAATGGAATTCGTCGATGCCGGCGGCCTGCAGGCGGCGGCATTGCTCGGCGGCGATATGCGCCGCCACCATGCGGCGGGTCTCGGCATCATCGTCCAGGCCATCGAACATATCGGCCAGCCAGGCCGGCACGGAAGCGCCGCAGGCCGCCGAGAAACGCACCACCTGGCGGAAATTCGTCACCGGCAGGATGCCCGGCACGATCGGCACACTGATGCCGGCGGAACGGGCGCGGTCGAGGAAGCGCAGGAAAGTCTCGGTATCGAAGAAATACTGCGACACCAGGCGCGTGGCGCCGGCATCCACCTTGCGCTTCAGGTAATCCAGTTCCAGGCGCGGCGCGGTGCCATCGGGATGACCTTCCGGGTAGCAGCCGACGCTGATCTCGAAATCCGCCACCTTGCGCAGGCCGGCCACCAGATCGGTGGAATTGGCATAGCCCTGGGGATGCGCGGTGAAGCCTTTGGAGCCTTCCGGCGGATCGCCGCGCAGTGCCACGATATGCTTGATGCCCGCCGCCCAGTAATGCTGCGCCACCTCGTTCACCTCGTCGCGCGAGGCGCCGACGCAGGTGAGATGCGCCGCCGGCTTGAGATGGGTTTCCTGGCGGATGCGCACCACGGTGGCGTGCGTCCGTTCGCGGGTGGAACCGCCGGCGCCGTAGGTGACCGAGACGAAGCGCGGATTGAGCGGCGCCAGCCGGGTCACGCTGCGCCACAGGCTCTCTTCCATCTCCGGCGTCTTCGGCGGGAAGAATTCGAACGAGACCTTCAGCGGGCCGGTGCGGCGGGCGGAGGCGGCGATGGCGTCAAGCTGGATCATGCGGCGACTATCTTCTTCACGGGTGAAAGTGTGGCACTGGCGCGGCGGGTGGCGCGCCAGACATGCACGGTGAGCGGCTGGCCCGGCAGGGCGATCGGCTGGCCCGGCTCCAGCCCGGCGGCGATGCACCATTGCCGCACTTCGGCATCGGAGAAGCCAAGGCGGCGATGGGCATGGTCCTTGCGCAGGAATTCCAGGTCATGCGGCGCGAAATCCACCACGATGAGTTGCCCGCCCGGACGCAGCACGCGGGCAGCCTCAGTGATCGCCTTGGCCGGCTCGTCGGCATAATGCAGCACCTGATGCACAATGGCGGCATCGAAGCTCTGCGCCGGCAGCGGCAGGTTATACATATCGGCCTGGCGCACCTGGGCATTGCGGATGCCGGCGCGCTCCAGGTTGGTGCGCGCCACGGCCAGCATTTCGCGACTCAGGTCGACACCGATGGCGCGCTCGAAATGCGGCGCCAGCACTTCCAGCAGCCGGCCGGTGCCGGTGCCGATATCCAGCAGATCGGCCACCTTGTGCCCGGCGATCAGGCTGGCCACCGCCGTTTCCACCTGCTGCTCGTCGACATAGAGCGAGCGAATCTGCGACCAACGCGGGGCATTGTCGCGGAAATAGGCTTCCGCCGCATCGGCGCGGGCCCGCTTCACCGCCAGCAGCCGCTCTGCATCGCGCGACAGCGTGGCGTCGCCGGACGGCAGCAAAGCCGTCACCGCCCGCACCAGCGGGGCGCCGCTGAGGCGCTCGCCGACGCGGTAGAAGGCCCAGGTGCCTTCCGGTACCCGCTCCAGCAAGCCGGCCTCGCAGAGTAGCTTGAGATGGCGGGAAACCCGTGGCTGGCTCTGGCCCAGAATCTGGGTCAGTTCCGTCACCGTCAGTTCCGCCTGGCCGCACAAAGCCAGCAGCCGCAACCGGGTTGGCTCGGCGGCGGCGCGCAAAGCGGCCATCAGGGTATCGAGGTTCAGGCTGACTTCGGCGTTCATGATGAGCGATACATAAACATATCTTTATATTTTTGTATAGGGTTTTGTGTGGAAACGTGCCTGCCGCCACGAAAATGACATCCCAGGGGGGTTTGGATATGCCCTAGCGATGCATTATAAACGGGCGGTCGACTTCTGAATCGCCCCGAAAGACCTTTCCAGATAGGACTTTAACGACGATGTCGCGCCTGCTTGCCCTGCCCCGTCTTTCTGCCGCTCCTACCCTGCGGGTCCGGCCAATGCTTGCCGCCTTCGTGTTGCTGGCCGGCCTGAGCTTCGCCAATCCGCAGGCTGGCCGCGCGGCCGAAGCCGATGCCTTCATCCGCACCGTCGGTACCGAGACCCTGGAAGTGCTGGCCGCCCGCTCCGCCGATACCGCCAAGCGCGAGGCGCTGGTGCGCGACCTGCTGGAAAAGCATCTCGACCTCGAAGGCGTCAGCCGCTTCTGCCTCGGCCGCTATGGCCGCCAGCTCAGCGACGGCCAGGCCAAGGAATATGACGGCCTGTTCGTGGATTACATGGTGAAGGTCTATTCCGGCCTGCTGGCCCAGTATGACGGCCAGACGCTCAGCGTGCAGGACGGCGTCAACCGCGACAATGAAGCGACCCAGATCGTGCTATCGCAGATCAACCGCAAGAGCGGTCCGCCGATCCGCGTCGAGTGGAAAGTGATCAACAAAGGCGGCGTGCCGAAAGTCACCGACGTAATCATCGAAGGCGTCAGCATGGCCTTCACGCAGCGTCAGCAGTTCGAATCGGTGCTGCAGAACAACGGCGGCAAGATGGACGCCCTGTTCACGGCGATGCGCCGCCAGATCAGCCGTTAAAAACTAGAGAAGAAACTCAGCCGGCATTAGCCGGCTGAGCGGTCAGTTCCAGGGCATAGCCGGCGGAACGGACGGTGCGGATCACATCATCCTCGCCTTCGCCGTTCAGCGCCTTGCGCAGGCGGCGGATATGCACGTCGACAGTGCGCTGTTCGACATAGATGTCACGACCCCAGACTGAATCGAGCAACTGATCGCGGCTCAGCACGCGGCCGGGATGCTCCAGGAAAAAGCGCAACAGGCGGAACTCGGTCGGCCCAAGATGCACTTCGCGGCCGTTGCGCGTCACCTTATGGGTGGCGATATCCATCACCAGGCCGCCATAGGTCAGCACTTCCTCGGCCAGTGCCGGGCGGATGCGGCGCAGCACGGCGCGAATCCGCGCCAGCAATTCGCTGGGGCTGAACGGCTTGGCAATGTAGTCATCGGCGCCGGCATCCAGGCCGCGCACCCGGTCGGCTTCCTCGCCCCGCGCCGTCAGCATGATGATCGGCACGTTGCGGGCATTAGGATCGCGGCGCAACTGGCGGCAGACTTCCAGGCCGGACAGCCTGGGCAGCATCCAGTCGAGCAGGATCAGGTCAGGCATATGCTCCGCAACCCGCAGCAATGCCTGCTCGCCATCCACAGCCTCATCGACGATGTAGTTCTCTTTCTCGAGGTTGTAGCGCAGCAAAGCCAGCAGCGCCGCCTCATCTTCGATAACCAGAACCCGCGGCTTCACGGCCACGCCCATGTTACTCTCCCGCCTTGTCAACCACTGCGAAACTGGTCTGATCGCCCTTCGGGCGCTCATCCTTCAGCATCTCGCCCTTCACCGCGTAATGGATCAGCTCGGCGATATTGGTGGTATGGTCGCCGATGCGCTCGATATTCTTGGCGATGAACAGCAGATGCGTGCAGGCCGTGATCGAACGCGGGTCTTCCATCATGTAGGTCAGCAACTCGCGGAACAGGCTGTTGTACATGTCGTCGACTTCCTCGTCGCGCAGCCAGACCGCATCGGCCTTGGCGGCATCGTCCGAGATATAGGCATCCAGCGTGTCCTTGATCATGGACTGCACCATGGCAGCCATGCGCGGCACCACGCTGACCGGGCGCACGATCGGCGACTGGTTCAGCACCATGGAACGCTTGGCGACATTCTTGGCGTAGTCGCCGATGCGCTCAAGTTCCGAGGAGATGCGCAAAGCCGAGACGATGATGCGCAGATCGATAGCCATCGGCTGGCGCAAAGCCAGCAGATTGATGGCGAATTCATCAAGCTGGGTGCGCAGCGCGTCGATCTTGGCATCGGCCTTCACCACATCGGTGGCAAGGTCTGAGTCGCGCTTGGCAACGGCATTAACCGCAGCGGCAAGCTGCGATTCCGCCAGGCCGCCCATCTGCACGACAAGCGTGCCGAGCTTTTTCAGGTCCTGATCGTAGGCCTTTACGGTATGGCTGGCATTGGTCATCAGATCCTCTTTTCCCTAAACTGGCCTCAGCCGAAACGGCCCGTGATATAGCCTTGCGTGCGTTCGTCGCTCGGATTGGTGAAGATCGTCTTGGTATCGCCGGATTCCACCAGGATGCCGAGATGGAAGAAGGCGGTCCGCTGTGACACGCGGGCAGCCTGCTGCATCGAGTGGGTGACGATGACGATGGTATAGTTCTGGCGCAGTTCGTCGATCAGTTCCTCGATATGCGCGGTGGCAATCGGGTCGAGCGCCGAGCAGGGCTCATCCATCAGGATCACTTCCGGCGACACCGCCAGCGCGCGGGCGATGCAGAGGCGCTGCTGCTGGCCGCCCGAGAGGCCGGTGCCGGCTTCCGCCAGGCGGTCGCCAACTTCCTTCCACAGGCCGGCCTGCTTCAGGCTCTTCTCGACGATCAGGTCGAGTTCGTCCTTGTTCTCGGCCAGGCCGTGGATGCGCGGACCGTAAGCGACGTTCTCGTAGATCGACTTCGGGAACGGGTTCGGCTTCTGAAACACCATGCCGACGCGGGCGCGGAGCTGCACCACGTCCACCTTGGCATCATAGATATCCAGGGTATCGAGCTTGATGTCGCCTTCGACGCGGCAGCCGCGCACGGTGTCGTTCATGCGGTTCAGCGACCGCAGGAAAGTGGACTTGCCGCAGCCCGACGGGCCGATCAGCGCCGTGACGGCATTGGCTTCGATATCGAGATCGATTTCCTTGAGCGCCTGCTTCTCGCCATAGAAGACGTTGACCTTGCGGGCCGCCATCTTCACATCGTGGGCGTGTTGACCATTCTGCATGGGAGACTTTCCTGGACCTAGGTTTGTTACCAGTGGAGGGCGTTACCAGCGAGGGTTCTACCAGCGGCGCTCGAACTTCTTGCGCAGCAGGATGGCAGCGAGGTTCATCAGCAGCAGGAAGACCAGCAGCACGATAATCGCGGCCGAGGTCTTCTCGACGAAGCCACGTTCGGCACTATCCGCCCACATGAAAATCTGCACCGGCAGCACGGTGGCGGCATCCACCGGCGTGGCGGGGATATCGACGATGAAGGCGACCATGCCGATCATCAGCAACGGCGCGGTCTCACCCAGCGCATGCGCCATGGCGATGATGGTGCCGGTAAGGATGCCGGGCATCGCCAGCGGCAGCACATGATGCAGCACCGCCTGCAGCGGCGAAGCACCAAGGCCGAGAGCGGCCTGGCGGATCGAGGGTGGCACGGCGCGCAAAGCGGCGCGCGCCGCAATAATGATCACCGGCAGGCTCATCAGCGCCAGCACCAGGCCGCCGATCAGCGGCGCCGAGCGCGGCATGCCGAAGAAACCGATGAACACCGCGAGGCCGAGCAGACCATAGACGATCGACGGCACGGCAGCGAGGTTGTTGATGTTGACCTCGATGATCTCGGTCCAGCGGTTCTTTGGCGCGAATTCCTCGAGATAGATCGCCGCCATGATGCCGAGCGGGAAAGCCACGATCAGCGTCACCAGCAGGGTGTAGAAGGAACCGACCACGCCGCCCCACACGCCGACCAGTTCCGGCTCGCGGCTATCGGCCGCTGTGAAGAAGCGCTTATTGAATTGCAGTTCCAGATCGCCGCTCGCCTTCAGCGCCTCGATCCACTGCACCTGGGCGTCCTTGATCTTGCGCTCGCCCTCGGCGGCCTTGGTATCCACCTGGCCCTTGACGAACATGTCGACATCGGAGGACAGCGGCAACCAAACCTTGCGGGTGGTGCCGATGATGCTGGGATCGGCCACCACCATGCGGCCAAGCTGCGCTTCGGCACCGGCGCTGATCATGCCCTGAAGCTGGCGGCGCTGGGTGCGGCTCTGCGCCTCGGGGAAACGGTTCTGCAGCGAAGCCAGGATCAAGCCGCCGTAATTGCCCTGCATCAGCTTGCGCGGATCGGTGGTGCCGGCCGGCGCAATCTGGTCCGGCGTGAACTGGATCTCAAGCTGCACATGGCCCTGGCGAAAAGCCGTGAAGCCGTTGCTCAGGATGGTGAACAGCAGGATCGCCAGTGCGGCGAGCGAGAAGATGATGGCGCATAGACCGATCATCCTGAAGCGGCGCTCGGCAGCGTAGCGGGCCTTCAGCCGCTTGGTCGCGGCTTCGGTCATATGCAGACCGGTGCCGTCAGCCTGGCGCATTGCAGCGTTCTCCACGGCCATATCAGTCATATTGCTCTCGATATTTCTTGACGATGCGAAGTGCCGCGATGTTGAGCGACAGGGTGACAATGAACAGCACCAGCCCGAGCGCGAAGGCGGCCAGTGTCTTCGGGCTGTCGAATTCCTGGTCGCCGACCAGCAGGGCGGCGATATGCACGGTAACGGTGCTCACCGCCGCCAGCGGGTTGGCGGTGATATTGGCGGCAAGGCCGGCGGCCATCACCACGATCATGGTTTCGCCCAGCGCGCGGCTGAAGGCGAGAATCACGGAGGCCGCGATGCCGGGCAAGGCAGCCGGCAGGATGACGCGCTTGATGGTCTCCGACTTGGTCGCACCAAGGCCGTAGGAACCATCGCGCAAACTCTGCGGCACGGCGTTGATCACGTCATCCGACAGCGAAGAGACGAAGGGAATGATCATGATGCCCATCACCAGGCCGGCGGCGAGCGCGGATTGCGACGCCACTTGCAGGCCGATGCTTTCGCCGACGCGCTGCACGAAGGGCGCCACGGTCAGCGCGGCAAAGAAGCCGTAGACCACGGTGGGAATGCCGGCCAGCACTTCCAGCGCCGGCTTGACCCAGGCGCGCATATTCTGCGGCGCGTATTCCGCCATGTAGACGGCGCTCATCAGGCCGATTGGCACCGCCACCAGCATGGCGATCAGCGCGATCAGCAGCGTGCCGGCAAACAGTGGCACCGCGCCGAAGGCACCCGAGGAGCCAACCTGATCGGCACGGATCGCCATCTGCGGCGACCAGGTGAGGCCGAACAGGAATTCGAAGGCATTGACCTTGGCGAAGAAGCGGGCCGCCTCGAAGACCAGCGACAGCACGATGCCGATGGTTGTGAACACGGCCAGCGTGGAGGCGGCGATCAGCAGCCAGTTGGCGACACGCTCGACCTGGTTGCGGGCGCGGAAATCAGGATTGATATGGCGCAGGCCGATGATCATGCCGCCGATCAGCAGGCAGAGGCTGAGCACCCAGAGCGCGGCATCGCCGGTCTGGCGCAGGCTGATGTAATGCTCGGCGATCGGACGCAACAGCGGATCGGCGCTATCCATCGGCACCAGGCCATAGGCGATGTTGCGCACATTCGACATGGTGAGCGAAAGCTGGTCAGCGCGCTGGCCGGCGAGTTCCGGCGGCAACGCCGCCTGCACCAGCATGCGCACCACCGCATCCTCGGCGGCGATCCAGGAAAGGAAGAGAATGGCGGCCGGCAGGCCGCACCAGATCACGACATGCCAGCCATAGAAAGTCGGCAGGCTGTGCAGGTTACTGCCGCGTCCCCCCGCGCCAGCCAGCGCCCGGCGCCGCCCCAGCATATAGCCAAGAATGGTCAGAACCAGCAGGACCGCGAACAAGAACGATATCGACATGGGCCCCCCAGCGGCACCAGCAAACGGGAAACGCTTTTACTTGGGAAAAGCCGGCGGCCGGTTGCCCGACCGCCGGTACTTGGAATTACATCGCCAGGTTGGTCAGACCAAGAACCTGCGAGCGCACGGTGTCGATCTCAGGCTTCGGCATCGCCACGAGGCCCTTCTTCTCGAGGTAGCCATTGGCAGCCATCGAGCGGTCGCTGACATACTCGGCCAGGAATTCCTTCATGCCCGGCACGACGCCGATATGGGCCTTCTTGATGTAGACGAACAGCGGACGCGACACCGGGTACTTGCCCGACGAGATGGTCTCGAACTCGGCTTCGACACCATCGACGGCCACGTCCTGCAGCTTGTCGCCATTCTCTTCAAGGAAGGAATAGCCGAACACGCCCATCAGGCCGGTGGCGCCGGAGGCCAGACGCTGAACGATCAGGTTGTCGTTCTCGCCGGCTTCGATGAAGGCACCGTCTTCACGGATCTTGGCGCAGGCAGTGGCCTTGGCCTTGGCATCCGCAATGGCGTTCACTTCCGGGAACTTCTTGCAGCCCTGGTCCATCACCAGTTCGACGAAGCTGTCGCGGGTGCCCGAGGTCGGCGGCGGCCCCATCACTTCGATCTTCCAATCCGGCAGGCTGGCATTGATCTGCTTCCAGGTCTTGTAGGGGTTCGGCGCGAGCTGGCCGTTCACCGGCACCTGGGCGGCGAGCGCGAGCCAGATTTCCTCACGCTTCAGGCTGATCTTGTTGCCGCCCTTCTTCATGGCGACCGCGATGCCGTCGAAGCCGACCTTCATCTCGACGATGTCCTTCACGCCGTTGGCGGCGCACTGCTCAAACTCCGCCTTGGTCATGCGGCGCGAGGCATTGGTCATGTCGGGATGCTGGGTGCCGACGCCGGCGCAGAACAGCTTCATGCCGCCGCCGGTACCGGTGCTTTCCACGATCGGCGCCTTGAAGCCACCGGACTGTGAGAAGCGCTCGGCCACGGTGGTGGTGAAGGGATAGACGGTCGACGAGCCGACGATGCGGATCTGGTCGCGGGCAGCCTGGGCGGAAGCCTGGCCAGCCAGACCGAGCGACGCCGCGGAAGCGATCGCTGCGAGGAGGAGAGTCTGCTTGATCACGATGGAACCTCTCAGTGTGCATGGCACGATGCCGGGCACCGCGCCTCTCTTGCCAGCGCCCCGGGCCGCATTGCCCGCTTGGCTGACGGCGCGGACCCTAGCGAGGGGCAGTGACATAGATGTGACTCTATTGTTTCAGGTGTATGACAATCGCCGACGGCTTATTCAAAGGGATAGAAAAATTTATCGAACAATAGGCAAACGTATGATGAATATTGAGCCTTTCCCGACCTCAGACTCAATGACAAGCCTGCCACGATGACGGCTGATGATGTGCTTCACGATGGCTAGCCCGAGGCCGGTGCCGCCGAGTTCCCGGCTGCGGGCCGAGTCGACTCGATAGAAGCGCTCCGTGAGGCGGGGCAGATGCTGTTTCGGGATGCCCTCACCCTCGTCTTCCACCGCCACTTCCAGGCCCAGTTCGTCGTGACGACGCAGGCTGACCGTGACATGGCTGCCTGGCCGGCCATATTTCACCGCGTTGTCGATCAGGTTCTGGAACACCTGCGCCAGTTCATCGCGGGCGCCCAGCGCCGGCGCCACGGCATCGTCGAGTTCCAGCTTGATGGTGACACCCTTGGCTTCCGCCTGCGGCTGCAATCCCTCGGCCAGGTCGCGCAGCAGCGGCTGCAACGCCACCGCGTCGCGCGGCCGGTCATGCTCACGCATCTCGATCTGCGACAGTGACAACAGATCGTTGATCAGCCGCGCCATGCGTGCCGCCTGGTCGCGCATGATGCCGAGGAAACGCAGCCGTGCCGGCTCGTCGTCGCGCGCCGGTCCCAGCAGCGTCTCGATGAAACCGACCAGGCTGGCCAGCGGGGTGCGCAACTCATGGCTGGCATTGGCGACAAAATCCGCCCGCATGCGCTCGGCCTTCTGCAGCGCGGTGATGTCATGCAGAGCCAGCACGGCGGCCATTTCCGGCCGCGCGCCTTCGCCCGAGGGCAAGGCCGCGACGCGCAGCGAGAAGCTGCGGCCCTCCGCCGTCGGCAGCGAGAAATCCGCCGCCACCAGCGCCGCCTGCCCGGCCAGCACGCCATCGGCGGCATCCAGCACGGAAGGATGGCGCAAGGCCAGCGACAGATCCTGACCGACGATCTCGTTGCCGAATAGCGTGCGGGCGGCATGGTTGGCGCGGATCACACGGCGGCCGGGATCCAGCACCAGCAGCGGATCGGGCAGCGCATTGAGGATGGCATCGGCGGTGGTCGACTGCACCGCCACCTGGCCCTGTTCGTTCAGCAGATGCCGGCGCAGGCGCTCCACGGTGGCATCCAGTTCGCCCAGCATGGTCCAGGCATCCCAGCTCGACGGCGTGCGCGGTTCATCGCCCAGGATGCCTTCGGCGCGATCCAGGGCGCGGCGCACGGTGCGCGAATGCCACCAGGAAAACGCCATGTAGAGCAGCAGGGCCGGCAGGCCGATCAGCACGGCTTCGCGGGCGCTCAAGGCATGGCGCATCACCGCCACCGCCAACACCACCAGCAACGGCAGGCAGAGCAAGGCCGAGAGCCCGAGCCAGCGCGTCACCGGCAGGCGGTTGCCCGGCTGCCGCCCCTGCGGCGTCGCTGCGCCGCCGTCGCTCATGCTGGCCGCCAGGCGAGCAAGGCCTGCACCAGGCCGCGCAGCAGCTTGATCAAGGCGGCGGCGCGGGCCGGATCGTAGGGATTGGGCCGCGCCTCATCGAGATAGCTGATCTCCGCCAGTTCCAATTGCAGCGCATGCAGGCCGCTTTGCGGCTGGCCGAAATGCCGCGTGATGAAACCGCCCTTGAAACGGCCGTTATGCACATGGCTGAAAGCCGCATCGCGCTGCAAGGCACGATACGCCGCATCTGCCAGATCGGGCGCGCAACTGCGGCCTTCATTGGTGCCGAGATTGAGATCCGGCAGCCGGCCTTCGAAGAAACGCGGCACCACGCTGGGAATGCTGTGCGCATCGAGCAGCACGGCATAGCCATGCCGCGCCTTGATCGCCGCCAGTTCCGCTGTCAGGCGGTCATGATAAGGCTGCCAGTAGAGCCGGCGCCGCTCCGCCATCTCAGGCGTGGACACTGTGCTGCCATCGAGATAGATCGCTTCATTGCCGAAAGTGCGGCTGGGGCAGAGTTCGGTATTGTCGGCACCGGGATAGAGCGGCTTGCCTTCCGGATCACGGTTGAGATCGACGACATAGCGCGACTGCGTCGCCGCCATCAGGCCGGCGCCGAGCGCCGGCGCGAAATCGTAAAGCTTCTCCACATGCCAGTCGGTATCGGGCAGCGCCAGCGCCGCCGGCGTCAGCCGCGCCCGCAGGGCATCGGGCAGGCCGGTGCCGCAATGGGGCACATTGATCAGCAGCGGTGAGCTGCCGGGCGTGAAGGTATAGAGCGGCGCCATCTCAGACATAGTGTGTTGCGGGCATGACGAGTCGGGTTCCTCAAAGCTCTTTCCTAACAAAGCGCCATGACAGCGCCAAGGCCAAGATATAAAACCACAATAAACTTATAACTGACTGATAAACTTATAAAATATCAATAAACCGGGTTTTTATCGCAAAGTTACCTGCCTATTGTGCGCACCGTTTCCGCCACAACGCATTTGGAACGTCGCTTATGGATCTTTCGCTTTTCGGCCTCTCGCTCTCCGGCGCCGAACTCGGCGCCTTCTTCGAAGTCGTCATGATCAATATCGTGCTGTCGGGCGACAATGCCATTGTCATCGCCCTGGCGGTAAGTGGCCTGCCGGAAGAACAGCGCAACAAGGGCATCTTCTGGGGCATCATCGGCGCCACCGTGCTGCGCCTGATGTTCACCGCGGTGGCGGTGCAACTCATGGCCGTGATCGGCCTGATCCTGATCGGCGGCCTGGCGCTGTTCTGGGTGGCCTGGAAGATGGGCGTCGAACTGCGCGAGCAGGATGAGGAAGAAGACGACCCCACGCATCCGCACCACGAGCAGAAGACCATACGCCAGGCGATCATGCAGATTGTGATTGCCGACGTCTCGATGTCGCTGGACAACGTGCTGGCGGTGGCCGGTGCGGCGCGCCAGCATCCCTACATCCTGACCTTCGGCTTGGTGCTTTCCATCGCGCTGACGGCGATAGCCTCCAACCTGATTGCCCGCCTGCTCGACCGCTACCGCTTCCTTGGCTATATCGGCGTCGCCATCATCTGCTACGTGGCCTTTGAAATGGTGTGGGATGGCGGCATCCAGGTGCTGGCTGCCACGCATCTGGATGAAACCCTGCATATCACCCTGCCCCAGGGCCACCAGAGCAACTGACCCACCAGAACCACTGACCCACCTGCCCCGGCCCGAATCCTTCGGCCGGGGCGTATTTTTGTGCATTGCGGGATATTTCCGGGGTAGCAGCAGCCCGCTCCATCCGGGAAATGTTGTTTATGGGGGCTTAATTATATATACCCCGTTTATCGTGATTTAAGGGCAAAGCACATCATGGAATTCACTCTCTTTGGCATGCATGTCGGGCCGTCGGAAATCTCGGCCTTCCTGCAGGTAATCCTGATCGACGTGATCCTGTCCGGCGACAATGCCATCGTCATCGGCATGGCCGTGGCCGGCCTGCCGAAGGAACAGCGCGGCAAGATCATCGTTTACGGCATTCTCGCCGCCACCCTGCTCCGCATCATGTTCGCCGCCGTGGCGGTGCAGCTCCTTACCGTGATCGGCCTGATGCTGGCTGGCGGCCTGCTGCTCGCCTGGGTGAGCTGGAAGATGTGGCGCGAATTGCGCCTGCATGCCAAGGGCGCCGAAAGCGAGATCGACGACGCCAACACCAAGCCGGCGCCGAAAACCCGGCGCGAGGCGATCATGCAGATCGTCATGGCCGACGTGTCGATGTCGCTGGATAACGTGCTGGCGGTGGCTGGTGCGGCGCGCGAGCATCCCTACATCCTCGGCTTCGGCCTGGTGCTCTCCATCGCCCTGATGGCGGTGGCCTCCAAGCTGATCGCCCGTCTGCTCGACCGCTACCACTGGATTGCCTATATCGGCCTGCTGATCATCGTCTATGTCGCCCTGCGCATGATCTACGATGGCGGCATCCAGGTATACGACGCCGTCGCGGCGATGAAGTAGCCGAACGCCAGCCCCGCTTTGGGCCACGCTGGACTATCGCCCCACCGGCGCTATAACCGGTGGGGTGATGGTTCGCCCCAGGAGACACCCATGCGCCGCGCGCAATCTGGATTAAGCCGCCGGCAAGCCGTGGCCACCCTTGGCCTGGGCGGCCTTGCCGTCAGCCTGCTGCCGCGCGATGCCACGGCAGCGGTGGAAGATGCCCGCCGCCTGCTCGGCAGCCTGATCAAGACCCAGCCCAAGCCCGGCAAGGTTTCGATCAAGACCAACGACATCGCCGAGAATGGCAACACCGTGCCGGTGACGGTGAGCGTCGAAAGCCCGATGACGGCGGCCGACCATGTGCGCGCCATCCATGTCATCTCGGACGGCAACCCGGCACCCGGCGTCGCCAGCTTCCACCTCACGCCGGCCTCCGGCAAGGCCGAGGTGTATTTCCGCATGCGCATGGCGCAGACGCAGAACCTCATCGCGGTGGCGGAACTGAACGATGGCTCGGCCTGGATCGTGTCGCGCGAAGTCCGCGTCACCATCGGCGGCTGCGCCAGCTAGGGGATGACGATGAGCCTGGATGTCAAACCCCGCGTCCGCGTGCCGCAGACGGCCAAGAAGGACGACGTGGTGGAAATCAAGACGCTGCTGTCGCATCCGATGGAATCCGGCCAGCGCCGCGATGCCGGCGGCCAGCTTGTGCCGCGCAAGATCATCAACAGCTTCGTCTGCCGTTATAATGGCAAGACCGTGTTCGAAGCCAAGTTCGAACCCGCCATCGCCGCCAATCCGGCGCTGAACTTCTTCGTCAAATGCACGGAGTCCGGCAAGCTGGATTTCGCCTGGACCGACGACGACGGCAATCTCTACACCACCACCCAGGCAATCACCGTCACCTGAGGCTGGGGGCTCCCGCCACGTCATGATCGGCGCAGGCCGACCATCCACGCGTTCTTTTTTATCTACAGTCAATCAAACAAAAAAAACGTGGATGGTACGCCTCCGCGTACCATGACGGCTTTTGCCGTGAGAGCCGGCGCGCATTATGCAGCCAAAAGCTAGCCGCGCGAGGAAAGCGCCGCGGCATTGGCGGTGCGCGCCGCCTGCCGGGTGCGGAAACGCTCGACGGCGCTGGCTACTTCCTGCGCCAGCACACTCGCCTGCTTGTCCGGATTGAAGAAAGCCAGCACCGCTTCCGCCAGAGTTTGCAGCAGATCGAGCTGCTTGCTGTTCTCGGGCTGAGCAATCGTCTGGCTGGAGGCTATCTGCCGCGCGGTGCTGAGCAGCGGATCGCACAGCTTGGCGACATGGGTGAGTTCGGTATCGAGCACGCGGCGGCCGATATCCTGCGTCGACTCGATCAGGTCGCCGAGCAGCGCGCGAACGCCATCATCCACCTTGCCCTGGCGATAGGCCGGCACCACCTGCTGTGCCACGAAAGCGATGCGGAAGGCCGATTGCCGCAGGCGCAATGTCTGCACCTGGGCCTGCGCCGCGGCGAAAGCCTGCTGCGCCGCCTGGGCATCGATCTCCTCGCCATGCAGCTTGGCGCGCAGCGGGTTTGGCACGGTGATCAGCGGAATGATGCTGCTGCCGCGATCCACTGCCTTGCGCCGGTCCGGCCCGATATAATCGGCAGTGACGACGAAAGGCTTGCGCGCATTGGCAATCACTTCGATACGCTCGATCAGCGTGCGGGTGTTGAGCGGTTTCACCAGCACATCATCGGCACCGGAATCGGCGATGCGGCGCACCAGTGCCTGCTCTGCCTCCCAGGTGGTGAAGATCACCGGCAGGAATGGATTGCTGCCGACCAGGCCATGACGCAGGGCGCGGATCGTGGCGCAGGCATCGCCACCCGGCAGCGTCACATCCATCAGGATGATGTCGGGCCGCGCCACGGCGAGCAGGTCGGTGAAGCCGTTGAGCGAGTCGAATTCACGCTGCTGCGTGAAGCCAGCCCCGCTCAGGGCTTGCTTGTAAAGATGCCGCATGCCGGTATTGGCGTCGCCATACAGAATGCGGACGTCCTTGCGGTACTCCGGGTTCATGGGGCGAACTCTAGCGTCCTCAATGCAGTGCAACAAGTAACCGGCGCGTGCGTTTGTGTCTCACAGCGTGTCATGCGTGTGTCACGCATCATCCTGCAGGTTTTATTGACGCGGCTTTGCCCGGCTGGTTGGAACAGCGTTGGCGGGATCCTCGGGCCAAGGGTGCTTCGGGTATTGGCCGCGCATTTCCGCACGCACTGCTTTGTAACTTGATTGCCAGAAACCGGCGAGATCACTGGTTACCTGCAACGGACGCCGTGCCGGCGACAAAAGATGTAGCAGCAGTTTCATTCGGCCGCCGGCAATACTCGGCGTGTTGCGCTCGCCGAACATTTCCTGCAGCCGAACCGCAAGCACCGGCGTGTCGCCATCGCTGTAATTGATCGGCAGATTATTGCCGGTAGGCACCCGCCAATGCGTTGGCGCTTCGGCATCAAGCAGACGCGACTGCCTGAAATCGAGCAGGCTTTTCAGGATTGCATGCAAGTCCAGCCCTTGAAGCTGGCTCAGCTTGGTGAAGCCATCGAGATGCGGCCCCAGCCATTCAGGCAAGGTGGCGGCAAGGCCAGCATCGCTGACATCGGGCCAGTCGGCGGCCTCGGGCAGCAGGCGGCGCAGCAGCAGCACGCGCGCCTGCCATTGCCGCAGGCCATCGCTCCAGGGCAACACGCCAAGGCCGGCCTTGGCGATGCCCTGCAGCAATGCCGCACGCACCGCCTCCTGATCGGGCTTGTCCAGCGCACGCTCCTTCAGCACCAGCGCACCAAGGCGGCGCTGGCGCACCGCGATCACTGCCTGTGCGCGGTCGTCCCAGGCAACACTTTCCCTGGTCTCGATGGCATCGCCGAGTTCCGCCTCGATATCCGCCTCGCGCACCGGCGCGGCGAGGAAAACACGCGCATCGGCCTGGGCGCTATCGAGTTCGGCAATCGCCAGCAGCGGTTCGCGGCAGAGCGGATCGAGTTCATCCAGCTTGGCGCCGCGTCCGCCGCTCATCACATAGGAGCCGGACTGGTTGCGCTGCTTCGCCACGCGATCGGGATAGGCGAAAGCCGCCAGCAGGCCAGTGGATTCCGCATCGGCATTGTTCGCTTTCGGCAGCTTCAAGCGCCGGCGCCAGTCATCGGCAAGCTGCTTCACCTGGCGCAGCGCGCCCTGCTCGACGCGCAGGCCATGCGGCGCGGCGCGGCGTTCCAGGCCCAGCACCATCTCGACACGCCAGCGCAGATCGGCATCGCGCGGCCCGGCGCGCTCGGCGCGCGCAATGTCGCGTTCGGAGAGCAAAGCGGCCAGCGCGCAGGCTTCGTTGCCCAGCCCCTTGGCCTGGCCACGGATCACCATATGCGCCAGGCGTGGATGCAGCGGCAGCTCGGCCATGGCGCGGCCATGCGGCGTGATCGCATCATCCTGGTCCAGCGCGCCGAGATCATGCAGCAGGCGGCGGGCCTGCGTGAGTGTTGCCGGCGGCGGCGGATCGAGCCAGGGCAAGGCAGCGGCGTCGCGCGCGCCCCAGGCGGCGAGATCGAGCGCCAGCGGCGCCAGATCGGCCACGGCGATTTCCGGCGCGGTGAATTTCGCCAGGCCGCCATGGGCAGCTTCGGCCCAGAGCCGGTAGCAGACGCCCGGCGCGACGCGGCCGGCGCGACCCTGGCGCTGCTCGGCCGACGCCTGGCTGACGCGCACGGTTTCCAGCCCGCTCATGCCGCTGCGCGGTGAAAAGCGCGGCTGGCGCATGAAGCCGCCATCCACCACCACGCGCACGCCCTCGATGGTGAGGCTGCTTTCGGCAATCGAAGTCGCCAGCACGATCTTGCGTTGACCGGCAGCGCTGGGCTGGATCGCCGCATCCTGCTGCGCGCTGCCAAGATCGCCATAGAGCGGCATCACGCTGGTGCCCGCCGGCAATCCCTTCTCTTCCAGATTGCTTTGCACGCGGCGGATTTCGGCAACGCCGGGCAGAAACACCAGCAGGTCGCCCGGCTCGTCATGCAATGCCTCGCGCACGCAATCGGCCACCGCCTGATCCAGCCGCGCCATTGGCGCCATCGGCCGCCAGCGCGTCTCGACCGGAAAGCTGCGGCCCTCGCCGCTGACCACTGGCGCCGGCGTGTCGCCCTGGCCGAGCAATCGCGCGAAAGGCGCGGCATCCAGCGTCGCCGACATCGCCACCAGCTTGAGATCGGGGCGAAGTGCAGCGCGCGCCTCCAGGCACAGGGCCAGCGCCAGATCGGTTTCCAGGCCGCGCTCATGCACTTCGTCAAACAGCACGGCGGCGATACCGCCCAGTTCCGGGTCCTGCTGCAAACGCCGCAGGAAAACACCGTCCGTATGCACTTCGATGCGGGTCTTCGGCCCGACCTGTGAATCCAGGCGCACGCGGTAGCCGACGGTTTCGCCCACCTTTTCGCCAAGCAGGCTGGCCATGCGCCGCGCCGCCATGCGCGCCGCCAGCCGGCGCGGTTCCAGGATGATGATCTTGCCTTGCCCCAGCCAGGGCTGATCGAGCAGGGCCAATGGTAACAGGGTAGTCTTGCCCGAGCCCGGCGGCGCCTGCACCACCAGGCTGTCTCCCGCCGCCAGGGCGGCTTCAATCTGCGGCACGATCGCCTGAATCGGCAGCGCATGGGAGAGTTGCAATTTTAGCAAGGCTCGTCTCGCGGCTTTTCTGGAAATTTTAACATAACACTGCCATACCAGGGGCCATGTCCGATCTTCCCGCCAGTACCACCGCGCCGGGCGCCAACACGTTGCCCCGGGCGATGGCACTCATGCTGATTTCCTGCATGTGCTTCACGGCCATGCATGGCGCGATCGGCCGGGTGACGCAAGAGGTTCACCCCTTCGAGGCGGCGTTCTTCCGCAACCTGTTCGGCCTGCTGGTGCTGATGCCGGCGATCATCAAGGCCAATTTCGCGCCCTTCCGCACCACCAAGCTGCACCTGCACGCCATCCGTGGCTTGGCCAACGGCACCTCGATGCTGATGTTCTTCTCCAGCCTGGCGATCACGCCGCTGGCGGAAGTGACCGCCCTGGGCTATGCCGCACCGCTGTTTGCCACCATTGGCGCCGCCATCGTGCTGCGCGAGAAGATCCGCGCCCGCCGCATCGCCGCCCTGGTGGTCGGCTTCATCGGCATGGTCGTGGTGCTGCGTCCCGGCTTCGGCACCATCGGCACCGGCCAGTTGCTGGTGCTCGGCGCCACCGTGCTATGGGCGGTCTCGGTGGTGGACATCAAGATCCTGTCGCGCACGGATTCGAGCCTGACCATCGCCACCTATATGGTGGTGTTCATCCTGCCGATCAGTCTGGTCGCCGCCCTGCCGCACTGGCAGACCCCGACCCTGAACCAGCTTATCTGGCTGTTCTTCATCGGCGCGCTCGGCTCCGGCGGCCAGTTGCTCTACACCGAGGCGATGCGGCTCGGCGAAACCTCGGTACTGATGCCGCTGGACTTCACCAAGCTGATTTTTGCCAGTCTGCTGGGCTTCTTCGCCTTCGCCCAGGTGCCCGATATGTGGACCTGGATCGGCGGCACGATCATTTTCGCCAGCACGGTCTACATTTCCTATCGCGAACACCAGATCGCCAAGGCTGCGGCGCGCCATTAATCGCCCGCTAAATAGGCAGATTCGTCGGATAAATTCCGTAAATTGTGCACCCGCGAAAGCGGCAATTCTTTTTTTGCGCGCAGCTATTTACTTCCACTCGCCGATACTCTTACATGACACCGCCGTCACGTTTGAACCAATCGAATGGGCGGCCAGGGAGTAAACAAGAAGGGCTGAGCCAGACCATGGCCGAAGACCATATTCTTACGACCGAAGGGCTGACCAAGGAATTCGCCGGCTTTGTGGCGGTGAAGGACGTCAATCTCCGGGTCAAGCGCCATACGATTCATGCGCTGATCGGCCCGAACGGCGCCGGCAAGACCACCTGTTTCAACCTGCTGACCAAATTCCTGCCGCTGACGCGCGGCAAGATCAGCTACAACGGCCGCGACATCTCGGCCCAGAAGCCGGCTGATATCGCCCGCTCCGGCATGGTGCGCTCCTTCCAGATTTCCGCCGTTTTCCCGCATCTGTCGCTGATCGAGAATGTGCGCGTGGCGCTGCAGCGGCCGCTTGGCACCTCGTTCCATTTCTGGCGCTCTCAGGACAGCCTGAATGCGCTGAACGCCCGCGCCGAGGAATTGCTGGAAGCGGTCGGCCTGGCGGAATACCGCCACCTCACCGCCGTCGAACTGCCCTATGGCCGCAAGCGCGCGCTCGAAATCGCCACCACCCTGGCGCTCGAGCCGGAGATGATGCTGCTGGACGAGCCTATGGCCGGCATGGGCCATGAAGATATCGAGAAGATCTCCGACCTGATCAAGCGCGTGGCGAAGAACCGCACCGTGCTGATGGTGGAGCATAACCTGAGCGTGGTGGCCAAGCTGTCGGACACCATCACGGTGTTGCGGCGCGGCGAGATTCTGGCCGAAGGCAACTACGACACCGTCTCGCGCAACCCCGAAGTGATCGAAGCCTATATGGGGACCGGCCATGGCTGAGCCGCAGCTTAACGTCAAAGGCCTGCAGGGCTTCTACGGCGAAAGCCACATCCTGCACGGCATGGAATTCAACGTCTCCAAGGGCGAGGTGGTGACGCTGCTGGGCCGCAACGGCGCCGGCAAGACCACGACCATGAAGGCCGTGATGGGCATGCTGGCGCAGCGCTCCGGCTCGGTGAGCTTCGAGGGCAAGGAGCTGATCAACCTGCCCTCCAACGAGATCGCGCGTCAGGGCCTCGCCTTCTGCCCCGAGGAGCGCGGCATCTTCTCCAGCCTGAATGTCTACGAGAACCTCACGCTGCCGCCGGTGGTGAAGCCGGGCGGCATGAGCCTCGAGGACATCTATCAGATCTTTCCGAACCTGAAGGAACGCCTGAAAAGCCAGGGCACCAAGCTGTCGGGCGGTGAGCAGCAGATGCTCGCCATTGGCCGCATCCTGCGCACCGGCGCCACCTTCCTGTTGCTGGACGAACCGACCGAGGGCCTCGCCCCGGTCATCGTGCAGCAGATCGGCGCCATGATCCGTCTGCTCAAGCAGAAGGGCTTCACGGTGCTGCTGGTGGAGCAGAATTTCCGCTTCGCCAGTACCGTCGCCGACCGTCATTACGTGGTCGAGCACGGCAAGGTGATCGACATGATCCCCAATGATCAGATCGCCGCAAACACGCAGAAACTCGAACAGTATCTCGGGGTTTAACGGTTCAACCAACGGAGGAAATCATGCGTTTGAAGCATTTGTTCGCCACGGCCGCTGCCGTGCTTACTGCCGGTGCCGCCAATGCCCAGATCACCGACAACGTGATCAAGCTCGGCGTGCTGAATGACCAGTCCGGCCTCTATGCCGACGTGTCCGGTCCGGGCGGCACCTGGTCGGCCCGCAAGGCGGTTGCCGATTCCGGCATCGAAGCCCGCGGCTTCAAGGTCGAAGTCGTGTTCGCCGACCACCAGAACAAGCCGGACGTCGGCTCCAACATCGCCCGCCAGTGGCTGGACGTTGACAAGGTGGATGCCATCGTCGACGTGCCGACCTCCTCGGTGGCGCTGGCGATCAACCAGATCACCAAGGAAAAGAACAAGGTGTTCCTGAATTCCGGCGCCGCGTCGTCGGACCTCACCGGCGCGCAGTGCTCGCCGAACACCGCGCACTGGACCTACGACACCTGGGCGCTGGCCAACGGCACCGGCAAGGCCATCGTGCAGAATGGTGGCAAGACCTGGTACTTCGTGACCGCTGACTACGCCTTCGGCCATGCCCTGGAGCGTGATACCGGCAACGTCGTGAAGGCAAATGGCGGCACCGTGGTTGGCGCCGTGCGCCATCCCTTCCCGGGCACCGACTTCTCGTCCTTCCTGCTGCAGGCGCAGGCCTCGAAGGCGCAGATCGTTGCTTTCGCCAATGCCGGCGGCGACACCATCAACTCGATCAAGCAGGCGGCTGAATTCGGCATCGTCGAAGGCGGCCAGAAGCTGGCCGGCATGCTTATGTTCGACACCGACATTCATTCGCTGGGCCTCAAGACCGCCCAGGGTTTGAACTTCACCACCGCCTGGTACTGGGATGCCAACGACAACAACCGCGCCTTCGCCAAGGAATTCGCGGCGGCCAATGGCGGCAAGTACCCGACCATGGTGCATGCTGGCATCTACTCGGCGGTGATCCACTACCTGAAGGCCGTGGAAGCGCTGAAGAGCGATGCCGACGGCGCCAAGGTGGTGAGCAAGATGAAGGAAATGCCGAGCGACGATAAGCTGTTCGGCAAGGGTACGCTGCGCGAGGACGGCCGCCACATCCATCCGATGTATCTGGTGGAAGTGAAGAAGCCCTCCGAGTCCAAGTATGCGTGGGACTATCTGAAGGTGGTCGGCACCATTCCGGCTGATCAGGCGTTCCGCCCGCTCGCCGATGGCGGCTGCCCGATGGTGAAGAAGAGCTAAGCATTCTGCAGAGGGCGGGCCCGTCGAAATGGCGGGCCCGCACCTTCCGCATGCAAGCGTTTTGCAGCAGAGCGCCCTGGGCGCTCTCCTATAAAACGCCAATACGGCACTAACAGGGTAACAGGTTCTTCAAGGGGGACGTTTCAGCGATGTTCGAGCTGCTGGGCATACCGCCGCAGGCATTGTTTGGCCAGTTGTTGCTGGGCCTTATCAATGGCTCCTTCTATGCAATGCTGAGTCTTGGCCTGGCCGTGATCTTCGGCCTGCTGAATGTGATCAACTTCACCCACGGCGCGCAGTACATGATGGGCGCTTTCGTGGCGTGGATGCTGCTGAACTGGCTTGGCGTGCCCTACTGGGGTGCGCTGATCCTGGCGCCAATCGTGGTGGGCGCCTTCGGTGTGGTGCTGGAGCGGGTATTCCTGCGGCGGCTGTATCACCTGGACCACCTCTACGGCCTGCTGCTCACGTTCGGCCTGGCGCTGATCATCGAAGGCGTGTTCCGCAAGCAGTTCGGTTCCTCGGGCCTGCCCTACGATAACCCGATCCCCGGCGGCCAGCGCCTCAGCTTCATGTTCCTGCCGAATTACCGCGCCTGGGTGGTGGTGGCCTCGCTCGCCATCTGCCTCGGCACCTGGTACATGATCGAACGCACCAAGCTTGGCTCCTATCTGCGCGCCGCCACCGAGCGCCCCGATCTGGTGCAGGCTTTCGGCATCAACGTGCCGCGCATGATCACGCTCACCTACGGCTTCGGCGTCGGCCTTGCCGCCCTGGCCGGCGTGCTGGCCGCACCGATCTACTCGGTCAACCCGCTGATGGGCTCCAACCTGATCATCATCGTCTTCGCGGTAGTGGTGATCGGCGGCATGGGCTCAATCATGGGCGCCATTCTCACCGGCTTCGTGCTGGGCCTGATCGAGGGCCTGACCAAGGTGTTCTACCCCGAAGCCTCCAGCACGGTGATCTTCATCATCATGGCCATTGTGCTGATGATCAAGCCAGCCGGCTTGTTCGGCACGCCGAAGTGAGGCGCAGAAGATGTTGAAGAATCGCGAAACCCAAGTCTTCCTCGCCCTGCTGGCGGTTGCCCTGGTGGCACCCTCGCTGGTCTATCCCGTGTTCCTGATGAAGGTGCTGTGCTTTGCATTGTTTGCCTGTGCCTTCAACCTGCTGATCGGCTATGTCGGCCTGCTGTCCTTCGGCCATGCCATGTTCTTCGGCGGCGCCGCCTATATCAGCGGCTACACCGTCAAGGCCTGGGGCTTCCCGCCGGAGCTCGGCATCCTGGCCGGCACGGCTGTCGCCGCCGTGCTCGGCCTGGTGGCCGGCGCCATCGCCATCCGCCGCCAGGGCATCTACTTCGCCATGGTCACCCTGGCACTCTCCCAGATGGTGTTCTTCTTCTGCCTGCAGGCCAAGTTCACCGGCGGCGAAGACGGCATCCAGGCGATCCCGCGCCGCATGTTCCTCGGCATCATCGACATCAAGAACGACTTCACCTTCTACTACGTGGTGCTGGCGATCTTCGTGTTCGGCTTCCTGGTGGTCTACCGCACCATCAACTCGCCGTTCGGCCAGGTGCTGAAGGCGATCCGCGAGAATGAGCCGCGTGCCGTGTCGCTCGGCTACCGCGTCGATCAGTACAAGCTGCTGGCCTTCGTGCTCTCGGCTACGCTCGCTGGCCTCGCCGGTTCGACCAAGGCGCTGGTGTTCCAGCTCGCCTCGCTCACCGACGTCACCTGGCAGATGTCGGGCGAAGTGGTGCTGATGACCCTGGTCGGCGGCATGGGCACCATCCTCGGCCCCGTCATCGGCGCCGCGGTGATCATCACCATGCAGAACTACCTCGCCGGCTTCGGCGAATGGGTGCTGGTCACCCAGGGCGCCATCTTCGTCATCGTCGTCATGGCCTTCCGCCGTGGTGTCGTCGGCGAGTTCATTGCCTGGTGGCAGAGCCGCAAGGCATAAGCCGCTCATCATTGAATACAAAAAGGCCCGCCAATGGCGGGCCTTTTTTTGTCCTCTTTACGTCGTCACCCTCGCGGACGCGAGGGTCCCATTTGTTGTTTAAATGGGATACCCGTTTTCACGGGCATGACAAAGAGGCTTTAGTCTACCCCGCCTGGGTCAGCATCCGGCGCAGGTATTTGCCGTATTCGTTGTTCTTGTAGTAGTCGGCGCGGCGCTCGACCTGGGCTGAATCGATGAAGCCCAGCCGCCAGGCGACCTCTTCCGGCACCGCGATCTTCAGGCCCTGGCGCTTCTCCACCGTGGCCATGAAGTTGCAGGCATCG
>NZ_JBBKBA010000005.1 GCF_038404985.1 Ferrovibrio sp. MS7
TAGTCGGCGCGGCGCTCGACCTGGGCTGAATCGATGAAGCCCAGCCGCCAGGCGACCTCTTCCGGCACCGCGATCTTCAGGCCCTGGCGCTTCTCCACCGTGGCCATGAAGTTGCAGGCATCGAGCAGGCTGTCCGGCGTGCCGGTATCCAGCCAGGCGAAGCCACGGCCGAACTTCTCCACCCCCAGCTTGCCGCGTGCCAAGTAGGCGTTGTTCAGGTCGGTGATTTCCAGTTCGCCGCGCGCCGAGGGCTTCAACTGGGCCGCTATGTCGCAGACTTCGGCATCGTAGAAGTAAAGCCCGGTCACCGCCCAGTTGCTCGGCGCCTGTTTCGGCTTCTCGATGATCGCCTTGACGCTGCCATCGGGATTGAGGTCCAGCACGCCGTAGCGTTCCGGGTCCACCACCCAATAGCCGAACACCGTTGCGCCATTGCTGCTGTTGCTGACCGCGCGGCGCAGCAGGGCGCCGAAATTCTCGCCGTAGAAGATGTTGTCGCCCAGCACCAGGGCCGCCGGTTCGCCGTTCAGGAAGTCGCGCCCGATGATGAAGGCCTGGGCGATGCCGTTCGGCTCCGGCTGCACGGCATAGCTGATACGGATGCCCCACTGGCTGCCATCCTCCAGCAACGCCGAAAAGGCCGCCTGATCGCGCGGCGTGGTGATCACCAGAATCTCCGTGATCCCGGCCAGCATCAGCGTGGTCAGCGGATAGAAGATCATCGGCTTGTCGTAGATCGGCAGCAGTTGCTTGCTCACCACCGAGGTCGCCGGATGCAGCCGCGAGCCGGTGCCGCCGGCCAGGATGATGCCCTTCATCTTGCGCTACCCTTTCGCCAAACCGATGCGGCCACGGTCATAGGCGCTGCTGGCGCGCCGGCACCATTCGCCATTCTCCAGATACCACTTCACCGTCTGCTTCAGCCCGGCGGTCACGTCATAGGCCGGCTTCCAGCCCAGTTCGGTCTCGCATTTCACCGGGTCGATGGCATAGCGCTTGTCATGCCCCGGCCGGTCGGTGACGTAGCGGATAAAGTCAGCATATTTGCGCCCGGTCGGCTGCGGCGCGTAATCGTCCAGCAGGGCGCAGATGGTCTGCACGATTTCCAGATTCTGCCGCGTGCCGCGCGCGCCGATCAGGTAGGTCTCGCCCACCCGGCCGCGCTCCATCACCGCCCGCAAAGCCGCCGCATGATCCTCGACATGGATCCAGTCGCGCACCTGGTCGCCCTTGCCATAGACCGGCAGGCCCTTGCCCTCCAGGGCATTCAGGATCATCAGCGGGATAAGCTTTTCCGGGAACTGGTAGGGGCCGTAATTGTTGCCGCAATTGGTCACCAGGATCGGCAGGCCGTAGGTGCGGCCGAAGGCCCGCGCCAGATGGTCCGACGAGGCCTTGCTCGCGGCATAGGGCGAGTTCGGCTTGTAGGGACTGTTCTCGGTGAAGAAGCTGCCAGGCTCGGCATCGCCGTAGACTTCATCGGTGGAAACCTGCAGATGCCGGAAGCCGGCCTTGCCGGCGTCGTCCAGCCCGCGCCAGTATTCCAGCGCCGCTTCCAGCAGCACCAGCGTGCCGGTCACATTCGTTTCGATGAACGGCGCCGGGCTGTCGATCGAGCGGTCGACATGGCTCTCGGCGGCCAGGTGATACACCGCGCGCGGCTTCACTTCCGCATACAGCGCGCCGATGCCTCGGCGGTCGCAGATATCGAGCTGCACGAAGCGGTGCAGGCCGGGATTGGGCAGGTTGGCGATGTTGTCCAGGTTGGCGGCATAGGTCAGCTTGTCCACCGTCACCACCGACTCGCCAGCCGCATT